>NZ_JAMYQW010000005.1:0-253727 GCF_040321085.1 Mesorhizobium sp. M0522
CACCGCGTCGGCGAGGATGTTGACGCCGCGCAGCATGCGCTCACGAGCGTCGCGGGAGAATTTTACGTCTTTGGCAGCCATTTTTAGCTCCTGGCAGGGGCTTGGATTGAGCCCGAAGATTTAAACGAGGGTGAGGCCGATATTCAGCCGATGATGCCCATGATGTCGGATTCCTTCATGATCAGAAGGTCTTCGCCATTGAGCTTGACTTCGGTGCCCGACCACTTGCCGAACAGGATGCGGTCACCGGCCTTGACGTCCAGCGGGACGAGCTTGCCGGCTTCGTCGCGGGCGCCGGAACCGACGGCGATGATCTCGCCTTCCTGCGGCTTTTCCTTAGCCGTATCGGGGATGATGATCCCGCCCGCGGTCTTGGATTCGGATTCGACCCGACGAACGACCACGCGGTCATGAAGCGGGCGGAACTTCGACTTTGCCATTTTTTATTCCTCGATGAGAATGGTGAGAACAGTTCCTCCGTCCGGCGGCGCCGGACATGTGGTTAGCACTCATCTTGGGGGAGTGCTAACGTGGCGCTGAAATAGGCTGGCAACTCGCGCGAGTCAAGGCGCCCGGTGAGCATCATCAGGACAATTGCTTCAAACGGATACTTGACCAAGTCAACTAAATCGCTGATCTTGCCGGGAGGAGGATGCCATGACCATTCATGATCACCCAGGCAAAGAGCGGATCGACGCGGTGCGGGCCTTCAACCGCTTCTACACCCGCCAGATCGGGCTGCTCGACGAAGGGCTGCTGAAAAGCACCTTCTCGCTGACCGAGGCGCGGGTGCTCTATGAGCTGGCGCATCGCGATGGCCTGACCGCCACCGACCTTGCGCGCGATCTCGGCCTCGATGCCGGTTATCTCAGCCGGCTGCTGAAGAAGTTCGAGGAGCGTGATCTGGTCGAGCGCGCCACGATCGAGGCGGATGCGCGGCGCTCGTCGATCGCGCTGACCAAGGCCGGGCGGCAGGCCTTCGCGCCGCTGAACCAGGGTTCGCACGACCAGGTGGCGGCTTTGCTCGAACGGCTTTCGGTTGCCGAACAGGACAGGCTGGTCAAGGCCATGCAGACGGTGCAGCTTCTGCTGGGCGGAAGCGCCGAACCCAAAATTCCCTATATGCTGCGGTCCCTGCAAGTCGGCGACATCGGCTGGATCATCCATCGCCAGGGCCTGCTCTACGCACAGGAATATGGCTGGGACGAAACCTACGAAGCGCTGGTCGCCGAAATCCTCAGTGCCTTCGTCAAATCCTTCGATCCGAAATGGGAACGCAGCTGGATCGCCGAGCGGGAAGGGGAGGTCGTCGGCTCGGTCTTCGTCGTGCGCCAGTCGGACGCGGTGGCGAAGTTGCGCCTGCTCTATGTCGAGCCGGCGGCGCGCGGCCTCGGTATCGGCAAGCGGCTGGTCGAGGAATGCATCGGCTTTTGCCGCGCCACGGGTTACACGACACTGACGCTGTGGACCAACGACGTTCTCGCCGCCGCTCGCCACATCTATGAGGCTGCGGGCTTTAAATTGACCAACGAGGAGCGCCACCATTCCTTCGGCAAGGATCTGGTCGGCCAGAACTGGAATTTGGAGCTGTAGCAGCGCCGCAGAATTTCGAGCATCGGCCTGGGGCGGTCGCTCAGGCCGCAGGCTTAATGTTTTGGTTCAAGCGAAAGAAATTGGTGGGATCATACTTGTTCTTTAGTGCGGCCAATCTCGGATAATTCTCGCCGTAAGCCGCCAGAACCCGATCAGTGCCCTCTTCGCCGAGATTATTCGCATAGACGCCGCCGGTCGAGAACGGTCTCATTGCATCCCACAGGTCGCGCGCCCATCGGATGTGCGTTTCGTCGTCAGACGGATTGTCCCAGATCGATATCGGGAAGCAATCGTAAAGTGCATCTCTGTTGGCGTAGGGCGTTCCGTCCATCGGTACTCGCGAGATGGCGCCGCCAACCTGCTGCAGGACCAGAAGCGATTCGCTGGGTGCAGTCATGTAAGCCGCAAGCATGGTATCGATCGCCTGATCTGTGATTTCGCGCATGAACTGCGCCTTCCAGTAGTAGCGCCGCCCGCGCGGAAAGAGGCTGTCCCCGGCCGATTGGATTTGAAGATAGGGGACAGGAGCAATCCGGCGCTCAACTGGCGTGCCATACTCTCTCAGAGCTTGAATGATTTGCTGGCCTTCGTCGAGTGGGCCGATGTAGCACGCCGATATGCTGAAGAAGCGTTCGCCCGAGGGCGCCGTCACAAGTGCTGCATCCAGGCTCAGCTCATCCGGGGCGCCGCTCGAGAACGCACGATAGAACCGCATCGCTTCGCGTGCCTCTTCGTAGCGGTATAGCATCGATCCCGCGATGAGGAGCGGACCCACGGGATGGAGCTTGTATTCGAAGGTGGTGACTATTCCGAAATTGCCGCCGCCGCCCCGAATGCCCCAGAACAAATCTGCATTTTCGGCCGCGTTTGCCGTGAGCAACCGGCCGTCCGCCGTCACGATTTCGACAGCGACAAGGTTGTCGCAGCTCAGTCCATGTTTGCGGCCAAGCTTGCCGAACCCGCCGCCGAGTGTCAGTCCGGCTATGCCGGTATCCGCGTTGACACCCATGGTCGTCGCAAGACCATGGACCTGTGTGGCTGCGTCGAACTCGCCCAGGTTTAGGCCGGCTTCTGCGCGCGCAACACGGCGGATCGGGTCGACTTCGATCCGCTTCATGCGTGACACATCGATCACCAAGCCGCCGTCGCATACCGAACTGCCGGCGACGTTATGACCACCGCCGCGGACGGCGACGAGGAAGCCTTGCGATCGGGCGAAGTTGACGGCCGTGACGACATCGCTGGATTCGGCGCAATAGAAGACAGCCGCCGGCCTCTTATCGACCATGCCATTCCAAACTCTGCGCGCCTGGTCATAGCCAGGGTCATCCGCAAGGATCAGATCGCCG
Source organism: Mesorhizobium sp. M0522 (assembly GCF_040321085.1). Lineage (NCBI taxonomy): Bacteria > Pseudomonadati > Pseudomonadota > Alphaproteobacteria > Hyphomicrobiales > Phyllobacteriaceae > Mesorhizobium > Mesorhizobium sp. M0522. The sequence continues at coordinate 2,943 of NZ_JAMYQW010000005.1, forward strand.
CTAATCGCCTGCCTGAGCCGGGCGATATCTGGCGCCTGCAACGTCGGCTCGGAACCGTCTATAAGCTTGAACATGCTCATCGAGGGATACCCTTCGTGATCCAGCACGGTTGGACAGGCCGCTGTCGTTCACCGGATCATAATGATCTCATGCGGCGCCATTCGCTGCAAAATCGAATATCTCAGTCGCTGGATGAGCTAAATTCATCTAAACTGCCTGGATGAGAAAACTTCCGCCGCTCGGGTCGCTTCGCGCCTTCGAAGCCGCTGCCAGGCTGATGAGCTTCAGGAAGGCCGCGACGGAACTCGGAGTGACGCCAACGGCCATCAGCCACCAGATTCGATTGCTGGAGGAGGTCTGTGGGCAACTGCTGTTCCGGCGGCGCCCACGACCGCTCGTGCTCACAGGCGTGGGCGAACGGCTATTCCCGGTAATTTGCAGCGGCTTCGACGCTTTCGCTGCGGCAATAGCATCAGCCTCGGCCGGAGTTGGCCAACGCCCGTTGCGCGTGACGAGCCCAAATGCATTTGCCAGCCGATGGCTGGTTCCGCGCCTGTCGAAGTGGCGCGAACAGCATCCGAACATTCCACTGGAGATCATCGGGACAGACGCCGTTCTGGACCTGCGAGCCGGTGACGCCGACGTCGCGATCCGCTATGCGCGCAGGATGCCGCGGGATGTTCCCGCGCAGGAAATTTTTCGGGACGCATTCTTTCCGGTATGCAGCCCGGAGCTGTTCGCAGGAGGCGACCGACAGATCGAGCGCGCCGCCGATCTGCTGCAATACCCGCTCATCCATTTCAATTGGACGAACCGCGACCCGGAAGCGCCGACTTGGCAACGATGGCTGGCGATCGCACGCTCGATCGATCCCAGCATCCCCAATGCCAACCAGGCATGGGACCTAAGCTTCCGCGAAGAGCTGCACGCGATTGACGCGGTAGCGGCAGGCCAAGGTATCGCTATCTGCAGCGATGTGGTCGTCAGTGGCGAACTCGAGGCTGGCAGGCTAGTCAAGGCACATGATCTCTGTCTGCCAGGCTATGGCTTTTACCTTGCCTGCGTAGCCAATCACCCCCGACAAGCGCATATCGAAGCGTTTTCCGCCTGGATGAGATCGATAGTCTGAGCATCTGAACGCCGATCTTCTGCATGCTCGTCACAAGCGCCCGGCGTAATAAATTGCTAACCACGATCGCCCTGCACCGACTGCCATGCACACTTGCCGGCTTCAGGTACAATCGGGCTCCTTGAATTATGAGCACGCTTATTATATATGTCGCTCATGGTTTCCGATGGCATCGACAGATTGGGCTTTTTGATCCACGACGTGCAGCGCCTGATGCGCAAGCGCTTCGAGGCGCGCGCCAGTGGTTTCGGCCTTTCTTCGGCGCAATGGCGGCTTCTGGTACGTGTCGCCAAGGAGGCGGGTGTCGCGCAGGCGCGGCTTGCCGAGCTTCTCGAAATCGAGCCGATCAGCGTCTCGCGTCTTGTCGATCGCATGGAGGAGGGCGGCTGGATCGAGCGCCGTCCCGACGCAACCGACAGGCGAGTGCGCATGATTTTCCCGACCGCCAAGGCGAACGCGGCCTACGCCCACGTCAAGAGCCTTGCCGGCGAGGTTTATGAGGAATCGCTCGTTGGCGTTTCGCCAGAAGATCGCCGCGTCCTGGTCAAGGCGCTGGAGATGATGGTGCAGAATCTTGCGGATGGTGAGACGCCGCCCTCGGAAAAAGTGAAGAATACGGAAGGCGCAGCAGGATGAACGCGGTAGCCAAACTAGATGAGAATGCGGCCAAGCTGCAGATGGAAGCTCCCGCGAAGCCGGCGGCAGCTCCGGTAACGGTCGCTCCGCAGATAGCTCCGGCACCGGTGGCGCCGAAGAAGAAGCGCCGTGCCGGCCGCTTCCTTTTGATGTTTGTGCTGCCCGCTGCGTTGATCGCCGGCGGCAGCTATGTCTGGGTGACCGGCGGCCGCTATCAGGAGACCGAGAACGCCAATCTGCAGCAGGCCAAGGTGTCGATAGCCGCCGATACGGCGGGCCGCATCGTTCAGGTCGACATTTTCGACAACCAGTCTGTCAAGCAGGGCGACGTGTTGTTCGCTATCGATCCCGAGCCCTACCGGATCGCATTGGCCCAGGCCGACGCGGCGGTGGCCGGCGCACGGCTCAATGTCGAGCAGTTGCGTGCGGCCTACAGCCAGGCGCTGGCGCAGGAGAAGTCCGACGAAAGCCAGGTCCAGTACGCGCAGTCGCAATATGACCGCGCCGCCGACCTTGCCCAGAAGGGCATCAACGCCAAGTCGTCTCTGGACGAAGCCAAGAACGACCTCGACAAGGCGAAGCAGCAGCTGGCCGTGGCCCAGCAAGGGATCGTCAGCGCCAAGGCGGCACTTGGCGGCAATCCCGACATCGAGACCGACAAGCATCCAACGGTAATGGCGGCGCTCGCCGCACGCGACAAGGCGGCCTACGATCTGGTCCAGACCACGGTCAAGGCACCTGCCGACGGCATCATCAGCCAGGCCGCTTCGTTCAAGGTCGGCCAGTATGTCGGTTCGGGCACGCCGCTGTTTTCGCTGGTCGAGACCGGCGACACCTGGGTCGACGCCAATTTCAAGGAAACCCAGCTCACCAACATGAAACCCGGCCAGAAGGCCGAAATCATGGTCGATACTTATCCGGGCAAGACGTTCGAAGCCACCGTCAAGGCGATCGGCGCCGGCACCGGCGCCGAGTTCTCGCTGCTGCCCGCGCAGAACGCTACCGGCAACTGGGTCAAGGTCACGCAGCGCATTCCGGTCCGCCTGGAATTGACCGATGCCGACGCCAAGGCGGCGCTGCGCACCGGCATGAGCGCGACCGTCACGGTGGACACCGGCGTTTCCCACGGGCTGCCGAGCATTTTCCGCCGCGCCACGGCAGGCGAGGCCAGGTAAAGAGGCCTGGTAGCGGCCGCATAGCAAACAGCGAGATGGATGCAGGATTGGTCCGAGGGAGGCGCAGGAAAAGTTGAATGCGTAGACGGGCTGCGCTGTAGCCTGCCTGAGCAGACAACGCCGCGCAGGATCTTCGGTCCTCAGGTTTCCGGGCGGCAGGCGCCCGCTTTGCGAGACGCTCAGTCGATGTAACCCCCACATCGATGCTCGCGTCCCACCGCGATGAGGGTCTCTCTACAGCGGGGCCTCGCCGTCCGGAAACCTAATGTACACGTTTTTGTTACCTGCTGGAAGTTTTACGTCATGAGCAGCCCAGAACCCTTTCGCGAAGTACCGCACCGCGGCCTGATCACAGTTGCGCTCATGCTTGCGACGATCATGCAGGCGCTCGACACGACGATCGCCAACGTTGCGCTGCCGACCATGACCGGCGATCTCGGCGCCTCCCCCGACAACATCAACTGGGTGTTGACCTCCTACATCGTTGCCGCGGCGATCATGACGCCGGTGACCGGCTGGCTGGCCGACCGCTTCGGTCGCAAGGAGCTGTTCCTGACGGCCGTGGTCGGTTTCACCGTCTTTTCAATGCTGTGCGGCATCGCCTGGAGCCTTGAGACCATCGTTTTGTTCCGGCTCATGCAAGGCGTGTTCGGCGCGGCCATCGTGCCGCTGTCGCAGACCTTCCTGCTCGACATCAACCCCAGGGAACGCCACGGCCAGGCCATGGCTATCTGGGGCGCGGGCATCATGCTGGGACCGATCCTTGGCCCGACGCTGGGTGGCTGGCTGACCGAGAATTTCAACTGGCGCTGGGTGTTCTTCATCAACCTGCCGGTCGGCATCATCGCCTTCCTCGGCATGGCCGCATATCTTCCCAGCGTCGCCCGGCGGGTGCGCAGCTTCGATTTCTTCGGCTTCACCATGCTCTCGCTCGGTGTCGGCGCGCTGCAGCTGATGCTCGATCGCGGCGGCGAGGTCGACTGGTTTTCCTCGATCGAGATATGGATCGAGCTTGGTCTTTCCATCACCGGCTTCTGGGTATTCACCATACATACGTTGACGGCGGAGCACCCCTTTATCGACCCCAAGATCTTCCTCGATCGCAATTTCGTCACCGGGCTGGCGTTCATCTTTGTCATGGGCGTGCTCATCCTGGCGAGCATGTCGCTGCTGCCGCCAATGCTGTCGACCATCTTCGGCTATCCGACCCTCACCATCGGCGTCGTCCTGGGGCCGCGCGGTGTCGGCACGATGATCGCGATGCTGTTCGTCGGGCGGATCATGCACAGGATCGATGCCAGGATCCTCGTCGTCGTCGGCTTCCTGCTGACCGCGCAATCGCTCTACACGATGTCGAGCTTTTCGCCGCAGATGGACAACTGGCTTATCCTCAGCTCCGGCGTCATCCAGGGCCTTGGAATGGGAATGGTGTTCGTGCCGCTGTCCACCGTGGCTTTCGCCACGCTCGACGCACGTTTCCGCACCGATGCAACGGCGCTGTTCAGCCTGGTGCGCAATCTTGGCTCGTCGATCGGCGTATCGGTGGTGACGGTTCTGCTGGTACGCAACACGCAGATCAACCACGCCGAGCTATCGGCCTATATCAATCCGTTCAATCCCAACCTCTGGGCGGCATCGCCGGCAGCGGCGGGCGGCGATCCGACGGCGCTGTCGCTGATGGATCGCATGGTCAATATCCAGGCGATGATGATCTCCTACGTCAATGACTTCAAGCTGCTAATGATGATGACACTGCTTGCTGTCCCCTTTGTATTCCTGCTGCGCAAGCCAAAGGCTGCGCCGCCCGCCGGTGGCGCGCCTGCCGCGCATATGGACTAAGTCTCACGGCTCCGGCACCGCGACCGGCTCAGGGCTTCCGTTGCCTGTGCCGGTAGCGTCGGCGTTGAGTCAGGTTCACCTGCCATTAGTATATCCGGACCAATATGCAGTCGCTTTTGGGTTGAAGGCGAGCCTCCTTTGCTTGCCTCAGGCATCAGCGGGAGGAATTGTGTTTGGCCACGAAGTCATCCAGGCAAACCGCCGACGCGCCCGAATCCGCAAATTTGACGACGCTGGCACAACTGGCGACTGCCTCATATGAGGCCCTCGAGCGCGAGCTTCGCGCCACGATTGCGGCACTTCAGGACCAGGCACTGCGGTTCCAGACCGCGATAGAGAACATCTCGCAAGGCATCTGTTTCTTTGATGCCGATGAACGGCTGATCCTGTGCAATCGACGCTATGCGGAAATCTATCGCCTTGCACCGGAGCAATTGCAGCCGGGTGCGGCGCTGCGCGAAATCGTCGAGCGGCGCGTCGCTGTCGGAACCTCGGCAATGAATGCGGACGCTTATCTGGCGTTGGCCCGGGCAGTCAATTCGGGCACGGCTTCGGGGAACTGGACAGCGGAGCTCGCCGATGGCCGGACAATTCAGGTCTGCCATCAGCCGATGCCTGACGGCGGCTGGGTGGCCACGCATGAGGACATCAGCGAGCTCAGCGCCAACCGCTTGGTCGTCGACGAGCGTATCTCCTTGCAGACGCTGATCGACCTGGTGCCTGACTACATGTGGGTGAAGGACACCGAAAGCCGCTTCGTCGTCGCCAACCGAGCCATTGCGTCCGACAGCGGTCGAGACAGCACGAGCGACATGATCGGTCTGAGCGACTTCGACCTTCACGCGCCGGATCTTGCGCAGAAATTTCCCCTCATCGAGCAGCAACTGATGCGCGACGGACAACCGATGATCGACGAGGAGGAGTTCGTCGTCGATGCGTCAGGCACCGGCAAATGGTTCCTGTCTACGAAACTGCCGTTGCGCAACGTTCAGAACAACATTTTCGGCCTCGTCGGCATTGCCCGCGACATCACTGCGCGCAAGCAGGCCGAAATCCTTCGCGACGGGCAGGCGCATATCCTCGAGATGATCGCAAAGAGCGCTCCCCTCGAAGACGTGCTCGAGCGGCTCATGCGTCTGGTCGAGTCCCAACTGGCGGGGATATTCGGCTCGGTCTTGCTGCTCGACAAGGATGGCAGCCACTTGCGCCACGCCGCCGCGCCGAGCCTGGCGAGAGACTACACCGACGCCGTCGACGGCGCCGCGGTAGGCCCAAGGGCAGGGTCTTGCGGTACCGCAGTCCATCGGCGCGAGCCGGTGATTGTCGCTGACATCATGCAGGATCCGCTTTGGCAGGACTATCGCGAACTCGCGCGGCCACACGGTTTGCGTTCATGCTGGTCGACGCCGATCCTGTCGCATCAGGGCGCCGTGCTCGGCGTTTTTGCGATGTATTCTATGACGGTGCGCGAACCGACCGAGGCCGAGACTCGCCTCATCGATTTCACCACGCGCATCGCCGGGATCGCCATCGAACGCAAACAGGCCGAAGACCGGATCCACTTCATGGCCAATCATGACGTGCTGACCGGGCTTCCCAATCGCGCCTTGTTGGAGGACCGGCTTTCACAGGCGGTCTTGTACGCCCAGCGATACGATCGCTGGGTGACGGTGGTGTTCATCGATCTGGACAATTTCAAATTCGTCAACGACACCCTCGGCCACAATGCCGGCGACGAGCTCCTGAAGATCGTCGCAAGTCGCATGGTCGACTGCGTCCGGGCGACCGATACCGTCGTGCGACTTGGCGGCGACGAATTCGTCGTCGTGCTTTTCGACCAGCCGGCGAACGTCGATCTCGTTTCCGAGACCTTGCAAAAGCTCAGGGCTGCACTCGCCGAGCCGGTTCGGCTCGGAGCGCATCTTGTGCGGGCGACGGCCAGTATCGGCATTGCCAACTATCCCAAGGATGGAACGGATCCCGATACGCTGCTGGCAAATGCCGATGCGGCCATGTATCGCGCCAAGGAGTTCGGCCGCGATAATTTCCAGTTTTACGCTCCGGAGTTCAACACCAGGGCGCATGAAAAATTCGTGCTTCAGGAAGAGTTGCGAAACGCCTTGGCGCGTTCGGAATTCACGCTGCTCTACCAACCGCAGGTGGACCTTCGGTCAGGTCGGGTTTTTGCGGTCGAGGCGCTGATACGCTGGAACCACCCAACGCTTGGCACGGTAATGCCGACGATGTTCATCCCGACCGCCGAGGAGACAGGTCTGATCGTACCGATCGGCGACTGGGTTCTGCATGAGGCGTGCCGGCAGAACAAAGCCTGGCAAGACGCAGGACTGCCGCCCTTGACCGTTTGCGTGAATGTGTCGGCGCGGCAATTCAGGGAGCGCAACTTGATCGATCGCATCGTCAGCGCGCTGAAGGACAGCGGCCTAGAGGCCAGGTATCTTGAGCTGGAGGTGACCGAGAGCCTTATCATGCAGGATATCGAGCTGGCGGTCGCCACCATGAACGCCCTGCAAAGCCTGGGTGTCCAGATCTCGATCGATGATTTCGGCACCGGCTATTCCAGCCTCAGCGCACTCAAGACCTTTCCCGTGGCGCGGCTGAAGATCGACAAGTCCTTCATCAAGGGCTCGCCGCCGACGAGAACGATCAGGCTGTGGCCAGCGCGGTGATTTCATTGGGGCAAAATCTCAACCTGAGGGTCATCGCCGAGGGCGTTGAGACAGATGATCAGGTGGCTTTCCTGCGCAGGAACAATTGCGACGAAATGCAGGGCTATCATTTCAGCAGGCCGGTTTGTGCGCAGGACGTCGAGGAATTGCTCGGCGGCGGCCGCAAAGACTGACGGGTCGGCCATCCTGCAGGCTTCCGCCGACCAAATGGCGGAAATTATCTACCGAGCACAAGGCACCAATAGCGAAGCGTGCTGTCGCGGCCGTCGCGCACATAAGCGAGGCCGAAGCGGGTGAAGCGCGGGTCGAGCATGTTGCGGCGGTGGCCTGGCGAATGCACCCAGATATCAAACAGCTTCTGCTGGTCGAAGCGGCCTTCGGCGATGTTTTCGGCGGCAGCGCCGGCAATGCCATTGTCTTTGACGCGCGAGGCAAAGTCCTTCCCCCAGCCGGTGGTGTGGTTCATTCGGCCGCCGCGCGCCATATAGCCGGCCTGCTGCAGCGCCGCCTGCTCGATCTGCGCATCGGGGACAAGCGGCCCGAGACCCGCCGAAGCGCGGATGCCGGCCAGCGTGCCGGCGGCGGAAGCAGAGACACCGGCGCTTTCGCCGGTAGGCAGCACGGCGGTTGCGCATCCGGTGAGCCCGGCAAGGGCGCCAAGGCCGGCAGCTCTGAGCAGCACGCGCCTGCTTAGGCTTGGTTGGGCCTCATAATTTGCGATTTTCGTAACGGTCATGCCCGCCTGACATAACCGCGATCATGGCTTTTGCCGGGCAGGGCGGTGAAAATGCGTGATGAATGGTTTCGACGCGATGGCACTGTGTCAGATTGATTTCACCGCTCAATCGAAACAGGCTTGCTCGGATGGCAGCATTCGCCCAGACGGCTGTTCGGGCTCGACACTCCCAGGGACTCGATACCCAGTCAGGCATTCACGGACAGGGAGTTTCTTTTGCCCTACCTTTGCGGCTTCACGAGCGCTGGCGAGGTATCCTCGGTTGCAAATTTTCGCTGGGGGATATCGCTTGCAGTGACGACCGGAGCGATTCGTACGCCTGAGCACCAAGCAGCCTTCGGTATTGGTCTTCGAGACGCTGATTGAAATCGTGGACGGTCCGGATCACCGCAAGCGCCGCGTCAGTTGCAACGATTAATTTGGCCCGTCGGTCGTTCGGATCATGCGAACGCCGAACATAACCGAGGCGCTCCAGTTCATCGATCAACTCACCCATCGATGCTTTGCCGATGCCCGCACGCTCTGCGAGGACGCTGGGTCGGGTTCCCTCCGCGTCGATGTTGGCGAATACAGCGCCGTGTTTGGGCTTGATTGCCGAATGGCCGCTCTCCCGGAGAACCTGGACCAAAGCGCTCGCCGACGATTGATAAGCATAGAGAAGCAGAGACTGCGTGTATGGCCGATTATCCATCTTTCCAAACTATATGGTGCCCATATAGTATGGCAACCGAACTATATGGCAGGAGGTCAGCATGGCTACCGGCAACGTCCGAACTGAAGGGGTGGAAAGTGTCGCGCACAGGCTGATCGAAGCTTGGAATCGTCACGATGCTCGCGCCTTTGCCGCCGTATTCGCGGCAGATGCCGAATTTACAAACGTCTTCGGTATGCAGGCGACTGGACGTGACAAGATCGAGCAGTTCCATGCCCCGATTTTTGAGAAGATGTTCAAGCACAGCCACCTATCCGCCGAAAGCGTGCGGAACAGGCTTGTCCGCCCTGATGTTGCCACGCTCGACCTGCGGTGGTCCATGACTGGCGCGCTCGATCCGATGGGAAACGAATGGCCGCGTCGGCGCGGATTAATCAGCGTAGTGGCGACGCGGGATCATGATGAATGGTTGATTGCAACGATGCACAATATGGAACTTGGGGACGATCAAATGGCAAAGTCTCAGGAGAAACTTCAAGAGCATAAGTAGGCTCTTCATTCACACAGAATCAAAAGCGACAGCCAGCCAGCATGGTCAAGCCGATCTGATCGGGCAACGAGATCGAACGGCGGGTCACGTGATCGGGATTGGCGAGCTATGCTACAGGAGTTGGTGCCGGATGGCGGTGCCTTGTCCCGGTTTGGCTGGCACAATGGCGCGCCCCATAGCCGGTCGCCTTGGTCTTGCGGAATCTAATGTATGAACGGCTTGGAGCGCGCTGGGCTCTCGCCGGCAGTTCTTTGCGGCGCGGTGATCGCCGGGCGGCTATTCCGCCGCCACGAGTTTGGTTTCCGGCGTCGATGTAGCCCGGCTGGCCCGATCGTCCTCGGTATCTTCCCACCAATCGCCCAGGGCGTCGATGAGCGGCACAAGCTTGAGACCGGGCTCCGTCAGGTCGTAATCCACGTGTAGCGGATAGCCGGCATGCGCTGTTCGCCGCACAATCCCGGCTTCCTCCAGCTTGCGTAGCTCGAGCGCCAGGATGCGGTGCGACACTGTCGGATTGTCACGCCTCAGGTCGCTGAAGCGCTTGGTACCGTCCTTGAGATAATAGAGCAGCAAGGTGGGCCAGCGACCGCTGAGCACACGCATGGTCTCCTCGATCGGGCAGCGTGAGACGACATCTTTCATGGCGGGGACCTGGTTACAGAATAGTGCGTAATTTACATGGGGCGACCAGCGTTTAGGGTCAAGTTTCGCTGCGCAGCGTGATCCCTAAATCATGGAAGAGACAAAGAAATGGAACCTATTCTCCTTTACGGCTTCCCGCTGGGAAGTTCGATGGGGCTTGTCGCTGCTTTTGAACGCCTCGAACAACGCTACCGCCTGTGTCGTGTCGACATGCTCGCTGAGATGAAGAACGATGCCTATGCCAGCATCAACGGCCGTCAGGAAACGCCGGTGTTGATCACCGACGAAGGCAGGGTGCTCACCGAGACCATGGCGATTGCCGCCTGGCTCGAAGCCCGCGATACGCAACGCCGTATCAGCTTCGAGCCTCGCTCGCCGGAGGCCGACCGGATGCACCAGCTAATGGCTTTCGTGAACACCGGTTTCACCGCCGCCTTCACCCCGCTCTGGGCCGCATATGAAATGGAATCGGCGGAACCGGTGCTGCTGGCGACCTTGCGTGATTTCGGCCGCAAGGTCGTTACCAACCGCCATGACCAGCTGGAGGCGATGATCCTCGACACGGATTTCCTGGTCGGCGGCCGGCTGACGCTTGCCGATACCACGCTGATCGGCGTGGCGCGCTGGGCGGAGTTCCACCAGGCGGTCGACGGCGCCGCTTATCCCAGGGTGGCGGCGCTACGTCGCCGCATCGAAGCCGATCCGGCCGTGCGATACGCGCTTGCTGTCGAGGCTGGCGAAAAGCCCGCCGGGTCAGGCGCTTGCCTCGGTCACGTGCCGCTGGCCGAGGTGATCGATCGCTTCGCGGCCTAATCCGTTCGTTCAGCCGCCCGGCGCCCCGGCGCCGGGCGGTGGCGACAAGCACGCCGAGATCCGCTATCATACGGGCGTTCTTGAAGTGGCAGCTGCGGGCGGCCATCCTGGCGGTGACCGCCCCGACACACGGGAGAAAGGTTATGGCCGGCTTTCATGTCGTGGCGGACGCACGTGGAATGCATGTACAGCCCACGGTGCGCCGCATCAGCACCGAGGATCTGATCGATGCGCTCCGTCTCGGCGTAGAGGATTTCTGGGCCAAGCCGTCGCACTATGTGTTCCTGTGCCTGATCTATCCGGTGGTCGGCCTGATCCTGACGCAGTGGACCTCGGGCTCGAACGCCATCCAACTCATCTATCCGCTGATGTCCGGCTTCGCTTTGGTCGGTCCGTTCGCCGCTATCGGCCTTTACGAAATCAGCCGCCGGCGCGAGTTCGGCATGGATACATCCTGGTGGCATGCGCTCGACGTGCGCCACTCGCCGGCGCTGCCCGCGATTGCAGTCATCGGTATCATGCTGGTGGTACTGTTCCTGCTCTGGCTGTTCACCGCGCAATCGATCTACACCAGCCTGTACGGCAATCAGCCTCCGGCCTCTATCGTCGGCTTTATTCGCGAAGTCCTGACGACCAGCAAGGGCTGGACGCTGATCCTGCTCGGCAACCTGGCCGGGTTCGCCTTCGCCGCGATCGTGCTGGCGACGACTGTCGTCGCCTTTCCGCTGCTGCTCGACCGCGATGTCGGCGCGGTCTCGGCAGTCGAGACGTCGGCGCGCGCAGTTATGACAAACCCGCTGCAGATGGCGCTGTGGGGCCTGATGGTCGCCGTGCTCCTGGTCATCGGCTCGATCCCGCTATTTGCCGGGCTTGCCGTCGTCATGCCCATCCTTGGCCACGCGACCTGGCATCTCTACCGCAGGGTGGTCGAACCGGAGCGGGCACAGCAGGTCAGGCGGCCGATGTAGGACCGATCAGCGTTGCGCGTCGGTTGCCATCTTGACGGCCAGCGCGGTCAGCACCGTGCCCATCATCCAGCGCTGGATCACCAGCCATAGCGGCCGCCCGGCGAGGAAGATGGCGATCGAGCCGGCCGTCACCGCGATGATGGCGTTGACGGTCAGGCTGATCGCGACCTGCGTGGCACCGAGCACCAGAAGCTGCGACAGCACGTGGCCCTTGCCGGGGCTGATGAATTGCGGCAGCAGCGACAGATAGAGCACTGCCACCTTTGGGTTGAGCAGGTTGGTCATCAGGCCCATGGCGAACAGCTTGCGCGGTCTGTCTTTCGGCAGTTCGCGGATATGGAAGGGCGAGCGCCCGCCGGGCTTCACCGCTTGCCAGGCGAGCCACAGCAAATAGAGCGCGCCGGCAAGGCGCAGCACATCATAGGCGAAGGGCACGGCGAGCAGCAGCGCGGTGATGCCGAACGCCGCCGACAGCACGTAGAACAAAAAACCGAGCGCCACGCCGCCCAGCGAGATCAGCCCGGCCTTCGGCCCTTGCGACAGCGAGCGCGAGATCAGATAGATCATGTTCGGGCCGGGCGTCAGCACCATGCCGAGGCAGACCAGCGCAAAGGCAAGGTGGTTGGCGGGTTCAGGCAAGAGCGCATCTCCGGATGAGGACACTCACCACATGCTTCCATCACCCGCAAGGGCATGAGGGCAGGAGCCTTTGCGCCAGTGCGCCGGGCCCCCTGCCTTAGTCGCCAATCCCATCGCCTTCAGCCGACGATGCGCAGGTTCGACAATTCGTTGGCGATTTCCTTGAAATTGTCGGACAGCGTCGCGCCGGTTGCATTCCAGAACAGCTTGGCAGGTTTGCTCGGGTCGGCCGAATCCTTGCGGAAGCGCGAATCCGACGAACACGCCTTCAGCGCATCGATTGCCTTCTTGTCGCTGGCATCTGTGGGCGACAGGTCGAGCGCCACCGTCATCACCAGAACGTTCGAATTCTTTGCATTGGCGCAGAGCGTTTTCATCTGCTCGTCGAGTGCTGCCGTGTAGTTGGCACCGGTATAGGTGGTCTTGCCGATATCGGTGCTGGTATTCATGAACAGGCGGGTTACGCTTCCAGATCCCGGATAGGTCAGCCCAGTGTAGCCGTAGGCGGCGTAGGTCGACCTGTTGTTGGCGTAGCTGCCGTCGCTGACGGCACTATAAGTATTGGCTCCGTCGGTCAGCACCACGACCACCTTGTCGTTGCCCCTCTCGCTGTTCGGCCGACCATCGGTGAACGGTGGGTTGCTCGATACAGTTCGCCAGCCCCAGGCAAGGCCCTCCGGCACGTTGGTGTTGCCGTTCGGCGCCATGGCGTCGATGGCGTCCTTGATTTCCTGCTTCTCTGCGATCTGCTGGGCGGCGGCGAGGCCGGCCGCGTCAAGTGCGTTCAGCGTTTCGTGCTTCTGGCGCAACAACTCTCCGTAATCGACGCTGAGCGCCAACCCGCCCATCAGCGGTACAATGGTGATTGCGGTCATTAAGGAGTAGTTGCCACGTCTGTCGCGTCGGAAATTTCCGATCATTGCCTTCAGCGTTCCCGCCCGCCCCGTTTTTTTCCGGACGATGGCATGCATGTTTAAATTTCCGATTGCTAAAATACGTTCAAGGTCGGCACGGTTTTTCAATGCCCGTTAACCACACGTCCGCAATCGGCAATGTTGCTGCGCGGCAAAGCCCCATAAGGCTCTGAAAAAGAAGGCTTTCGCCATCACGTCCTCGCCGGCGTCCCCGGGCGGCAATCTTGCGGGCACAACGAAAGCTGGTGACAGAGCGAAATGCTTCGGTTAATCCGGGCCGGCCGCTACGGACCGTCGGTCGCGGCGCTTGCAAGCATCATGGTACAGGGACAACGGCATGGCGGATTCGCCCGACATCATTGGTTCGCTCGCAGACCTGTCGGGAGCCTATTCAGCCATCCTGTGCGATGTCTGGGGCGTGGTGCACAATGGCGAATGGCATTTCCCGGCGGCGGCTGCCGCGCTGATCGCTGCTCGCGCGGCGAAAATACCTGTCGTGCTGATCACCAATTCGCCGCGTCGCAGCGCCGACGTGGTGGCACAGATGAGCGCCATCGGCGTTCCGCCCTCCGCCTACGACCGTGTCGTGACGTCCGGCGACGTTACCCGCGACCTGATCGCCGAAGGGCCGCGAAAGATCTTCCATATAGGCGCCGATCGGGATTTCACGCTCTATGAGGGCCTCGACGTCGAACTCGTCGAGGAGTTCGAAGCATCCGGCGTGGTCTGCACCGGCCTGTTCGATGACGAGGTGGAGAAGCCGGAAGATTATGCCGATCTTCTGCAGAGGCTGCGTGCCAGGAACCTGCCCTTCATTTGCGCCAATCCCGACATCGTCGTCGAGCGCGGCGAACGCATGATCTGGTGCGCCGGCGCTTTGGCCCGCGAATACGCACAGCTTGGCGGACGCACGCTGATCGCCGGCAAACCCTACGCGCCGGTCTATGACGTCGCCATGAAGGAGATCGCCGTCATTCTCGGCCGCCGGGTCGAGCGTTCGCAAGTTCTGGCCATCGGCGACGGCATGATGACCGACATCAAGGGCGCGGCCGACAATGGCTTCGACGTGCTCTACGTATCGGGCGGCATCCATGCCCGCGATTACGGTGAGACGCTGCAGCCGGATCCGGCCAGGCTCGCGGCCTTCCTGGAAAAATATGGCTACAGGCCGGTCGCGGTGATTCCCAGGCTGCAATAGGTTCAAGCCATGACGGCCATGTTCGAACGCATTTCCGCAACCGCACCGCTGCCGCCCCATCTGCGCGGCGGCGTAGTGGCTATCGGCAATTTCGACGGCGTCCACCGCGGCCACCAGGCGGTGCTCGAACGCGCGCGCGCCGAAGCGGAGCGTCGAGGCGTACCCGCCCTGGTGCTGACCTTCGTACCGCATCCGCGAAAGGTGTTCAGACCGGACGTGCCGTTGTTCGTGCTGACGCCGCCGCCGATGAAGGCACGGCTGTTGTCGCATCTGGGCTTTGCGGCGCTGGTCGAGCAGCCGTTCACACGCGAGTTCGCCTCCTTGTCGGCGGAGGCTTTCGTCACCGGCGTGCTCGAGCGCAACCTCGGCATAAGCCACGCCGTCACCGGCTTCGATTTCCATTTCGGCAAGGACCGCCAGGGCGGTCCGGCCTATCTGATGGCTGCCGGCGAGCGCCACGGCTTCGGCGTCACGCTGGTGGATGCGTTTCGCGACGAAAGCGCCGAGGTGGTGTCGTCGAGCCGCATACGCACGCTGCTGTGCGAGGGCAATGTGGCCGAGGCCGCCGGCTTGCTCGGCTACCGTTTCACCGTCGAGGCGGAGGTGATCGGCGGCCAGCAGCTCGGCCGGACACTCGGCTTTCCGACCGCAAACATGAGGCTTTCGCCGGAAGCCACGCTCAAGGAAGGGATTTATGCCGTCCGCTTCCGCCGCGCCGACGGTTCGCTACACGATGGCGTCGCCAGCTTCGGCCGCCGGCCGACGGTCGACGACAATGGCGCGCCGCTGCTGGAGACCTTCGTCTTCGACTTTTCCGGCGACCTCTACGGCGAGATTTGTGCCGTGTCCTTCTTCGGCTACCTGCGCTCGGAGGTGAAGTTCGACGGGCTTGACGCGCTGGTCGCCCAGATGAAGCGCGACGAGGCCGAGGCGAAGGCACTGCTCGCCGGCGTCAGGCCGCTTTCCGGGCTGGACGCGGCCATAGCTTTTTAGAGCATGGTCCCGAACCGAAGGTCAGCGAAGCAAAAAGTGGGATCCGGTTTTCCGATTAAGATCATGCTCAACCAGAATTTATCTCTTCAGCGCCAAGCCAAGGGCGATGAAGGTCCAGCCCTGGAAGATCAGGTCGACGGCCAGGAACAGGCCCAGCACCCACACACTGTTGACCGGCCAGCCCATGGCGATGACCAGTCCCGCCAGCGCGCTGATGACGCCGGCCGCGACCACCCAGCCCCAGCCCGGCTGCGGCCGGTGGCTGTAGCCTACCCAGGCCCTGAGCACGCCTGAGGCAAGCAGCGCGACCGCCAGGAGGAAGGTCAGCACCGCCGAGGCGAGGACCGGATTGTCGAAGGCGAAGAAGCCGGCGACGGCGTAGAGGAGGCCGCTGAGCAGCCAATAGAAGAAGCGGCCCCATGTCTTCACGCCGAAGGCATGGATGATTTCGACAATGCCGGCCATCAGCATCAGCCAGCCCACGACAAAGACCGAGGCGACGGTTGCGATGAACAGATTGCCGAAGGCAATGCCGCCGAAGACAAGCAGCAGCACCCCGAGCGCGACGAACCATCCCCATTTCGCCCGCGTCTGGCTGATCGCATCTTTCAAGGCATCGCCGTGCAGTGTCATCGCCCTCTCCCTCAAGGCTACTTGGCCTTTTTGTCGGCTTTGAAGGTAACGCCGATAGGCCTTCTCGTAAAGCGAGCAGGCTGTGAGGGTCACACCCATGCTCGGGCGGTACGCCTGCGAGACGTCTGCTTTTGGCAAGAGCAGCCGCTGCGAGTTCATTTCCGTGAAACGTGGGCTTGCGCCCTCAGGCCAAACCGTGGTCACGCCGAGGTTTAGTTGGAGAATAGCTCCTGTCCGTAAAGCGGCCGCAACGTCGAGCTATGATACAGAGCCAAACCTCCAAACGCCGCGCAACGCCGGTCGCATCAGCATCCGCATGTCACAACCTTGCGTCGAGGTCTCAGTAATCGCCGCCCTCGCGATGCAGCGTCGCGAGGATTAGCCCGAGCGCGTTGGGCAAGAAGTAGATTGTTCCGCCGAGCTGGTTCGAGAGCGGCATGGTCTTGGCTTCCCATGACAGGAAATAGTCGCCGGCGATCATCGTGAAGCCGATGCCCCACACCAGGATTGCGCACAGGCAGCCCAACATCATCCATGCCTTGCCATGAGCGAAATCGGCGCTGCTGCCAACCACCTTGCGCAGCATAAGCACAACCCCGATCAGTCCGAATATCCCCGCCAGGGTCTCGACGGCCATGATGCCGACGAGTGCCACAGGGGCAGCCCATGGCATGGTGATGGCACGCCATTGCTGCCATGGGTTGCCGTAGGTGTTGGTCATTTCGATCATCGGCTTCACGGCATTCACCAGAGTGTCTTTGAAGTCGGTTGGATCGTTCAACAGACCGAGAAAACCCCACAGGGTGGGGAACAGCGCCATCACGATCAGCCCCAATCGTCCTACGCTGCGCGGATTGACAAGCCGCTCGGCAGTGGTTCCGGCATACGAATTGTCCGGCATCGGAATTCCCCCTCTTTTGAACCTTGCACCGTCGAGCAAATCGAAAATTGGCTGACACGGCAGCGCACCGCCAAATATGGCACGGACGTCGGGCGATTTCTCGCTGATGTTGATCGGGCTGATCGCAAGATGATCGTGGCGCTGGTTCGTCGCTATATTTGCAAGCGGGCAATCGGTATCTTGTCGATGACCTTTGGCTGTTCGCCTTTCTCGGCGCTTGCAAAGACTGGGGGAGCAAATGGGCGATGTGGACGAACACCTCGATCTGGCAGAGATCAACGCCGTCCGCAGGCTGTTGACGTCAAAACCACGAACGGTCCGCTGGGACGAACGCCGGGCGCGGCTCGACGAAGTCGGTTCGGTCTGGCCGGTCGCGGAGGACATCCGATGCGAGCGCGTGGTTTTCGATGGCCTTGAGGGAGAGTGGTCCCTGGCGCCTGGGAGTGACAGGGATAAGGTTCTGCTCTTTTTCCACGGTGGTGGCTACTGCTCCGGCTCCCTTAAAAGTCATCGTCGAATGGTTACCGAGGCAGGTCGGGCAATGGGAATACGCACCCTCGCGATCGACTATCGCCGCGCACCGGAACATCCTTTCCCGGCGCAACATGAAGACGCACTCACCGCATGGCGCTTTCTGAGCCGGCAAGGCATCGCGTCCGATCGCATCGTGGTTGGCGGAGACAGTGCGGGCGGCAACCTCACTCTGTGCCTGGTCAGTATATTGCGCACGGCAGGCGAGCCGTTGCCGCGATGTCTTTGGCTGGTTTCGCCCTGGACGGACCTTTCGATGTCCGGCGCGACACTATCAACCAAGGACGCAATCGACCCTATCATTCACCGGGCGTATTTGGAGGAACTGGCAACGGCCTATGTTCCCAATGGCGTTGGTCGGCGCGATCCGCTGATCTCGCCCTTGTTCGCCGATCTGAGCGGATTTCCCCCAATGCTGATACAAGCCGGTTCGGCCGAGACGCTGTTGTCGGACGCAACTCGGCTCGCCGAAGCCGCTGGCGCGGCTGACGTCAAAGTAGGTCTCGAAATTTGGCCGCATATGATTCACGCTTGGCCGGTTTGGAATGCGGGGTTGAGCGCCGGTCGCCGCGCTCTTCACAGCGCAGGCATGTTTGTCCGCGAATGTTTGTAACCCCTGCCGAGGCAACTGCTATCGTATTCCAAGCACTTGATCTGGAATCTTGGTGCGCCAAGCAATCGACTGCAACGCGGAACAGGCCGGCCAACGCTGCCAATGTTGCGGATATTAAGTCAAATTTTACCGAACTGGCGCCATGGCTTCAGTCAAGGCTGATTGTGTCGGCCAATGCGTTCGACGTATGGAGTAACGATGCGGTCTGTCCCGACGATCTTGGCCGCATTCATGCTCGGCACCTGCGGCGTTGCCAAGGCCGGCGAGGGCACCTTCGGCTGGCTGTCCGGAGACTGGTACCTGACGGTCGGCGCCACCGGCATGGTTGCTCCGAATTTCGAGGGCGGCAAGAACTACCTGCTCAGTGCCTCGCCGATCATCTCGCTCGGCAAGGCTGGTCCCGCGGCGCGCTTCACCTCGCGCAACGATAATATCTCATTGGCATTGATCGACGATGGCGGCGTCCGCGCCGGCCTGACAGGCAAGTTCTTGTTTTCCCGCGACGGTGGTGACGCCGACGAATTGAAGGGTCTCGACCCGGTGCGCTGGGGCGGCGAGGCTGGTGGCTTCTTCGAATTCTATCCTTTGGATTGGCTGCGTGCCCGCGCCGAATTGCGGCACGGCATTCGCGCCCATAACGGTTTTGTCGCCGACATCGCCGCCGACGCCTTTTACGATGTGACGCCCGACGTCAGGATTTCGGCCGGACCGCGCGTTTCGTTCGCCTCATCGGACTATTTCGACGCCTATTACGGCGTTGATGCCAAGGAGTCCCTGGCCTCGGGACTCAGCGAATATCATCCCGGCGGCGGGGTGAAGTCGGCAGGCCTGGGCGGCGCGGTGACCTGGAAGGTGACCGAGCCGATGACGGCCAGTCTGTTCGGCGAATATTCCCGCCTGATAGGCCCGGCCGCCGATTCCAGCCTGGTCAAGGAGCGCGGCTCCAGGGATCAGTTCATGATCGGCGTGTCGACGACCTATCGCTTCGATTTTTCGATGTGAGCGGGTAGGCGTCGGCTCATTTGATCAAACGGCTGTCGAACGGATAACGGTATAGGCCCGCAATCGTAATGCGTGACGCATCGTCATGGGTCGGGTTGAGCAGATAGTTGTTTGCTTTGCGCATTATGATCGAAGGAATTTTCATGAGCGCGTAACGATTGGCCGAGAGAAAGTCCGTGCCCTGTCGCCGTGTCGATTCCATATCCTTGTCCCAACCGTCATGGATAACCGGTTCGGTCATTTCTATTCCGTCCGGAACATCGATTTCGATAAGCTGGTAGGTTTCCGGAACGGTTTCGCGCGTCGCATGCACCAGTATCTCCAGCAGTGCCGTCGAAGGGTGGTCGGTGCAATACACGATGGGCATCCCGCGCCTGTTCCATCTTCCATCAACGAGCGTTCCGCCACGACCCGAGAGATCCGCGAAATTGGAGATGCGCCAGATGCGCATCGTCAGGCAAGCATGCCAAAGTCGATGCGGATAAGCTCTTCGGAAACGACGTGGGCGCCGGTCTCTGTCTCGAGGAGATCGATCGGCCTTGCACCATCCAATGCTATGATCTCGCTTCTCAGCCAACGCTGGGCTTTCTCATGGCTGCCGAATACCCGATCCGCCTGCTCGGCGATGCGTTCTAGGCGCAGGGCGCGGTCGGATTCAGCTGGCGAAAGCGGCTCGGCACGTTCCTTGCGACGCGCCAGCGTGCGGCGGGGGGCAACGATACGATAGAGTTCTTCGCTACTGAAACCCAGACTGCGCAGATGATCGATCTTGTCCGTAGGGACGGAAAAGTCGTGTGTTGCGCGAATTGCCCTTGCTGCGACCGACATGAACGTCTCCTTGGCACAGGCCATTCTGCTTGCCATTTGCCTACAAATGTATGCGCAATTGGCACATAACGCAATGAAGCATCAGAGTTCGGGCTTTTCAACGTCGCCTGTCTCGGTTAAAAGCCCAGCCATGACGAGCTTTTCGCGCCTTCCCGCGACTGCGATACGAATTACAGGCCCGGTGTTCCGGGCGGCTTGACCGCCGCCGGAGCCGCCGGGAATCTTGCGCGCGCCTCTCGCGCTTTTTCCAGATCATGATAGTTCAACGCCCGGGCTCTTTTGCCGCCGGGCAACGCATATGGCAGACGAATGACTGATACCGAGACCGCCGAGACGATCGATTATTCCAAAACGCTCTACCTGCCGCAGACGGATTTCCCGATGCGCGCCGGTTTGCCGGAAAAGGAACCGCTGCTGGTCAAACGCTGGCAGGACATGGATCTTTACCGCAAGTTGCGCGAAGACGCAGCCGGCCGCGAAAAATACGTGCTGCACGACGGCCCACCCTATGCGAATGGCAACATCCATATCGGCCATGCGCTGAACAAGATCCTCAAGGACGTCATCACCCGCTCGTTCCAGATGCGCGGCTATGACTCGAACTATGTACCCGGTTGGGATTGCCACGGCCTGCCGATCGAATGGAAGATCGAGGAGCAGTACCGCGCCAAGGGCAAGAACAAGGACGAGGTGCCGGTCAACGAGTTCCGGCAGGAATGCCGCGAGTTTGCGGCGCACTGGATCAAGGTGCAGGGTTCCGAATTCCAGCGGCTCGGCGTCGTCGGCGACTTCGACAATCCCTATACAACAATGGCTTTCCATGCTGAGGCGCGCATCGCCGGCGAGCTGCTGAAATTCGCCATGTCCGGCCAGCTCTATCGCGGCTCCAAACCGGTTATGTGGAGTGTGGTCGAGCGCACCGCGCTGGCCGAGGCGGAGGTCGAATACCAGGACTATGAGTCGGACACGATCTGGGCGAAGTTTCCGGTCGTCAGCCTCGCTCGCCAGGTCATCAACATCGAGGATGGGCAGCCAGCCCTGGACCCCAAGCTGACGCAGACGTCGCTCGATCTGCTTGATGCCAACGTCGTCATCTGGACTACGACGCCGTGGACAATCCCCGGCAACCGCGCCGTCAATTACTCGCCGCGCATCAACTATGGTCTCTACGAGGTTACGGCGGCCGAGAACGCCTTTGGTCCTCAGCCCGGCGAAAAGCTGATCTTTGCCGAGAAACTTGCGGACGACGCTGCCGCTAAGGCCAAGGTCACTCTGAATCGGCTTCGCAGCGTTGGCGCCGAAGAGCTTGAAAACCTTACGCTTTCGCATCCCCTCAAAGCTCTGGGCGGCGGCTACGATTTTCCCGTGCCGATGCTCGCCGGCGATCACGTCACCGACGATGCCGGCACCGGTTTCGTCCACACCGCGCCGGGACATGGCCGCGAAGACTTCGACGCCTGGATGGATGCTGCCTCTGACCTTCGCCAGCGTGGCATCGACACCGCGATCCCCTTCACCGTCGACGATGCCGGCTTCTTCACCAAGGACGCGCCGGGCTTCGGCCCGGACCGCGAGGGTGGAGCGGCGCGCGTCATCGACGACAATGGCAAGAAGGGCAACGCCAACCAGGCTGTCATCGACGAGCTGATCAAGCGCAACGCGCTGTTCGCGCGCGGCCGCCTGAAGCACTCCTATCCGCATTCCTGGCGCTCGAAGAAGCCGATCATCTTCCGCAACACGCCGCAATGGTTCGTCTATATGGACAAGGAGCTTGGCGACGGCACGACGCTGCGCAGCCGCGCCCTGAAAGCCATCGACGATACCCGCTTCGTGCCCGCCGCCGGCCAGAACCGCATCCGCGCCATGATCGAGGAGCGCCCCGACTGGGTGCTGTCGCGCCAGCGCGCCTGGGGCGTGCCGATCGCCGTCTTTGCCGATGCCGACGGCAATGTGCTGCGCGACGAGGCAGTCAACCAGCGCATCATGGACGCCTTCGAGAAAGAAGGCGCCGACGCCTGGTTCGCCGCCGGCGCCAAGGAGCGGTTCCTCGGCAATCACGATGCCTCGAAATGGCAGCAGGTCATGGACATCCTCGATGTCTGGTTCGATTCAGGCTCGACGCATGCCTTCACGCTTGAGGACCGGCCCGACCTGAAATGGCCGGCCGACGTCTATCTCGAAGGCTCCGACCAGCATCGCGGCTGGTTCCACTCCTCGCTGCTCGAAAGCTGCGGCACCAGGGGCAGGGCGCCCTACGACACCGTCGTCACCCATGGCTTCACCATGGATGAGAAGGGGCGGAAAATGTCGAAGTCGCTCGGCAACACCGTCGTGCCGCAGGACGTCATCAGGCAGTCCGGCGCCGACATCTTGCGGCTGTGGGTGGTGACGACCGATTATTGGGAAGACCAGCGGCTCGGCAAGAACGTGCTGCAGACCAATATCGACGCCTACCGCAAGCTGCGCAACACCATCCGCTGGATGCTGGGCACGCTCGCCCATGACGACGGTGAGGAGGTGCCGCTGGACAAGATGCCGGAGCTGGAGCGGCTGATGCTGCACCGGCTCGCTGAACTCGATGAAGTCGTACGCTCGGGCTACGACGCGTTCGAATTCAAGCGCATCACCCGCGCGCTGCTCGACTTCATGGTGGTCGAGCTGTCGGCCTTCTATTTCGACATCCGCAAGGACGCGCTTTACTGCGAAGCGCCTTCCAGCGTGAAGCGCAAGGCTTCCGTGCAGGTGGTGCGCCATCTCTTCGACTGCCTGGTGAAATGGCTGGCGCCGATGCTGCCCTTCACCATGGAAGAGGCTTGGCTCGACCGTCATCCGGATGCGGTCTCCCTGCATCTCGACCAGTTCCGGGAGATCCCGGCGGACTGGAAGAACGAGGCGCTGGCGGAGAAGTGGCGCAAGGTGCGGCAGGTCCGCCGTGTCGTCACCGGGGCGTTGGAAATCGCCCGTGCGCAGAAGGTCATCGGCTCTTCGCTGGAAGCGGTGCCGGTCGTCACCCTCGACGATGCCGTGCTCGAAGCGGCGATCGCCGATGTCGACATGGCCGAGATGGCGATCACCAGCGATCTGGTTATCATGCACGGCAAAGCGCCGGCGGGCAGCTTTACCCTCGACGACGTCAAGGGCGTCGCCGTGGTCGTCGAGAAGGCGGAGGACCGTGGCCTGGTGAAGTGCGCGCGCTCCTGGCGCTACACCGCCGATGTCGGCTCAGATCCGGAATTCCCGGATGTTTCGGCCCGTGACGCCGCTGTTCTGCATGAGCTGAAGGCTTTGAGCCGTCTTTAAGGCGGTGCACAAATGCCACGGCGGGCGGCCGATCGGCCCCCGCGCGTTGCCCTTAACGAGTGGTTGAGGTAAACACGCGAAACTCCGGACGACAAATTGTCGCCGGAATTCCGTCGGAAGAGCATAGGCGATGGGGACCGGACCTTTCTTTGGCCGGCGGCAATCGAGAGGCTGTCTACAGTGGGACTTTTTGGCATGACCGAGAGAACTTACGCGCGCGTTGCGCTGCTGGCGCCGCTTGTCGTATCGGGCCTCGCCTTGTCCGGCTGCATGGGCTCGCCTACTTACGGGACCGACAAGACCGCGGGCGCGCAGCTTGCCGGCGACCTCACCGGGGCTTTTTCCTTCGCACCCAAGCGCAAGGATAGTATCGACTACAAGCCGCGCCCCACGCTGGTGAAGCCGGGGCCGGGGCAGAAGGAAGTCTTGCCGCCGCCGCAGGAAAGCATCGAGACGGCGAGTGCCGAATGGCCCGAATCGCCGGAGCAGCGCCGTGCCCGCCTGCGCGCCGATGCCACCCTGCATCAGGACGACCCGGCCTACCAGGCGCAGGTCATCGATGACGTGCAGACGGATCCGGCGTCGGTCAAGGCCGCGCTGAAGCAGTCGGGCTCGAGCCACCCGCCAGCCTGGACTCCGGCCGATTCGGACAAGAGCCGCGCCGCGGAAATCATGCGCCGCCGGGCTGAAGGCAAACAGGGCGACCCGACCACCCGCAGATATCTGAGCGAGCCGCCGGTGCAATACCGCGCTGCCGCCGCCACCGCGCCGCAGGGTGACCTCGGCGAGGACGAGTACAAGAAGGAACGCCGCCTCAAGAGGGAGGCGGCCGCCAAGAGTAAGAGCGGCGGCATGTTCGACTGGCTGCCCTGGTAGGCTGACGGCGCCAGAGACGTTCTTGCCCTGGATTGGCTGACTTGGATTTGGACCGTCTGCCGGACCAGAAAATCAGGGTCCGCGTCGCTCGCGAAAAAAGTCCTTCAGCAATGCTGCTGCTGCGTTCTCGGCCATGCCCGGATAGATGTCGGGCACATGGTGGCAGGTCGGTGACGTGAAGAAGCGAACGCCGTTGACCACTGCGCCGCCCTTCTCGTCGGCAGCGCCGAAATAAAGCCGGCGCAGCCTGGCGAAGGAGATGGCGCCGGCACACATGGCGCACGGCTCCAGCGTCACATAGAGATCGTGGCCGCTGAGCCGCTCGGTGGAAAGCTTGCGGCAGGCCTCGCGGATCGCCAGCATCTCGGCATGGGCGGTGGGATCGGCAAACTCGCGGGTGCGGTTGCCGGCACTCGCAACGACCGTATCGCCGCCGACGACGACCGCGCCAACCGGCACTTCGCCACGCAGGGCGGCGGCTTCGGCTTCTTTAAGCGCCAGCGCCATGAAATCCTGCCGCTTCACGCGGTTTCCATTCCGATTATCTCCTCGCCACTAGAGCGCGATCCTGTTACTACCCGCGCAAACGAGCAAAGGCCACATGGACGACAAAAACAAGAAATTCCCGCGCAAGGCCGGCCCGAAGCCGGCGGGGCCGCGTGGTCGCGATGGCGCTCCCGGCAAGGGCGGCAAGCCGCCCTTCGGCGCCAAAAAACCTTACGCTCCGCGCGGCGACCGGCCGGCGGCGGCCGAAGGCGAACGGCCGAAGCGCGACCTCAAAGGCGGCGACAGGCCGTTCAGCAAAGGGCCGCGTCCGGAAGGCAAGCCTTATGAACAGCGCGAGGGTCCACGCAAGCCTTATGCGCCGCGCGGCGACCGGTCGGCAGCTGCCGAAGGCGAGCGGCCGAAGCGCGACTTCAAAGGCGGCGACAGGCCGTTCAGCAAAGGGCCGCGTCCGGAGGGCACGCCTTATGAAAAGCGCGAAGGTCCGCGCAAGCCTAACGCACCGCGCGGCGACCGGCCAGCAGCTGCCGAAAGCGAGCGCGGCGAGAGGCGCTTCGACCGTCCCAAGCGTGATTTTGGCGATCGTCCCAAGCGTGATTTTGGCGGCGATCGACCGCAAGGGGCACAAAGGGCACAGGCGGCATCGGAAGGCGGCTTCAGGCCGCGCCCGCGTCGCGTCGAGGCAACGGAAGAAGCCGGCGAACGCATTGCCAAGCGGCTGGCGCGTGCCGGCCTGGCCTCGCGCCGCGACGCCGAGGAACTGATTGCGGCCGGCCGCGTCAAGGTCAATGGCAAGGTGTTGTCCTCGCCGGCCTTCAACGTCATGCCCGGCGACATCATCCATCTCGACGGCATGGAGATCCCGCCGATCGAGCGCACCAGGCTTTTCCTGTTCCACAAGCCGGCCGGCGTGGTCACGACAAACCGCGATCCCGAAGGCCGCAAGACCGTCTTCGACGTGCTGCCGCCCGGGCTGCCGCGGCTGATGACCATCGGCCGGCTCGACATCAACACCGAAGGCCTGCTGCTGCTCACCAATGATGGCGGCCTGTCGCGCGTGCTCGAACTGCCGGCGACCGGCTGGTTGCGACGCTACCGCGTGCGCGTCCACGGCAAGGTCGAGGAAAGCGCGCTTGCCGGCCTGCGCGAAGGCATTGCCGTCGACGGTGTCTTTTATGGCGCCATCGAGGCGACGCTCGACCGCGAGCAGGGTTCGAACGCGTGGCTGACACTCGGCCTGCGCGAAGGCAAGAACCGCGAGGTCAGGAACATCCTGGGCGCGCTCGGTCTCGACGTGACGCGGCTGATCCGTATTTCCTACGGGCCGTTCCAGCTCGACGATTTACCGGAAGGCCATGTGCTGGAGATCAAGGGCCGCGTGCTGCGCGACCAGCTCGGCGAGCGCCTGGTCGAAGAGTCCGGCGCCAATTTCGATGCCGATATCGCCAAGCCGTTTTCCAACAAGCCGGTCAGGCGTGAGCGCGAGGAGGAGCCCGAGCGGCCGAAATTCACCCGCGACGGCGAACGCCGGCCGATCGGCGAGGGCGGCCTGATCAAGAACCGCAAGCGGCGCGAGGGCAGCCGCGACGAAGCGCTCGGCAAGCTGTCGACAAACCCTGACAGGAGCTTTGCGCCAAAAAAGAGCTTTGGCGAGCGTGGCCCCAGACCTGAACGCAGCGACTTCGGGGACAAACCCCGTGGCGACAAGCCTCGTGGCGGCTTCGGTGGGAAAAAATCCGAACGCGAGCAGCGGCCGATCGAGCCGCCGGGCCAGCGCAAGGCCAATGTCTGGATGGCGCCGGGCGCACGGCCGATCGGCAAGGGCAGGGCGGAGGCAGACGCCGCCAAGGCGGCAGAAAACAAGGCGCGCAAGGCATCGTTCAAGCCGTCTTACGGCAAGCCCGGCGGCAAGCCGCAAGGCGGCGGTGCAAAGCCGTTCGGCAAACCGCGCGGCGAGCGCCCGGATGGCGGTGGCGACCGGCCGCGCGGCGGCCCGAAAGGGAGCAATGCGGATCGTCGGCGGTGAGTTTCGCGGGCGTCCGCTGGCGACGCCCCGCACCTTTGCCATCCGCCCGACCACCGACCGCACGCGTGAGGCGGTCTTCAACGTGCTGGCGCATCGCTTTCCCGAAAGACTGGACGGCGCGCGCGTGCTCGACCTGTTCGCCGGCACCGGCGCGCTCGGCCTCGAAGCGCTGTCGCGCGGCGCCTCCTACGCTGTCTTCATCGAGGAATCCGCCGAAGGGCGCGGCCTGATCCGCACCAATGTCGAGGCCTTCGGCCTCACCGGCCGCACCAAGATTTTCCGCCGCGACGCGACGGGCTTGGGCGAGGCGGGCACCATCGCCGCATTCGGCCTGGTCTTCGCCGATCCGCCCTATGGCAAAGGCCTTGGCGAACGCGCGTTGCGCTCGGCCAAGGCCGGTGGCTGGCTCGCCCCCGGCGCGCTCTGCGTCGTCGAGGAAGCGGCGGTGGCGCCGTTCGAGGCAGGGTCGGGCTTTTCGGTTGTCGACGAGCGCAACTATGGCGAGACGGTCATCCGGTTCATCGAGGCCGCCTGAGTTCGGCTTCCACGATGGCCTTCAAAATGACGAACAATTCGCTTTGCCTCGACCAGCAACCCCGCCTATCGTCCCACTACAAACCGGAGCCATCTATGACATTTCAGGCTGAATGGCTGCGCGGAACGCTCTTGGGACTGGCTCTGGTGATGGCCGCGCCGGCTCTGGCGGATAACAATCCTGACGATGGCGTGGTGACCGATTTCCTGCTCGACAACGGCATGGAGGTCGTCGTCATCCCCGATCACCGCGCCCCCATCGTCACCCATATGGTCTGGTACAAGATCGGCAGCGCCGACGAGCCGCCGGGCAAGTCCGGCATTGCCCATTTCTTCGAGCATCTGATATTCAAGGCGACCAGCAACCATGCGGCGGGCGAGCTCGACCGTGCCGTCGCCGCCATCGGCGGCTCGGACAACGCCTTCACCTCCTACGACTACACCGCCTTTCACGAGACGGTGGTGCCTCAGGCGCTCGGTGAGATGATGGGCTTCGAGGCCGACCGCATGCGCAATCTCATCCTCAACGACGACGTCATCAAAACCGAGCGCGACGTCATCCTCGAGGAGCGCCGCTCGCGCATCGATGGCAATCCGCAGGCAGTGCTCGACGAGGAGATCGACGCCACGCTGTGGCAGAACCAGCCCTATCGCATTCCGGTCATCGGCTGGATGCAGGAGATGGAGAAGCTGAACCGCACCGACGCGATGGCCTTCTACAACAAATATTATACACCCAATAACGCCGTGCTGGTGGTGGCCGGCGATGTCGAACCGGAAACGGTCAAGGCGCTGGCCGAAAAGACCTATGGCAAGATCGCGCGCGGCCCGGACCTGCCGCCGCGCATCCGACCAGTCGAGCCCGAGCAGAACACCAGGCGCACGGTGACGCTGACCGACGGGCGCGTCAGCGTGCCGAGCTTTACCACGCAATGGGTGGTTCCGTCCTATCACACGGCAAAGCCCGGCGAAGGCGAAGCGCTCGACGTGCTGTCCGAAATCCTCGGCGGCGGCAACCGCAGCCGGCTCTACCAGGAGCTTGTCGTCAGGCAAGGCATCGCCGCCGAGGCCGGCGCCTTCTTCCAGGGCACCATGCTCGACGACACCAATTTCACCGTCTACGGCGCGCCGCGCGGCGATGCCAAGCTTGCCGACATCGAGGCCGCGGTCGACGCCGAGATCGCCCGCATCGCGAAAGACGGCGTCACCAGCGACGAGCTGGAAAAATCCAAGGACCGTTTCGTACGCTCGATGATCTTTGCCCGCGACAAGCAGGAAGACATGGCCAACATCTACGGCTCGACGCTCGCCACAGGCGGTAACGTCCAGGACGTCCAGCAATGGCCGGACCGCATCCGCAAGGTCACCGCCGACCAGGTCAAGGCGGTCGCTGCCCGCTATCTCAATCTCGACCACGCAACGACCGGCTATCTTCTGCCGCAAACCCAAGCCGGGAATTGATTTGATGATGAGCCAGCATGGTCCCGCTCTGCCTTCTCCCCTCGTGGGCTCCTCCCCTTCTCCCCTTGTGGGAGAAGGTGGCCGAGCGAAGCTCGGTCGGATGAGGGGTGTTCCAGCTTGGCACCAACGGCACTCCGTCCAACACCCCTCAACCGTCTCGGCGCTTCGCGCCGATCCACCTTCTTCCACAAGGGGAGAAGGGAAGCGCCAGCACGCTGGCGCTCTTCTAGCAACCCTGTTCCTCTCCCTTCTCTTTCTCCTCCTGCCGGCGCTTTCCGCTCGCGCCGCCGTGAACATCCAGGAGGTGACCTCGTCGAAGGGCATCACCGCCTGGCTTGTGGAGGACTATTCGGTGCCGATCGTCGCCATCCGCTTCGTCTTCGATGGCGGCGCGACGCAGGATCCGCCCGGCAAGGAAGGGCTTGCCAATCTGATGAGCGGCCTGTTCGACGAAGGTGCCGGCAACCTCGACAGCGAGGCCTTCCAGATCAAGCTTGACGATGTCGGCGCCGAGATGAGCTTCGATGCGCAGCGCGACGGCATCTACGGCTCGATGCGCATGCTGGCCGAGCAGCGCGACGGCGCCTTCGACCTGTTGCGGGTGGCGGTCAACCAGCCGCGCTTCGACCAGGTGCCGATCGACCGCATCCGCGCGCAAATCCTGTCCGGCATCATCGCCAACGAGCGCGATCCCGATACGCTCGCCCAACGCAAATGGCTGGACGCGATCTACGGCAGGCATCCCTACGCGCGGCCCGACCAGGGCACCAGGCAAAGCATCGCGATGATTACGCCGGCCGATCTCAGCGCCTTCCACAAGGCAAATTTCGCCCGTGACGGCCTGCATGTCGCGGTAGTCGGCGCCATCGACGCCGAGACGCTGAAGCAGAAGCTCGACCTGGTGTTCGGCAGCCTGCCGGAAAAGCAGGCGCTTACGCCCGTTCCCGACATCGAGCTGAAGCTCGGCCAGCAGCTCGAGGTCGTTTACGACCAGCCGCAGGCTTCGCTGCAACTCGCCTATCCCGGCGTGAAGCGGAACGCGCCGGATTTCTTTGCCGCGGTGCTGATGAACGAGATCCTCGGCGGCGGCACCTTCACCTCGCGGCTGTTCGACGAGGTGCGCGAGAAGCGCGGCCTGGCCTACAGCGTCAGCTCCGACCTCGTCGACCACCAGCATTCCGAGGCGCTGTCCATCACCACCTCGACCCGCGCCGATAGGGCGGCCGAGACGCTGGCCGTGGTGCGCGATGTGGTCAAGCGCATGGCCGAGGAGGGGCCGACCGAAGCCGAGCTGGCGGCGACCAAGAAATACATGATCGGCGCCTATGCCATCAACAATCTGAATTCCTCCGGCGCGATCGCCTCAACGCTGCTCGAGATCCAGCTCGGCAAGCTCGGCATCGACTACATGCAGCGCCGCGCCGCCCTGATAAACGCGGTGACGCTGGACCAGGTGAAAGCGGTGGCGAAAAAGCTGCTCTCCGCCGAGCCGGCCGTCATGGTGGTCGGGCCGAAGCTCGGCGCGGCCAACAAGGGATGAGCCCTAGCTTCGGCATCGCCTTTGGCGGCGGCGGGGCGCGTGGGCTGGCGCATATCCATGTCATCGAGGCGCTGGACGAGCTGGGCATAAGGCCGGCAGCAATCGCCGGCTCGTCGATCGGCGCCATCATGGGCGCCGGCATGGCCTCGGGCATGACCGGCAAGGACATCCACGACTATACGCGCTCGATCCTCGGCCGCCGCGCCGAAGTGGCAACGCGTATGTGGCGGGCGCGGCCCGGCACTTTTGCCGAGGCGATGCAGGGCGGCCTGCGGGTCAGCCAATTCAATGTCGAGCGCATCCTCAAGGCGTTCCTGCCCGACGCCATTCCCGAAACCTTCGCCGAATTGAAGATACCGCTGAAGGTGACGGCAACGGACTTTTATGGCCACCAGCTCGCCGTGTTCGACGAAGGCGAGCTGCATTCGGCGCTGGCCGCTTCGGCGGCGATCCCGGCGGTGTTCCGTCCGGTGATGCGCGACGGCAGGCTGCTGATCGACGGCGGCATCTACAATCCCGTGCCGTTCGACCTGATCGAGCTCGACGCCGACATCATCATCGCCGTCGACGTGGTCGGCGCGCCGACCGAGGCGGGCCGCAAATTCCCGACCTCCGTCGACCTGATGTTCGGCGCCACGCAGCTGATGATGCAGTCGATCATCGCCAGCAAGCTGAACCAGAGCCGGCCCGACATTCTGATCCGGCCGGCGGTGTCGAAATACCGGGTGCTCGATTTCATGAAGGTCGAGGCGCTGATGGCCGAGACGGTGGCGATCAAGGACGAGCTGAAGCGCGAGATCGAAAAGGCGGTCGAGGCCCGCGCCAAAGCCGAAGCCAGCAAGCGCACCAACCGTCTCGGCGGATGACAGCCATCAGTCGTCCGGCGTCAGCGCCCGCCGGACCATGAGCGTATCCTTCGTAAGTGGCGCGGATCAGCTCGCGATTGGCGGCCATCTCAGCCCCACTTCATCTCGCCGGTGGCAACCTTGGAGCCGATGTCGAGCGCAACGCCCATGCCGAGGCCGGGGAAGCGGGCTTCCATGGCGCTCTTCAGTGCGGCCGCGTCCTTGGCCTTGGCCAGTTCTTCCTCGAAGGCGATGAGATAGGTCTTGGTATGCTCGACGCCTGAAAGGTCCGTAGCGGCCTCAGGCGTCATGTGCCCGGGCACGACGATTGCCGGCTTGCGCGCCGCGATCTTTTCGAGATTGGCGAGCCAGGCGGCGCGCAGTTCCCTGGTCGGCGTGTCGGCGGTCCAGACATGCACGCCGGCAAAGATCATCACCCCGCCGAACACCGCATTCAGCGACGGCACGAAGAGATAGCGCCGGTTGGCGAGGCCTTCCGCGGCGACGATCTCGATGGTCTCGCCATCGACGCTGAGCGTCTTGCCGTCGAATGCTTCGGGGATGACGACGTCGGCTAGCGCCTGCGGGCCATTCTCCTTGAGCTGCGGCCCCCAGACGGCGAGCTTCTTTTCGACATTGCCGTTGATGGCGGCCACCGTCTCGGCTGCGGCGATCACCCGTGCCTGCGGGAACGCCTGCTTGATCGGCTTGAGGCCGAAATAATAGTCCGGGTCGGACTGGCTGACATAGATGGTGGTGAGCGTCTTGCCGGTCGCCTTGATCGCCTCGGCCACGGCCCGGCCGTCGGGGTAAGTGAAACCGCCATCGATCAGCACGGCTTCGGCGGCGCCGGAGACCAGCACCGGGGCGCGGAAGAAGCCGTTTTGCCCGGCGGGGAAATGTTTCCAGGAAAGCCCGCCTGCCGCATGGCCAAGCCCGGCGGGAGCAAAGACCGCGGCAGCGCCGGCGGCGAGGGTGGTTTTCATGATGCTTCTCCGTGTGAACATGGATGTTTCCTGGGATCCGGAATTCGGCGGCCTCGATGCCCGCAAGATGGCAAAAGCGGAATGCGTATTGAAGGCCGACAAAATAGACGTAATGTATGCCATTGCCTGACAATGAGACTGCCTCTGCCATGAGCGAAGCATGAACCTGAACCGGCTGGCCTATTTCGCGGCGGTGGTCGATGCCGGCTCGTTCACGCGGGCCGCCGAGCGGCTGGGCATCACCAAGGCGGTGGTCAGCCAGCAGGTGGCGCGGCTGGAGCGCGATGTCGGAACGACGCTGCTGATCCGCACGACGCGGCGCGTCCATCCGACCGAGGCCGGCCGAACGTTCCATGCCCGCTGCCTGCAGGTCCTGCAGCAGGCCGAGGATGCATTCGACGAGCTCGCGCAGGCGGCCGCCGAGCCGACTGGCACGCTGCGCATCGCCGCGTCCAACGACTACGGCACATCGGCGGTGGTGCCGGTGGTCGCCGCCTTCAGCGCGCGCTATCCCGCCTGCCGGGTGGAGCTGACGCTGGGCGACGAGACGATCGACCTGGTTTCCGGCCACATCGACGTGGCCATCCGCGTCGGCTGGCTGGCCGATTCCAGCCTGCAGGCCCGGCGCATCGGCACCTTCCAACAATTCATGGTATGCGGCGCCGGCTTTGCAGGCCGGTTCACCGCCGGCGAACCGCAAGACCTCGCCGGGCTGCCCTTCGTCGCCAACATGGCGCTGCGCGAACCGCTGCTATGGCAATTTTCGCGCGGCGATGACGAGCAGCAGGCCGTGCGCATGCAGGCAACGATTTCGATCGACGCAACGCCGGCAGTGCTGGCAGCGGTCCGCGCCGGCGCCGGCCTGTCGGTGCTGCCGGACTTTTTAGTGCGGGACGAACTGGCCGCCGGGCGGCTGGTGCAGATCCTGCCCGAGTGGCGGCTGCCCTCCGGTGGCATCTACACAGTCTACCCCGCCGCCCGCTTCCGCCCGCCCAAGGTGACGAGGTTTGTCGAGATGCTGATCGCGGCCGAGCAGAAGCTGGAGGCAGGCGGGCGGGGGCGGTAGCTTGGGTGAGGCGCTGATGGCCGAAACTGCGATCTCCCCCCTTGAGGGGGAGATGGCCGGCAGGCCAGAGGGGGTCGGTTCGACCGGGCGCGGCCTGCCTCTTGCGTCGGTGGGGGTTGGCGCATTACGCGAGACGCCCCCCTCTGCCCTGCCGGGCATCTCCCCCTCAAGGGGGGGAGATTAGCCTTCATCACTCCATCCCAGCCGCATACTCCAGCGCCACCACGCCGTTGCTGAATTGCGTGGCCGAGATCAGCTCGAGCGGCAATTGCGCGCCGGGCGGGAACAGCAGCTTGCCCTGGCCGACGGCACCGGGGTAGCTGAGCAGGCGGA
The DNA here is from genome assembly GCF_040321085.1 of Mesorhizobium sp. M0522. Classification (NCBI taxonomy): domain Bacteria; kingdom Pseudomonadati; phylum Pseudomonadota; class Alphaproteobacteria; order Hyphomicrobiales; family Phyllobacteriaceae; genus Mesorhizobium; species Mesorhizobium sp. M0522. Next base: position 36,493 of record NZ_JAMYQW010000005.1, read on the forward strand.
TGCGGTCGACAAGGCCGTGGCGCAGCAATTCCTGCGCGACGCTGAGGCTGCCATGCACATAGATGTTGCCGCCGCTGCCTTGCTTCAGCCCTCTGACCGCTTCCGGCAACGCGCCCTGCAGCAGCTCGGCCGGCTGCCAGTCGAGCGCCTGCAAGCTGGTCGAGGCGACATATTTCGGCAGCGCATTGAACCGGTCGGCGAAATCTCCGGTCTCCTTGGGCCACGAGCCGGCAAAGATCTCATAGGTCGTGCGCCCCAACAGCATGGCGCCGCTGTCGGCAAGCTCGTCGTCCTTGAATTTCTGCATCTCATCGTTCCAGGCCACGCTCGGCAGCTTCTCGACCTCGGCAATGCCATCGACGCTGATGAATTCGGTGATGATGAGTTTTCTCATGGCGGGTTCCTTTCTGGCAGGGCCGAATGGCGCGGGCCTTATGCGACATGCGCCGTCAACTAGCGCGGCGCTTTTTCAGGGGGAGGGTTTTCCCTGTTCGCTTCCAAAGACCGATACCGTGGGAAAAACTTCTCCGACCTGCCGTCGTTCGGTCATGCCACAAGGTCCGCATCGGGGGCCGGTCTTTTTTGCCGATTGGATCTGGGTCGTAGTCACCGGCTGCCTACAGGTTGGCAATACCGGCTTTCAGCAGTCCTTCGCGGACGTGCTGCACATCAGGCTCCTGGGCAAAGTGCAGGGTGGCGATGAATGAATCGAGGTCGAATTGGGGATCGAGCGTTCTGATCTTGCCTAGATGCGCCGCGGCCGCGATTTCGTCGCCGAGCCAGCCGTAGCAGGCAGCGGCGAAAGCGTGCTGAGCCGAGTCCATGGTTGACAGATGCATGAAAGCTTCGATCGCCTCGCCATACTGGCGCGCGGCGAAATGCGCCTTTCCCAGATGGCTCCAGAACCTCTCCGGGTGGTGCGGGTTCAACTGCATTGCCTTGCGGATCCATTCAATTCCCTCTTCCGGCCTCCCCAGCCACGTCAACAACTCGCCTTGCTGCACCACCACGAGGTCGTAATTGGGATTGAGGGCCAGCGCCCGCTCTTGATGGTAGCGCGCAGTGGTCAGCTCATTGTTGTTCACGTTCACTGCCGCGAGAATGCGGTGGACATCGGCATCGTTGTTGTCCAGCGCCAGCGCCCTGTCCAGCGCTGCCATGATGTTGTTCCAGACGGCATCCCTGTCTTCGCACCAGTTATGGACCCAGGCCTGGCCAAGAATGCAGGCCCGCCAGGCATGGGCATGGGCATAATCGGCGTCGAGCGTGACGGCCCTTTCTATCAAGGTTTGCGCGCGTTCATTATCCGCAATCGTGCTTCGGTGATGCAGCACCTTGGCAGCAAGCACACATTCATACGCGGCCATGTTTGCAGGTTTCGCCCGCGCGAGCTGGTCCCGCTGAGCCGCCTCGACACGACCGGGCAGCGTGGCTGCGATCGCCGCGGTCACCTCATCCTGAATCGCGAATATGTCGTCCAGCTTCCGGTCGTACTTGTCTGCCCAAATATGAGCGTCATTCGCCGTGTCGATGAGCTGAACCGTCACGCGCACCCTGTCGCCGATCTTGCGGACGCTTCCCTCCACCAGGTATTGGACGGTGAGTTTCTCGGCCACCTCGCGCACATTCACGGCGCGGTTCTTGTAGACGAAGCTGGAATTGCGCGAGATGACGAACAGCTCATGGTGGCGGGACAGTTCGGTGATGATGTCCTCGGTCAGTCCGTCCGCGAAAAATTCCTGCTCGGGGTCGCCGCTCATGTTGGTGAATGGCAGCACCACTATCGAAGGTTTCGAGATAGATCGCTTTGCCTCGACTTCCGGCAGGACAGAACTATCAAACCCAACGCGATAGAGGCGAACCGGGCGGCTGATGTTCTTCAACGTCTTCTCGCCCAGGTCCTCCATGGCAATTTCGAGACGGTCGGCAATTTGGGTCGCCACCGCTGCGGTCACGCAGATACCGCCGACGTCGGCGAGTTGCTCGATGCGCGAGGCAATATTGACGCCGTCGCCGAAAATATCCTCATCGTCGAAAATGATGTCGCCGAGATTTATGCCGATCCTGAATTCGATGCGCCGTTCTTGCGGCACATCCGAATTGCGCCGTTTCATGCGCTGTTGGATTTCCACGGCGCATTTCACGGCATCGGTCACGCTCTGGAACTCAACGAGCATGCCGTCTCCGGTGGTCTTGATGATCCGGCCCTTGTTCTTAGCGATGGCGGGATCGACCAGTTCTATGCGATGGGTCCGAAGGCGTGCGAGCGTGCCGGATTCATCGGCCTCCATTAGCCGACTGTAGCCCGCCATGTCGGCAGCCAGAATTGCGGCTAGTCTCTGTTCCATCGCTTGAACCAAAAACCAAGCCTATCCTTCCTGGGCTGCCAAATCCAGCAATTTGGGCTTGTGGCTGAATCAAGACGTCTTCTACCGCAGCAGCAAGAAAGGGCGGATCAGAACCTTCCGCCTTCCGCCAGGTGGCTGCGAACTCGATCGCATCAATGGCGGGAGGGATCCGCGCGGCGTCAAGCTCGTCGAGGCGACATATTTCGGCAGCGCGTTGAACCGGTCGGCGAAGTCTCCGGTCTCCTTGGGTCACGAGCCGGCAAAGATCTCATAGGTCGTGCGCCCCAAAAGCATGGCGCCGCTGTCGGTAGGCTTGTCTTCCTTGAAAATTCGCCATTCTCCCTCTCGCTCCGTGGGGCATGTGGCGAATAGTCTTTTCTTTCTTTAACCTAGAATTATTTTTCCTCGCGTGAAGTAATCGAGCTTCCACCTAATAATATAATCCGCTACAATAACCGGGGGGATTTATAGTGACCTTAATATTGACGCCGATCGTCCACGGTGACATATGTCATGGATATGCTTGGACCGTTGAAGATATCGATCTCTTAGCCGAACGCGTCGCACGCGTCGCTATGGGGCAGTATCGTCACGTCTCTCAAATCCTCGAGGGACTGAACGTAGTTGCACCAAAAGGCTCTAAGGCTCATGCCGCTAATGCCATTGCAAAGATGCAGGTCGCCAAAAACGGTGACCCCTGGCAGCGCGATGGCTGGATTTTTCAGATAATATCCTGGATTGCGGCAAATCAGCAGAAAACTGACGGGGCGGTTCTGAAGCCACCCCATATATTCCATGCGCATAAAGGCTTCGATGGTATGCAACTCGAAGTCTCCGCAGATGGACAATCAGTTTCAGCCATTGTGATTTTTGAGGATAAGGCCAGCGAAGATCCGAGAAAGACAATCAGGGAAGACGTCTGGCCAGGAATTGCCAAACTCGAAGCGGGCGAGCGCGTCGCCGAATTAACGCATGAAGCAGCTGGTCTTCTGGAGGCACAGCAGCATCTTTACCCCGGCCTTAATGTTGATGAGGCAATCGACCGAATTTTCTGGCAAGAGGCTCGCCGTTATCGCGTGAGTATCACAATTGGAGACGTGCATAAGGAAGACGCCGATCGTGCGCGACTGTTTTTAGACTACGACTCGATGGCTAAGGGAGACGTTGTACGCCGGCGGGCGGAAACCATGCATTTCGAAGAACTTAGAAAATGGATGGCCGGATTCGCGAATCTAGTTGTTAAGAAATTGAACGAGCTGGCCAATGTTTGATCCAATAACTGCAGCAATTATTGCTTCATCCCCCAGATTGTCTGGTCTCGACCTTGAACAATTGCCCAAGCGACTCACCCAGGCGTTCGCGGAGATAGTGGCTGCGCGTATCCAATTTCGAGGACAGCCCGGGATTGAAGCATCCGAATCGCTCTCTCGAACATTACTTGAGATGCGTCGTCTGGCGGCCGCATACGAATCATATGTCGCGTTATTGCCAGATCGAGAAAATCGATCCGCTGCTGCCTTCGTGGCAGCATCGGCGCATCAAGTCTATCTACTAAGCACGGCAAACTTAGACCGCCCGGCCTCGTATTTGGATGGAGCCAGCGTTTCCCCTGAGGTCTGCGCAAGCTTGCTATTCTTAGTGGCGGAGGCGCATGCCGATGCCGCCGACTGCGCAAAGCGCATTTCTATCCCAACGGACCCCCAGCGCGCTGTGGAAGCAGCGCTTCTGACGGCCATTCAACGCTTTTGCCTTGGTCGTCTGAATACAGTGAAGCGGGTTGCGGTGCCCGAACTTCCTTCTGGCATGGAGCCTGGAGAAATTGCAGTTAGCGCGCTCTATCTTGAGCTTCTGAAAGGCGTAAGACATCTGGCGGATCGAATAGTCAGCCGTGCCGATCTGGATGTTGCGGACGGGGGCATCGAGGCGCCGTCGTCATTTTTCAATCGCGTCAAACAACTAAGCGTCGGCCAATTGGAGGATTTACTTGGGACCGGTAATCCGGTTTTTAGTCTCTTCCCCGGCCCGCTTCATCTGGCGAACCTCCTGCTAGCCGTAGATCGGGACCTTATAGGCTCGGCGCTGAGCCGGATCCCAGCACCAGGTGGGGTATCCGAGGATGATTGGTGGCCTGTAATCCGACGTATGGCTCGCAATCGTCCTTACTTATGGCGCAACCATCGTGAAGCGATCGCGAGCGGATATCTCAACAAAGGGACTTCGTCAGCAATCAGTTTTCCGACCGGGGGAGGTAAATCGACGCTTGCGGAACTGAAGATTGCAACAGCGTTACTGCGGGATGAGAAAGTTGTTTTCTTGGCACCAACGCATGCATTGGTTGATCAAACGGCCCGCGCTCTAAGGAGCACTTTCAACGCCTTTGAATTCGACATTGTCGGAGACATTGATGATGACGTCACTTTCAGTGAGATTGTGGTTCTGCCCGAAGCTATCGTTACGACGCCGGAGCGCTGTCTAATGCTCTTGACTACACAGCCCGAGGCGTTCGCTGATCTCGGGCTTGTCGTATTTGACGAATGTCACTTGTTGCATCCCAGGGATGCGGAGAGAAGCCGACGCGGCGTCGATGCCATGTTGGCCGTCCTTAATCTGTCGCTTATAGCGCCGAACGCAGATTTTCTTCTGCTGTCCGCGATGATGAAGAATACGAGCGAGATCGCTCAGTGGATTGAAGAATTGACAGGTCGAACCTGTCTTCCCATGAGCTTGGCCTGGAAGCCGACGCGACAGGTACGGGGGACCGTTGTTTACCCGGCTCGCAGGATCAATGAACTCAATGAGGTTCTCAAAACGGCTCGCCAGGCCTACAAAAACAAAAACGTGCCTGCATCGGTCGGGCGCGAACTTTCCGCGCAGCCCTTTGGGTTCTTTGGGCTCCTGCAGACTTGGGCGACGCAGGAACGAAATGACTACGCTTTGTTGCCTTTGCTGGCCGAAGAACATCAACTTTCTACGGGAACCACGAAAGCCAAGAATTGGTACCTAACTCCGAACGGAAACCACACTAGCGCATTGATCGCGGCGGCCGCAGCGGATGCAGGTTTAAGGACACTTGTTTTCGTCCAGTCGGTCGTTCTCGCCGAGTCCGCCGTACGCGAGTTTCGAAACCTGCGGGAAACTACGTCGGTAGCTCTCAGTGAGCAAGAGCTGGAAATGTATCGGATAGCCTCCGAAGAGATGGGCGGAGCCGATCACTGCTACATCAGCGTGGCATCCGACGGTACGTATAGTGGCGGATCGGCAGGGCATCATTCATTTCTGCTCCGGGAGGAACGACTGCTGCACGAATCCTTGTTCCGGAGGGCAGACGGCATTGGTGTACTTTTTGCGACCTCGACTTTGGCACAGGGTATGAACCTTCCCAGTGAATTGGTTATCATCGCGGGGGATAGTCGCTTTGATCAGTCAACCGACAAAATGGCTCAGCTAGAAGCTCACGAACTGCTTAATGCCGCTGGTAGGGCAGGCAGAGCGGGCGAAAGCTCCCAGGGGATCGTCCTCGTCGTTCCAAGCCGCGTAGTTGAGTTCGATCAGGAAGCGGGCCTGATCAATCAACACTGGATGACCCTTCAGTCTATTTTCTCGCAGAGTGATCAATGCTTGGACATTGATGACCCGACCACAGTTTTGCTCGACACGATCCACGCCGGTTCGTCCGAAGAGGGCATGCCGGCGTACTTCATCAGCAGGTTGCCTCCCGTAGACCCAGATGGGACCGACCAATCTTTGCGAAAAGTGCTGAATAAGTCGCTGGCCGCCTTTCGCGCTAGACAGCGAGGAGACGCGCTGTGGTTGGAAAGTCGCATCGGTGCTGTTTTTGCTGCTCGTAACAAATCGCCAGTCGCGGCCGAGGACGGATGGCTGGACAGAGTTTCGGGACTGACAGGCGTCGCGGTCGAGTCCCTTCGTCAGATAGCAGATACCTTTAGTAAGGAAGATGCGTCGCAGTCCACCAAAGCAGCAGTAGATTCTTTAATGGGCTGGCTCGTTACGAACCCTGCCAAATTGCTAGAGGTGATGCGGCCTGAGAATGTCGAGGGGTTTTTTGGAGGCGAGTTCGCGAAGCTCTCAGATAGTGAGAAAGGTCGGCAGGCCCTGCCAGTTGTCGCTGACTTTCTGGATCACTGGATGCGCGGCATAACTCTCAAGGACATTGAGGCTCGCTATCCGGATGGAGGCGATTCTGCGCAATGCAAGCGTGCTCGTCATTTCGTCCTTCGAATGATCCCCGACTTAGCCTTTTTTGCCGGCTTACCGGCTCGCCTTTTGGCGGCGCGGCAATCTGCAAAAGAAGAGGAAGTATCGCTGCCGATTGTTATCGCAACGTTGAGTGCTGCAGTCCGAGAAGGTTGCGATAGCCCAGAATGTCTGGCGGTACGAACATTGTCGCCGCGACACGTCACATCGCGTGTTGCCGCTCGTGCGAGGTATGACGAACTTAGACCGCTCATTGGATCGGGTGAAAAGAACGAGAAGTTCGAGCAAACGATTGAGCGCGCTCGCAACGCAGCGGCCCTACAAGCATTCGATGAAATTGACCTGGGCGATTTGTAGCTGGATCGGACAATAAACTTATGGCCGAGGGTTGAGCGACAGCGCTTCCTGTCGTCGTCAGCGAGTCAGTCGGACAAAGCGGCCAAGATGCAGGTCGCCAGCGGAATGGCACCTTTCTGGCTAGTTCGTTCCAGAATCGGACCGTCGGCTTCCGGCCCAAAAACGCGACGTCCGAGTAGTGGTTCGGTGATGACCGCTCTTTAGGCGCAACGCGGTCGTTGCGGGATAACCGCTCGCTCGCGTTGTCTGCCCACCATGCCCGCTTGCATTGCCGGCAGCCCGTCACCCTCCGCGAAGTGGCCGCCCTTGCCGGCGTCAGCGTTGCCACGGCGTTGAACGGCAGGGGCGGATGACGGCCGAGACGCGCGAGCGGATTCGCGAGACGGCGCAGCGGCTTGGCTTTCGCCCGAACAGCCTGGCGCAGAGCCTGTTGCGGCGGCTCCTTTACCGTCGGGCCCACTGACCAACGATCTATCGCCGCGCCTTCGGCGCGCATTTGTGACCGCCCTCATGAAGCAACTCTGATATTTGGCATCATTGTGCGATGCCAAGCCGTCGCGTGAGCGGATGCGGGTAGCGTCAGCAAAGTGGAACAATCCGGCAGCCGACGGGTTTGTACGATGAAGGGCGATCTGTTTCGGAGGAAGATTACGATGAAACGCGTCCTTGCCGACCATGCGGTACGACTGATGCTCGGCGGCGTAACCGCCTGTCTGCTCACGGTCGTCGAGATTCCCAACCCGATCATGCCATTGTCGCTTGTGTCCGAGGCAAGGGCTGCCACCACCGTTTCGATCAGCACGTTCTACGAAGACCTGTCTTCCTATGGTGATTGGGTCTCGTATCACGGAGCGACCGTTTTCGTGCCGGTTGATGTGCCTGACGATTGGCGTCCGTATACGCTTGGACACTGGGTCTATACCGAGCAGTATGGCTGGCTCTGGGTGTCCGACGAGCCATTCGGCTGGGCGACGTACCATTACGGCCGGTGGGGCTATGCCGACGATATCGGCTGGTACTGGGTTCCGGGCACTCGCTGGGCGCCAGCATGGGTGAGTTGGCGTCGTGACAGAGAGCACATCATTTGGGCGCCGCTGCCGCCCCGCCGCGATCCGGATTTGATTTCCATCGAGGTGACCTTCGACACGACGCCGGATTATTACTGGGTTGTGGTCCCCACCCACGAATTCCTTGCCGCGGACATTTCTGTGGTCGTTATTCGTGATGAGCCGGAGTTTGTGCGCATTGTCGAGGCGGCCGAACCGGCCGGCGACGTGACGATCCAGAACAATTTGGTGATCAACAAAGTCATTGATGTCGATGTGATCGAAAAGGAGACGAACCAGAAGGTGACTGCCGTCAAGGTTAGCAAGACCGACGCGCTCGAGCAGTCCGGCAAACTGGAAAACGATACGGTCGCTGTCTTTGAGGGCGAGGTGAAAGCCGACCCTAGGGCCAAACCAGCTAAGCTCAAAGACATCGAGGAGGTGAAGCAGGTTCAGGCTGGCCGGAAATCGAAGCCGACCGAAGGCGCTGCAACGACCGAGCAGGCCAAGCCCGAAGAAACCGCCAAGCCTGAGAAGTCGAAGGCCAAGGAGCAACCCGCCGCCGAGCAGCAGCAGGCTGAGCCCGAACAGACGGCCAAGCCTGAGAAGCCGAAGACCAAGAAGCAGCCCGCCGCCGAGCAGCAGCAGGCCGAGCCGGAGCAGGCGGCCAAGCCTGAGAAGCCGAAGACCAAGAAGCAGCCCGCCGCCGAGCAGCAGCAGGCCGAGCCCGAGCAGGCGGTCAAGCCTGAGAAGCGGAAGGCCAAGAAGCAGCCCGCTGCCGAGCAGCAGCAGGCTGAGCCGGAGCAGGCTGCCAAGCCTGAGAAGCGGAAGGCCAAGGAGCAGCCAGCGGCCGAGCAGCAGCAGGCCGAGCCCGAGCAGGCGGTCAAGCCCAAGCCACAGAAACAGAAAAACAAGGCGTGCGATCCACAGACTGAGAACTGCTAGCTCTGCGGGTAGACTGCGGCACCCCGATTATTTGATCGCGGTGCCCGTAAAACGGCAATGCACGCCAAAGCTGCTCGCCCTCTTTCCTTCGTGCCGCCACGGCAGATCCTGGACCCAGGGCAGCGAGTCGTAGTTGACTGCCGAACATGCCTGTAACCAGGCCATTCCCTCTTGCCATCCTTGCATCCTTCCCCTAATCTTCCTTTTGAGAAAACCTTTTCCCAAATCGCCCCGCACCCGCTGACCTCACCCCTCAGCACCCCGCAGGGCCATAAGAGAAAAGCTTTTCTCAAATGGGAGGATCAATATCATGGCGCCCGACGTCCAGCCAACGCCCGCTAAGCAGCCCGTCACCTTGCGTGAGGTGGCCGCACTTGCCGGCGTCAGCGTGGCCACGGCATCGAAGGCGCTGAACGGGCAGGGGCGGATGACCGCCGAGACGCGGACCCGTATTCGCGAGACGGCGCAGCGGCTTGGCTTTCGCCCGAACAGCCTGGCGCAGAGCCTGTTGCGGCGGCGCTCCTTTACCGTCGGGCTGTTGACCAACGACACCTATGGCCGCTTTTCGCTGCCGCTGATGGCCGGCGTTTCCGATGCGCTGGTCGATGCCGGCGTCTCGGTGTTCCTGTGCAATGTCGAGGACGACCAGCGCCTTGCCCAGCTGCATGTCGATGCCATGCTCGACAAGCGCGTCGACGGCATCATCGCCACCGGCAAGCGCATCGACCGCCATCTGCCGGTCGATCTCGCCAATCTCGGCATTCCGGCAATCTACGCCTTCACCGAACCCGATCCCGGCGCCATCGCTTTCGTGTCCGACGATGCCGGCGGCGCGCGGCTGGCGGTCGAGCATTTTTGCCGGCTGGGACGGCGGCGCATCGGCCATGTCAGCGGTCCGGCGAGCTTTGCCGTGGTGCATGCCCGCGCCGAGGCCTATCGCGCGGTGCTGGCCGAGAACGGCCTGCCGGTCATGGAGCCGCTGCTCGGCCCGTGGTCGGAGGCCTGGGGGCACGAGGCGGTCAAGACGCTGTTCGACGGCAAGGGACGCGATGGCAACGGGGAAAAACCCGATGCGGTGTTTTGCGGTAACGACCAGATCGCGCGCGGCGTCATCGACGCCTTGCGCGAGCGCGGTATCGGCGTGCCGGACGAGGTCGGCGTCATCGGTTTCGACAATTGGCAGATCGTCGCCGAGGCGACGCGGCCGCCGCTGACCTCGGTCGACATGAACCTTTCAGCACTTGGCCGCGAGGCCGGCCTTGCCTTGCTTTCGCTCGTCGGCGGCGAACCCGCTTTGCCGGGCATCAGAAAACTGCCGTGCCGGCTGGTGGTGCGTCAGTCATGCGGCCGTCCGCCGGACGGCTGAACGAAACGGGCCGTTCCGATTGGCACCCGCTTGGGGCGCGGCTAAATTAAAACGCTAAATTAAAACCATGTGGAGGAGAAGCATGAAAACCAACATTACCGGGCTCGCCATCGCCGCGAGCATTTTCGGCACGCTGGCGACAGCCGGCTCGGCCGCCGCCGACACCGCCAATATCTGGGTTCGCGCCGACGGCTCGAACTTCATGCCGCGCATTGTCGATGCCTTCAACAAGGGGCATCAGAACCAGATCAAGCTCGACATCATCCCCAACGCCGAAATCATCCCGAAATACGGCGCCGCGGCTGCCGGCGGCACCGCGCCCGATGCGCTGTCGCTCGACCTGATCTACACGCCGTCCTTCGCCGCCGCCGGCCAGTTGGAGGACATCACCGACTGGGCGAAATCGCTGCCCTATTTCGCCAGCCTGTCGCCGGCGCATGTCAAGACCGGCACCTATAAGGGCCGCATCTATGGGCTGCCGTTCTCGGCAGACTCCTCGGTGCTGATCTGGAACAAGAAGCTGTTCAAGCAGGCCGGCCTCGACCCCGAAAAAGGCCCGACCAACTGGGCCGAGATCGAAGCCGACGCCGAAAAGGTCAACGCGCTCGGCGGCGATATCAAGGGCTTCTACTTCTCCGGCAATTGCGGTGGCTGCAACATCTTCACCTTCACGCCGCTGATCTGGGCCTCGGGCGGCGACATCCTGACGGAGGACGGCTCCAAGGCGACGCTGGATACGCCGCAGATGCGCGGCGCCATCGACCTCTACCGTTCGATGGTCAAAAAGGACCTGGTGCCATCAGGCGCGCAGACCGACACCGGCTCCAACTTCTTTGCCGCCTTCGCCACCGGCAATATCGGCATCTCGCCGTCCGGCGCCTTCGCCATCGGCGCGCTCAACACGCAATATCCCGATATCGACTACGGCATCACCTTCCTTCCCGGCAAGGATGGCAGCTGGTCGTCGTTTGCCGGCGGCGATAATTTCGTCGTCACCAAGGGCACCACCAAGGTCGCGGTGGTGAAGGAGTTCCTCGATTTCGCCTATTCGCTCGAGGGCCAGACGATCCTGGCGAAATACGGCAGCCTGCCGGTGCGCGGCGACATCGCCAATGAGGCGCTGAAGGAACTCGACCCGCGCTACAAGGTCGCCGCCGAAGCCATGGCCAAGGGCCGCACACCCTATTCGGTGGTGTTCAACGACCTGATCAACTCGGCCAACGGTCCGTGGAACCAGATGATGAACGAGGTCTTCTTCGGCGAAGACGTCGACGGCGCCATCGCCAACGCGCAGGAGACCATGCAGTCGATCATCGATTCGGCGCCGCAGAAGTAAAGCGCCACCTCCCCCTCGAGGGGAGGTCGGACCGAAGGTCCGGGTGGGGTCCTAAGTGAAACGCGCCGACAGAAAGAACCGTCGGCGCACTTCGCAGACGACCCCACCCCCGGCCTTCGGCCGGACCCTCCCCTCAAGGGGGAGGGGGACGTAGCGCTAACGGAAGACCACGGCATGACCACCATCACAGCAACCACCGCCGCGCCAGCGCGCGCATACAAACTGGTCGGCGCCGGCCGCCGGCAGTGGATCGGCCTGCTCTATGTCGCGCCGGCCGTTGCCCTTGTCGTCGTCTTCTTCATCGTGCCGCTTTGCATGACCGCCTGGATGTCGCTGCACAACTGGCCGCTGATGGGCGCGCATAGCTTTATCGGCCTCGACAATTACTGGGCGATCCTGCGCGATACCCGTTTCTGGAACGCTCTGAAGTTCACCGGCTATTACACGGTGGTGGTGACGATCGCGATCTTTGCCGTCGCCTTTCCGCTGGCGCTGTTCATCGAAAGGCCGCGGCAGCTGACCGGCTTCTACCGGACGTCCTTCTTCATGCCGGCGGTCATCGGTTTCGCTTCGGCGAGCCTTTTGTGGTCGTGGCTGCTCAATGTCGATTCCGGCCTGTTCAGCCCGGCCGCCTTCGAGCTTGGCCTGACCGAGAAGAAATTCAACCTGCTGGCGACCTTCCAGCCGGCCTTCTGGTCGATCATCGCCATGGTGGTGTGGAAGGTGGCGGGCTTCACCATGATCATCCTGATGACCGGCCTGCAGTCGATCCCGCCGGACCTGCAGGAGGCGGCGATGATCGACGGGGCAGGGCCATTCGCGCGGTTCCGGGCGATTACCTTGCCCTTGATGCGCCGCACGCTGGCGCTGGCGCTGATTCTGTCGGTTGCCGGCTCGATCCTCGCCTTCGACCAGTTCTACATCATCCTGCGCGGCGGGCCGCGCAACCAGACGCTGACCGCCGTCTACTGGATCTTCAACCAGTCCTTCGTGTCGTTCAAGCTCGGCTATGGCGCAGCACTTTCGATGGTCCTGCTGGTCATCCTGGTGGCGCTCAGCCTCATCCAGCTGCGACTGCTGCGCAATCCCGAGGGGGTCGACTGATGGCGCAGGCAAGGAGCCGCAAACGCCGCATTGGCATGCAGATCGCCGAGCACTCGACCGGCATCATCGCATCCATACTGTTCCTGGCGCCGATCGCCTGGACGGTGCTTTCGGCGTTCAAGCCGGCGCAAGAGGCGCGCCAGCCGCCGCTGCCGCCCTGGCCGACGACCGGCTTTTCGCTCGAGAACTACGCCACGCTCAACACCTTTGGCGACGGCCTCTGGCTGCCGGCGCAAAACAGCATCTATGTTTCGGTCATGACCGTGGTGCTGTCGGTGATCGTCAGCGTGCTCGCCGGCTACGGTTTCTCGCGCTTCCGTTTTCCGCTGAAGAACCTGCTCTTCGTCGTCATCCTGTCGACGATCATGATCCCGTTCCAGTCGATCCTGACGCCGATCTTCCTGGTGCTGACAAAAATCGGCCTGCACAACACGCTGACCGGGCTGGTCTGCGTCTACGTCACGCTGCAGCTGCCGTTCTCGATTTTCATGATGCGCAACGCCTTCGACGCGGTGCCGCGCGAGATCGAGGAAGCCGCGCGCATGGACGGCGCCAACAATGTCACCATGCTCTTGAGGGTGATGCTGCCGCTGGTCTGGCCGGGCATCGTCACCATCGCGCTGTTTGCCTTCCTCGGCGCCTGGAATGAGTTTTTGGCGGCCCTCGTGCTGATGACCGACCAGTCCAAATTCACGCTGCCGATCATGATGACCGCACTCCAGTCCGGCCGCTTCGGCGCCATCGACTGGGGCGCCGTGCAGGCCGGCGTCACCGTGATGATGGTGCCGTGCCTGGTGCTCTTCCTGCTGCTGCAGCGCTTCTACATCCGCGGCCTCATGGCAGGGGCCGTGAAGTGACCAACCGAACCGAACCGGAGTAAATTGATGACCGCATCGCAATCCGCCAGTCAGGGCGCCAAGCCGAAACTCGCCTTCCGCCCGCTGCCGGTGCCGCAGGTCGATGTGCGCGGCTTCTGGGGCGACCGCGTCGATGCCGTCGCCTCGAAGACCGCCGGCATCCTCTATGACCGCTGCGTCGAGGCGCGCATGCTCGAGCAGATCGACCCGGACCGGCCATCGCCGGGCGTCGTCATTCCGTTCCACTCACCCTCGCCGGACGAGGCAGCCACCGCCGGCAACGAATTCACCGGATCGACGGTGACGACGCAGATGTTCTGGGACTCCGATTGGGGCAAGACCATCGAGACCGCCGCCTATTCGCTCTACCGCCGCCGCAACGACGAGCTGGAGAAGAAGATCGACGCCGTCATCGACATGTACGGCAAGCTGCAGCAGCCCGACGGCTATCTGTCGAGCTGGTACCAGCGCATCCAGCCCGGCCTGCGCTGGACCAATCTGCGCGATTGCCACGAGCTCTATTGCGCCGGCCACCTGATCGAAGGCGCGGTCGCCTATTACCAGGCCACGGGAAAACGCAAGCTGCTCGACATCATGTGCCGCTATGTCGATCACATCGCTGAGACGTTCGGTCCCGAGCCCGGCAAGAAGAAGGGCTATTGCGGCCATGAGGAGATCGAGCTGGCGCTGGTCAAGCTGGCACGGGTGACCGGCGAGCGCAAATGCATGGAGCTTGCCAGATATTTCATCGATCAGCGCGGCCAGCAGCCGCATTATTTCGACGAGGAGGCGCGTGCCCGCGGCGCCGACCCCAAGGCCTATCATTTCAAGACTTACGAATACAACCAGTCGCACAAGCCGGTGCGCGAGCAGGACAAGGTCGTCGGCCATGCGGTGCGGGCGATGTATCTCTATTCGGGCATGGCGGATATCGCCACCGAATACGGCGACGACACGCTGCGGGTGGCGCTCGACCGGCTGTGGGACGACCTCATGACCAAGAACCTCTACGTCACCGGCGGCCTCGGGCCGTCGTCGCACAATGAGGGTTTCACCGCCGATTACGACCTGCCCAACGACACCGCCTATGCCGAAACCTGTGCTTCGGTCGGCCTGGTGTTCTGGGCAAGCCGCATGCTCGGCATGGGCCCCAATGCGCGCTACGCCGACATCATGGAGTGGGCGCTCTACAACGGCTCGATCTCCGGCCTGTCGCTCGACGGCTCGCTGTTCTTCTACGAAAATCCGCTCGAAAGCCGCGGCGCCCACCACCGCTGGAAATGGCACCGCTGCCCGTGCTGCCCGCCCAATGTCGGGCGCATGGTCGCCTCGATCGGCAGCTATTTCTACGGCCTGTCGGACGACGCACTCGCCGTCCATCTCTATGGAAACGGCACGGCTCGTTTCGATATCGCCGGGACGCAAATAGAGCTCACCCAGACGAGTAACTATCCCTGGGACGGCGCGGTCTCGATCTCCGTCGAACCGGAAGCTCCGACCGCGTTCACTTTGCACCTGCGCTTGCCGGCCTGGTGCCGCAAGGCAGCGCTCAAGGTGAACGGCGCAGATGTCGATCTGGCTGCTGTCACCAGCGACGGCTATGCCGCGATCCGCCGCGAATGGCGCAAAGGCGACCGCGTCGAGCTCGACCTCGAAATGGCCGTCGACCGCCTCTACGCCAATCC
The DNA here is from genome assembly GCF_040321085.1 of Mesorhizobium sp. M0522. Lineage (NCBI taxonomy): Bacteria > Pseudomonadati > Pseudomonadota > Alphaproteobacteria > Hyphomicrobiales > Phyllobacteriaceae > Mesorhizobium > Mesorhizobium sp. M0522. The sequence goes on from NZ_JAMYQW010000005.1 coordinate 51,752, forward strand.
GCAGGTGCGGCAAGATATCGGCCGTGTCGCACTGGCGCGCGGCCCGCTGATCTATTGCGTCGAGGAGACCGACAATTCCAGCCAGCTGCACCGCATCGCCTTGCCGCGAACGACCGACATCGAGGCGCATCAGCAGCCGAACCTTCTGGGCGGCGTCGTGACACTTTCGGCGATTGCCAAAAAGGAGGCTTTCGAAAACTGGGAAGAGGGGCTCTACCGCACCGAACCGCCGGCGGTCGAGGACGCGAAAATCACCGCCGTGCCGTATTTCGCCTGGGACAACCGCGACCCCGGCGAGATGCTGGTCTGGCTCAGGGACGAATGAAGCCCGATCGCAGCGCCCGACCGATCTCCTCGGCCACAAGTTCCTGCAACTGCCAGAGATTGCGGTCGCGGATGCCGCAGGCGTCGAGATGGCGAATGGTCTCGAACAGATATTCGGCGCCCGAACCCCAATGGCCGACGGCCGTGGCCAGGGTCGCCGCTATCGCTCGCTTTTCGAGCTTGCCGGCATAGCGCGGATTGGCGGGATCGACAACGAAACCAAGCGCTTGGCCCGTGCCGTCGCCCGTCCTGACCTGCAGCCAGCGCGGCACGTTGACGGCCGGCAGGATGGTCATCTCACGTCGCAGCAACGTTTCGAGATTGGCCCCCACTGGCTCGGCGATCTCGAATACCATGCCCTGACACTGGCCGCCGCGGTCGAGGGCCATCATCAGGCCGGGCTGCTCGATGGTGCCCCTGAAGCGCTGCACCGTAAAACAGAACGAACGATGCCAGCCCGTCGCCACGGCCCGTTCGCCACCCCTGACCTCGCCGGCCGGCTTCCACAGCAGCGAGCCATAGGCGAACAGCTTCACCGGCCCGCCCGGCGCGCCGGCCAGCACCTCGTCGCGAATGCGCGCGTAATCGGCATCGGTCATGTAGACCATGCCCGGCGTCGGCCCGGCATCCTCGACCGCACGCAAGGTGCGGGCGACCAGCGCCTCGGTCAGCGCCATCGGTGTCTTGCGCGGCGAACGCCGTGATGCGGCGGAAATGACCTTGCTCATCCTCATGCTCTCAGCCTTGCCGCCATGTTGCCGAAGGCTGGAGGATTCTCAAGGGCCGAGTACACCGGCGGTATCAGGATTCGAACTGTCGTGTACAACAGCTTGACTGCACAAATACCCACGCGACGGGTTAAACGCGTCGACTGAACCCATTTCAACGTGATGCGGCGAGATGCTGGTCTGGCTCAGGGACGCCGGATAGGCGGTATCGCCAATTTTTGAGCCGCGTTGCATGCCTTGAATTCGCCCGGGCGCGCGTCATCTAGCTTTGAGTGGCGCCAGTCACTTGAACGGGTGGAGGCAGATTGTGGCGCTCGAAGCTGTCGCGCGTCCCGGCGGTCGCTATATTGCGGTCGCCGTCGTGGCGGTGCCATTGCTGTTCGTCGTCGGTGGACTGGCCATTCGCTATGCGGCATTTGCCTCGATCTCGGCGGAACCAGGCTTCGCAGCCTATGCCCAGGCGCTCTGCCGGTGGGATTGCGCGTGGTATGTCGACATTTCCGAACACGGTTATGAGCGCTTTCCCATTCCAGGCCAGAGCAATGTCGGACGCTGGGGCTTCTTTCCGCTCTATCCGATGCTGGTGGCGGCAATCCGGTCTGTTTTCCCTTTGCCGACGATACTGCTCGCGTCGATCGCATCGATTGCGTGCAGCTACGCGGCCTGTCTGGTGGCGTGGCCGCTGCTCGAGAAGAACATGCGCGCTTATGTGCTGTATTGCGCCTTTCTGCTCAGCGGCCCGTTCTCCTTTCACTTCACGACTTTCCTGACCGAACCTCTTTTCGTGCTCCTGACGTCGTGCGTTTTTCTGGCACTCAAACGCTCCAGCTATCTGACCGCGGGGCTGTCATCGGCTCTGCTGTCGGCAACCAGGCTCGTCGGAGTGCTTGTTGTATTTGCGACTGTCATTCAGATGTTCAGGGATTACCGCGCAAAGGGCGGATCGGCGCTTTCGTTCCCACGTTGGGTGCTTGGCCGACCGGATCTGCTCGTTGCAATTCTCATCTCGCCTGCCGGCTTGTTCGCCTACATCCTGTTCCTCTATCTGACGGTCGGGGACGGCTTTGCCTTCCTGCACGTCCAGCGCGCGTTTGGACGGGTGGCGGGCAATCCGCTCGCCTTCATATGGGATGGACTCTCGGCCGTTCCGACGACTGGATGGCTGCCTACGGCGCCGCAATGGAGCGCGCTCGCCGCACTCATAGGACTGGCGCTATCGGCGGTTCTGGCGGTTCGCAGGCAATATGGTGCCGCGCTGTTCTGCGCCTGCTGCATCATCCTGCCGCTGATCACGAACCTGGCCTCGATGGTCAGATACGTCATTGGGCTTTCGCCTCTGACAATGTTGCTGACCACGTTGTTGTCGGCGTCGAAGCTGACTTTTCTTTCGGCTCTGGGTCTCTTCCTGGGCGCCTGCTATTTCATGACGGTGGCATGGATCGGGGGCTATCTTGCCCTGGTCTAGCACTCCGGGCCCGCATCGGCGCGCGGCCTCGCTTGGCGGCTACACGCTGGCGGCGGTTCTGGCCGGGGCGGAAGTCATCATCCTTGCGCTTGCTCTCAATCCAGACGTCAATGCCGACTATCGCGCCTATTACATCGACCGGACGACAACCTGCCTCAATCGCGATGCGGTCGGCAGCTACACCCTTGGCCAGACGGTGTCGTTCCGGTCCGACGGAGCCAAAAAGGCAGCCGGCATGAGGGTCTGCGGCTGGTCGGGACCGGTAGCCGACGGCACCCATTCGCTGGGCGAGACCTCGCGGCTTCGCCTGGAGATACCGCCGCTTCGCGACGGCCTGACTGCCACGCTGCAAATGGCCGCCGTCATTCGTCCGCCACAGATCACGCAAAGGGTTGTGATCTCGGTGAACGGCGTTCGGGTGCATGCGGTGACGCTGTCCGGCAAAGAGCCACGCACCGTCTCGTTCGTCATCCCACCGGCGGCTCTCGCCGAGGCCAAGACACTCGACATCGCCTTCGACTACCTCGACGGCATTCCGCAAACTCCTGCCGCCAGCAACATCTATAAGCGCTCCATCAAATTGTTGTCGCTCCGGCTCGATCCCACTGACGCGGATTAGGGCGGGCGATCGCGCTGCTGGCCGCGTCTTCGCTGCGCAAAAACCCAGCGGTCGAGCATGAGGAGATTGACCGCTGGAACAAGCAAGCATGTAACCAGGATGGCAATGATCGGCGGCAGACTGAGTTTCGCCGTCAAAAGCGCCGGCGCCGCGTAAGCCACCGCGAAGCCGGTTGCCGTCAGCAAGAGAAAACGCGGAGCCTCCGATCGATGCGATCCGCTCGACGCGAAGGTCACGAACTTATGCGCGAGATAAGAAAACAGGGCGGCAGCGGTATAAGCTGCAAGCGAGGCACCGACCGGCGAGAGGCCGAACCGTTGCCATTCGACCAAAGCCGTGGCCATCACTGCATATAGGATCGTTGCAGCGATGCCGACCGACCCGAAGCGCGCCAGCAGCCTCAGCCCGGCGTCGCCGGTCGAACGGCGCTCAGACATGCGCACTGCACGCATACTGCGCTCCAAGCGGCAAAGGCGCGAATACGCGCTCGACTCTTCTGGCCAAGGGCCTTGCCGAGGGTAGCAGCAGAAAATGCTCGGAGCGGATGTGGCTGAAGCCTGTTTCCTGAAAGAGGGACCTTGCTCTGGCGGCTTTGAGCAGGACTGCGTCCTGATCGAACGGACACCGGAACACCGCAAGGCGCGTCATCGGATTATAGGGATTGTGCTCGATGATGCAGGCGATGCCGCCTGGCCGCACGACGCGCCGCATTTCCAGGAAGAAATCGAGCCAGGAGGAGGGCGTAACGTGATGGACGACACAACTGGCGAAAGCCAGATCGAACGTGCCGTCCTCATAAGGCAGCCCCTGCGTGCTGCAGGTCCTGTAGGCCACACGCGGATTGTGTTGGCTGGCGCGCAAAATCGAGTCTTGCGAGACGTCGCAACCATCGAGGCTGTCGAAAGCGCCGTCGAGATAGGGGTGGAGCGAACCGACGCCGCAGCCGACATCCAGCGCCCTTACAGCCGACCCACCCTGCCGAAGCTTTCGCTCGACCACCAAACGCCGCAGCAGGTCCGCCTTGGCGATAAGGAAGAAGTCGTGCCTGAGTCCGGAAAACCGGATGGACCCTTCGACCGCCTCGCCGTAGTTGGAATTATAGCTGTCGAAGAGTTCGCCCATTGGCGGGGACTCCACTCCTGGGCTTGTGAAACGATTGGCGGCGCTTACCAGAGACGGCACGCATCGCCTCGTCGAAGCCGGTGAGCCGATCGATCACGTACAGCGGGCGGCGTTTCACCTCGGCGTGGATGCTGCCGACATAGAGCCCGACCACGCCGGTCATGAAAAGATTAATGCCGCACAGGAGCGACACGATCACCACCGTGGATGTCCACCCGGCAATGACGCCGGCTTCAAAAAACCAGGCAAACATGGCGTAGGCACCAAAGACCACCGCCAGCGCGGAAATGGCCAATCCGCCCCAGAGCGCCAGGCGCAACGGCTTCTCGGAGAAACTGACGATGCCGTGAACCGCAAGGTGCATCATCTTCCAGAATGGGTATTTGGTCTGGCCCAGGGTTCGCGCGTGGCGCTCAAATGGCACTGCCGTCTGCTTGAAGCCCATCCAGCCGAACATGCCCCTGACGAAGCGGTCATGTTCGGGCATATGCTTGAAGGTTTCCAGCGCCTTGCGGCCGACCAGGCGAAAGTCGCCGACGTCGCGCGGAATATCGACCGACGTCATTTTCTCCAGCAGGCGATAGAAAAGACTTGCCGTAAAGCGCTTGAACCGGGATTCGCCGTCGCGCTTGACTCGGCGGGCATAGACGATCTCGAAGCCTTCCTTCCACTTTGCCACCAGATCGAGAACGACCTCCGGCGGGTCCTGCAAGTCGGCATCCATGACGATGACGGCATCGCCCGCAGCGGCATCCATACCGGCGGTAATCGCCATCTGGTGGCCGAAATTGCGGGAAAATTCGATCAGCCGAAAACGCGGCTCGGCGGCAACCACCTTTCGCAGGTATTCGACGCTTCCGTCGAGGCTTCCGTCATCGACGAAGATGGCCTCCGTTTCTCCGTCCAACCGGCCGATCAGGCAACTGATCCGCTCGATCAGCCGAGGCAGCACCTGTTCTTCATTGTATATGGGCAGGACCAGCGAGTAGCGAGGCGGTGACCTGTTCACCGTCATTCCAGGGTCGTGGACCACAGACTCTCGCATGCGGTTGAAAATGGAACGCAAGCTACAAAGTTCCAAAGGCACTTAAGAAACTGCTAATTTATCTAATTCTGGAGGGAATACCGGTTCTCGATGAGCACTGGAGGGCGTCGTCGTGAGGTCGGACGTCCACATCGAGGCGTAAACTATCGGTGGCTGCTGGCGCGATCGGCCTGGCGAGAAACAGTCGTTGAGGCATAACGCGTTGACCGCGAGGCCTACTCCCGGACTTGCCGGCTGAAGCGGGCTGCGGGTCACCCTAAGGGTGCGGGCCGATCGCTTTTGACGCATGCCGGACATCGCTCATGGAACACGGTCGGCGAGCGCGGCCGAGTATCCCGCTTGCCGGCCAGCGACGTCCTGACCGGCAAGCTATCGTACCGGCCGAGCCTTAGCTGGGCCGGCCGGTACGCTTGCCGGCCTGACGAGGGCCGCCGTCAAGCAGCCGGTCGAATGTTTTGGTTCACCCGGAAGAGGTTGTTTGGGTCGTATTTCTTCTTCAGCGTAGCCAGGCGCTCATAGTTGTCGCCATAAGCCGCCTTGAGCCTTGCATCGCCCTCGTCATCCATCATGAAGTTCAGGTAGGCGCCACCCAGATCGAACGGATGCACGGCCTCCCAATAGGCCTTGGTCCAGCGTGTCACCGGCCCCGCTTTCTGTGGGTCCGGATCGATCCCGGCGATGACCATCGACCAGGTCGCATCACGGTAATTCCAGGGCGTCTCGTCTTTGCCGACGCGATGGACCGCACCATCGATCGGGTAGAGGTGCATGAGCGATAGCTCGCTCGGCGTCTTCGCCGCCTGCTCGAGATGGGCGTCGATCGCCTCGTCGGACATCGTCTTGACGAAATCGCCCCGCCAGTACCACTGCATTCCCTTCGGGTAGAGCCCATCGAACATGCTCTGCACCGCGGGATAGGGCATCGTTCCCATCCAGTTGAACCAGGGCGCGGGCAGCGCATCGAGCAGCGGGGCCAGCGCCTCTCTGCCCTTTTCCTCCGGGCCGTTGTAGCAGCACATCAGCAGACACATCCGCTTTCCCCAAAACTCTTCCGGGAAGGGTGCGCTCGAGAGGACGGTCTTGAGCCCGAGAAAGATCCCGAGTTCTTCGGGCGCGTTCGGCAGGAACTCGCGATAATGCTGCATGATGGTGCGGGCGTGGCGCTGATCCCATGCGATCGGCCCCGCAAAGACCATGCTGACCTGGTGGAGCTTGAACACAAAGCTGGTGACAATGCCGAAATTGCCGCCGCCGCCGCGAAGCGCCCAGAACAGGTTGGGGTTCCGCTCCTTGCTGGCGGTGACGAAGCTTCCATCGGCAAGCACGACATCGGCCTCGATCAGATTGTCGATGGTCAGGCCATATTTGCGCGTCAGATAGCCATGGCCGCCGCTCAGCGTCAGTCCGGCGACCCCGGTGGTCGAGATGATGCCCGCCGGTACGGCCAGGCCAAAGGCATGGGTGGCATGGTCGAGGTCGCCCTGAGTGCAGCCCGGGCCCACCCGCGCCGTGCGGGCATCCGGATCGACGCGCACGCCGTTCATCGCCGACAGATCGATCACCAGACCGTCGTCGCAGCTCCCCAATCCTGGTCCGTTATGGCCGCCGCCACGTACCGCAACCAGCAAATTGTTGTCGCGGCCGAAATTCACCGCTGTGATTACGTCGGCGACGTCCACACAGCGGGCGATGATCAGCGGCCGCTTGTCGATCATGCCGTTGTAGAGCTTGCGGGCCTCGTCATAGCGGGCGTCGCCGGCGCGGATGACTTCGCCTCGCAGGCTTGCTGCGAATTTGGTGATGTCTTCATCGTTCATGACATTCCTCCCTGTTATTGGACCTGCCGGCCGGCCGATGAAACGCTAATCCCGTCCGCTGTTCCCGCAAATGTCACATCGTCCATTTCTGTTGCCCGATCGTTCAGAGTAGGATTAGACCGGATGGATAGTTGCTCGGGCGGCCATATTGCCGGATAGTCCGAGATGCCTGGCGGAAAAACTCGTTGTCAAAGGGAGTAGCCGATCGTTTCCGGAGGTGTAGTGCATGGATGTCCTTTCCGATGTGCTCCGAGCCGTTCGCCTCACCGGTGCGATCTATTTCGACGTCGACGCCAGCTCTCCCTGGGTTGGCGAGTCGCCGGGCACGGCCGACATTGCCGCCGCCATCATGCCGGAGGCAGAGCACATCATTTCTTTTCATGCCGTGATGTCGGGCTCGTGCTGGGCCGCGCTGGGAGACGATTCGGTGCCGCCGGTGCTCGTGAACGCCGGTGATGTCGTTGTCTTCCCCGGTGGTGTTCCGAACGTGTTGAGCTCCTCGCCGGGGGCGCGGGGCGAACCCAATATGGCGATGTATTATCGGCCGATAGACGAGAGCCTGCCGTTCGCGGTGATCCATGGTGGCGGCGGAGACGAGCGGACCCGGTTCATTTGCGGGTATCTTGGCTGCGATGCACGTCCCTTCAATCCTCTCCTGGCCGCATTGCCGGCCATCCTGTGTGCCCGCAAGCCCGCCGATGGAAGCAGTTGGGTTGTCGACCTTTTTCGGCTGGCGCTGGCCGAAGGTGGCAGTGGGCGGGCGGGCTGTGAAACGATACTCGCCAAGCTGAGCGAGCTGATGTTTGTCGAGATCATCCGCCGCCATCTCGAGACCCTCCCCGACGATTCGCGCGGCTGGCTGTCAGGCCTACGGGATCCACATGTCGGCGAGGCGCTCCGGCTCATCCACGCTCGCCCCAGGGAGGAATGGACATTGGACCGGCTCGCCCGCGAAGTAGGGCTCTCGCGCACGGCGTTTGCGAGCCGCTTTACCCACTATGTCGAGGTCTCCCCCATGCACTATCTTGCTCGCTGGCGTCTGCAACTGGCGGGACGTCTGCTCGAACGGCCCGAAATGAGCATCGCGCAAGCGGGTGCCGAGGTCGGCTACGAGTCGGAAGCCGCCTTCAATCGCGCCTTCAAAAAGTTCGTCGGCATTCCACCTGGCACCTGGCGAAAGGGACGATCGGCGTTGCTCGAGGCTCAGAGATTGCCCGCTGGCGTCGTGCAATAGGAAAGAACTGGCGGGGCGTTGACGCTTCGGTCTGCGTGCAGCGTCCCAATGCTCGAAAGCCCCTGGCACAAAGCGGTAGACGATGACCGGCCGCCGCGACGCTTTCGGCGAGGCGTGTCAGGCTTCGCGCCTCAATCCTTCGCGCGCTCGACATAGGCGCCATCGGCCGTCATCACCACCACGCGGGTGCCGGCGCTGATGTGTGGCGGCACCAGGGTACGCACGCCGTTGGACAGCGTTGCCGGCTTGTAGGACGAGGACGCCGTCTGGCCCTTGGTCACCGGCTCGGTCTCGACCACCTCGAAAGTGGCGCGCTGCGGCAGTACCAGCGAGATGGCGATGTTGTTGTATTGCGAGATCTGCACCGGCATGCCTTCCACCAGATAAGGCGCCATGTCGCCGACCACGCTTTCCGGCACCGCGACCTGGTCGTAAGTCTCCGGATTCATGAAGTGAAAGCCTTCGCCGTCATGGTAGAGGAACGTGTGCTCGCGCTCCTCGACATAGGCGCGCTCGACCTGCTCGGTGGTGCGGTAACGCTCGGAAACCTTTACCCCGTCGGAGATACGCCGCATGTCGAGCTGGGTGACCGGCGTACCCTTGCCAGGATGAATGTTTTCGGCAAAGAGGATCACATAAAGCTTGCCGTCCTTTTCGACGACGTTGCCTTTGCGTAAGGAGCTGGCGATGACCTTCACGGGTTTCCATCCTGATAAAATTTGTTGGCGCAAATCGGCTGGAGAGGCCGTTGCGTGCGGCCTAGCGCATCTTGGCCGCAATCGCCAGCCCTCTGTGCAATTCCCCTGAAACCGATGACCGCCGCCTCGCCGTGGTGGACGCCGCATGTCCACGCCGACCGCCGGCCGCGGCTGATCCTGCGCAATGCCATTGCCGCCGGGATGCGCGACTGGTTCGCCCGCCGCGACTTCGTCGAGGTGGAGACATCGGCCCTGCAGGTCTCGCCCGGCAATGAAGCGCACCTGTCGGCCTTTGCCACCGAGGCGATCGGGCCGGACGGACAGCGCCAGCCGCTCTACCTCCACACGTCGCCGGAATTCGCCTGCAAGAAGCTGCTTGCCGCCGGCGAGGAGCGCATCTTCAGCTTCGGGGCTGTCTGGCGCAACCGCGAGCGCGGCCCCTTGCACCATCCTGAGTTCACCATGCTCGAATGGTACCGCGTCGGCGAGACCTATGAGAGCCTGATGCGCGACTGCGCCGAGCTCGTAGCGCTGGCGGCCGAACGGGCCGGAGCGAAGCGTTTTAGCTTCCGCGGCCGTGAAGCCGATCCGTTCGCCGAGCCGGAACGGTTGAGCGTCGCCGAAGCTTTCATGCGCCATGCCGGCATCGATCTGCTGGCGACGGTTGCAGCCGATGGCAGCACCGACCGCGCGGTGTTGCATGCCGCCCTGGTCCAGGCCGGATTGCGGACCGCGCCCGACGACAATTGGGCCGACCTGTTCAGCCGGGTGATGGTCGAAAAAATCGAGCCGGCGCTGGGGCAGGGACGCCCCACCATCCTTTTCGGATATCCGATCTCGGAGGCGGCATTGGCCCGGCCGAGCGCCGACGATCCGCGCACCGCCGAGCGTTTCGAGCTTTATTGCTGCGGCGTCGAGCTCGCCAACGCCTTCGGCGAATTGACCGACCCGGCCGAGCAGCGCCTGCGCTTTGCCGCCGAAATGGATGAGAAGCAGCGCGTCTATGGCGAACGCTACCCGATCGACGAGGACTTCCTCGCCGCGCTCGCCATCATGCCGCAGGCGAGCGGCGCCGCGCTCGGCTTCGACCGGCTGGTGATGCTCGCCACCGGCGCGCTCAGGATCGAGGACGTGATCTGGACGCCGGTGGCCGCTTCCTGAGGGATTGTCGATCTCGCTCGCCGTTCATCCGCCTGCGGCCTGCGGTCCTGTTTGGGCGCTTGATGCACCCGGTTTGCCCGCTTCTCCCATTGCAGAAGCGGCATCGGGACAATAGATGGTGCAGCAGCGGCTGCCCTTCAGCCGGCCGGAAATAACAGGATTATGCGCATGACCGATACGCTCGACGCAGCGAAACTGACCGATCGCGTCGCGGCCCTGGTCGAGGCTGCCAAACGCGCCGGCGCCGATGCCGCCGATGCCGTTGCGGTACGCGGCCGCTCGACCGGCGTGTCGGTGCGGCTTGGCAAGGTCGAAGGCACAGAGGCGTCCGAGAGCGAGGACGTCTCGCTGCGCGTCTTCGTCGGCAAGCGGGTAGCGAGCGTTTCGGCAACGGCGGCATCCGACCCCAATATGCTGGCCGAGCGCGCGGTCGCCATGGCCAAGGTGTCCCCCGAGGATCCCTATCAGGGCCTCGCCGACCCGGCCTTCCTGGTCAAGAAACCGCGCGACCTCGATCTGTTCGACGCCACCGAGGTGCCGGCGGACCAGTTGAAGGAAGCAGCGCTTGCCGCCGAAGCGGCGGCGCTTGCCGTCAAGGGCGTCACCAATTCGGCCGGCAGTGGCGCCAGTGCTGGGCTCGGCGGCCTGGTGCTCGCCACCTCGCACGGCTTCGTCGGCCATTACGTCGCCTCGCGTTTTTCACGCTCGACCAGCGTGATCGCCGGCGAGGGCACCGGCATGGAGCGCGACTACGAATTCTCCTCGCGCCAGCATTTTTCCGATCTCGACGCGCCGGAAGACATCGGCCGCAAGGCCGGTGAGCGCGCCGTCCGCCGCATTGGCGCGCGCAAGGCGGCGACCGGGCCTGTCGACGTGGTGTTCGATCCGCGTGTGGCGCGCGGCATTGCCGGCCACCTTGCCGGTGCCATCAATGGCGCCGCGGTCGCGCGCAAGACCAGCTTTCTCCGCGACATGATGGGCAAGAAGGTGGCTTCGGCCGCAATCACCGTCACCGACGAGCCGCTCCGGCGCCGTGGGCAGGCCTCGCGCCCGTTCGACGGCGAAGGCGTCGAGGGCGAAAAACTGTTCATGGTCGACAAGGGCGTGCTCAGCCACTGGTTCCTATCGACTTCGGCGGCTCGGGAACTCGGCCTCGTCACCAACGGGCGCGGCTCGCGCAGCGGCTCGTCGGTCTCGCCGTCGTCGACCAATCTCGCCATCGAGCCCGGGGAAAATACGCCGGAAGAGCTGATCAAGTCGCTCAAGTCCGGCTTCTACGTCACCGAAGTGTTCGGCCAGGGCGTCGACATGGTGACAGGCGAATATAGCCGCGGCGCTTCCGGCTTCTGGATCGAAAATGGCGAGCTGGCCTATCCCGTCGCCGAGGTGACCATCGCCTCCAATCTGAAGACGATGTTCCTCAACATGGTTCCGGCGAGCGATCTCGACCGCAATTTCGGCACTGCCGCGCCCACGCTTTTGATCGAAGGAATGACCCTTGCCGGAGCTTGACCCGGCCGTCTCGGCCGGCGCTACTGAAGACCTGCAGCTGTTGCGCGATGCCGCCCGCGAGGCGGGGCTCATCGCCATGCAGTACTTCAACAACAATCCGCAGGTGTGGATGAAGGGCGGCACCTCGCCGGTCAGCGAAGCCGATCACGCCGCCGACAAATATCTGCGCGAGACCTTGCTGGCGGCCCGGCCGGATTATGGCTGGCTGTCGGAGGAAACCGTCGACGACCCGGTAAGGCTTGTCGCGCGCCGCACCTTCGTCGTCGATCCGATCGACGGCACGCGCGGTTTCCTCGAGGGCCTGCCCACATGGTGCGTCAGCGTCGCTGTGGTCGAGAACGGTCGAACGCTTGCCGGCGTGCTCGACTGCCCGGCGAAGGGCGAAATCTATTGGGCGCTGCCGGGCGAGGGCGCGTTCCTGAACGGCAGGCGCATCAGCGTGCGTCCGCCGTCGGAAACGGCCGAAATCGCCGGACCGAAGGCGATGATCGACCTGATGCCGGCGAAATGGCACAAACGGCTGAAGCGCGTGCTCTATATTCCTTCGCTCGCCTACCGGCTGGCGATGATCGCCGGCGGCCAGCTCGATGCCACCTTCGTCAAGGCCAACGCGCATGACTGGGACATCGCCGCGGCCGATCTCATCCTGCGCGAGGCAGGCGGCGCCTTGCTCGATCGGCATGGCCGCGCGCCGCTCTATGCCGGCGAAGTGATCCGTCACGGACCGCTCGCCGCCGGCAGCGGCGAACTCCTCGCCGTGCTCGCCGGCGTCATCGCCGGGCTGGACAATTGACCACTATCAATAGTTCCAAAGTCGGCGGCTTTGGTCTAGACCTGTCCCAAACTCACGATATGTGAAGGATCGACATGGCCGCTGAAGACGGAAAGAAACAGCTTTTGCACCTGGTGTTCGGCGGCGAACTCAAGAAGCTGGGCGGCACCGAATTCCGCGATCTCGACGCGCTCGATATTGTCGGCATCTATCCGGACTATCAATCGGCGCACGCCGTCTGGAAGGCCAAGGCGCAAGCTAGCGTCGACAATGCCCATATGCGCTATTTCGTCGTTCACCTGCACCGCCTGCTCGACCCCGAAAACAAGGCCGTCGGTTGACATCGATGAACCATGAAGCGGTCAAGCGATCAGCCCCGCGGTCGGCGGTCAGACGTCGCAAGCCGAAGACGTTCTGGCGCAAGATCCGCGAACCGCTGGCGCAGTCGCGATTCGTCAAGAATGCGCTTGCCGCGCTGTTTGCGTATTTCGTTCGCCTTGTCCGCTTGACCAACCGCATGGTCGACGGATCGGCCAAGTTTTCCGGCGGCGCCTATGCGCAGCTCGAGCCTGGCATCATCGCGCTCTGGCACGGCCAGCACCTGCTGACTCCGGCCTACTATCCCAAGGGACGGCCGCTGGTTGCCATGGTATCGCGCAGCGCCGATGCCGAGCTCAACGCGCTGATGGTCGAGAAATTCGGCATCGAGGCGGTGCGCGGCTCTGGCGGGCGCGAAAGCGCAAGGCATCTCGACAAGGGCGGGGCCAAGGCGCTCATCGCCCTCAAAAAGTCGCTCGCCACCGGCAAGAATGTCGCCATGATTGCTGATATTCCCCACGGCACGCCGCGCGATGCGGGGCTCGGCGTCGTCCTTCTGGCGCGGCTGTCCGGCCGGCCGATCCTGCCTGCCGCGATAGCCACCAGCCGCCGCAAGGTGATCGAGGGCAGCTGGGACAAGACGACGATCAACTTGCCCTTCGGCCGCTCCTCGATTGTCGTCGGCACGCCTGTCTTCGTGCCGGCCAACGCCGACGCCGCGGAAATGGAACGCAAGCGCCAGGAGGTCACGGCCTCGCTCAATGCCGCGACCGCCGAGGCCTATCGCCTTGTGGACGGTTCGAAATGAGTATGCGCTGGGCCCGCGCCTTCCTGACGGCCTACCGCTTCGCCGGGGCCGCCGCTTACCCGCTGGTCGGACCTTACGTCGCCTGGCGCACTTCCAGAGGCAAGGAGGACCGGATTCGCCGGCGTGAACGCTACGGCGTCGCCGGACGCGAGCGTCCCGAAGGCCCGGTGATCTGGATCCATGCAGCCAGCGTCGGCGAGACCATCGCCGTCGTGCCGCTGGTCGAGAGCATTCTCGATTACGGCGTCAACATCGTGCTGACGACGGGCACGGTCACCTCGGCGCAGGTCGCCGAAAAACGGCTGGGCGACCGCATCATCCACCAATATGTGCCGCTCGACCTCAAGCCGGCGGTCAGCCGCTTCCTCGACCATTGGCAGCCGGACCTGGCGATCATCGCCGAATCGGAGATCTGGCCGATGACCATCCTGGAACTCGGCGCCCGCCGCGTGCCGCAGGTTCTGGTCAACGGCAGGCTGTCCGACCGCTCCTTCAAGTCCTGGAAGAAGCGCGCCAACATTGCCGAAGCATTGTTCGAAAATCTTGCCCATGTCGTCGCCCAGTCGGATCTCGATGGCGAGCGCTTCCTATCGCTCGGCGCCCGGCCGGTCACCGTATCCGGCAATCTCAAGGTCGACACCGCGCCGCCGCCGGCCGACGAGCGGGCGTTGGCGGCGCTGAGACGCCAGATCGGCGGTCGCCCGACCTGGGCGGCGACCTCGACCCATGACGGCGAAGAGGCGGTCGCCGCCGAAGTTCACGCCATGCTGCACAAGCGCCACCACGGGCTTTTGACGATCATCGTGCCGCGCCATCCCGATCGCGCCGGGCAGCTGGCCGCCCAGATTTCCGGCATGGGCCTGAAGCTGGCGCAGCGCAGCAAGGGCGACAGGATCACCGCCGACACCGATATTCTGCTCGGCGACACGATCGGCGAGATGGGGCTTTATCTGAGGCTGACGGAAATCGCCTTTGTCGGCCGTTCGCTGACTTCCGAGGGCGGCCAGAACCCGCTGGAACCAGCCATGCTGGAGACGGCGGTGCTTGCCGGCCGCAACGTCCAGAATTTTCGTGAGGCCTATCAGCGCCTGCTCGATAGCGGCGGCGCCAAGCTGGTGCGCGACCGCGATATGCTGGCCGGCGCCGTTAATTTCCTTTTGACCAACGAGGCGGCCCGCCATGAGATGATGGCGGCGGGTGCGGCGACGGTCGACGAGATGCGCGGTGCGCTGGCGCATACGCTCAGGTCGCTCGAGCCCTATATCCAGCCGCTGGTCGTCAAGTCGCGCCTGAAGGGCGCGAACGGGCGCTGACGTGACCTCGGAAGCGCCGCCCTTCTGGTGGGAAGAGCCGGACTGGCGGGTCAAGGCGCTGTCGCCGCTTTCCGCCGTCTATGCGCTTGTCGCCGGTCGCCGCATGCGGCACGCGCCGCGCGAAAAGGTCGAGGCGCCGGTGCTCTGCGTCGGCAACTTCACCGTCGGCGGCACCGGCAAGACGCCGGTGGCGATCGCGCTGGCCGAGCAGGCCAGGCGCATGCAGCTCAATCCGGGTTTCCTGTCGCGCGGCCATGGCGGCTCCTTCGCGCAGCCGCATATAGTCGATCCGCACCACGACGCCGCCAAGCATGTCGGCGACGAGCCGCTGCTTCTGGCCGAACACGCGCCGGTCGCGGTGACGCCGAACCGGGCCGCCGGCGCCAGGCTTCTGCTGGAGAAGCTCGGCTGCGATTTCTTGATCATGGATGACGGTTTTCAGAGCGCGCGCATCCACATCGACTATGCGCTGGTCGTTGTCGATGCGCGCCATGGCATCGGCAATGGCCGCGTCATCCCCGGCGGGCCCCTGCGGGCAAACATCGTCGACCAACTGGTCTTCACCAGCGCGTTGCTGAAGATGGGCGAGGGCACCGCGGCCGACACGGTCGTGCGCCAGGCAGCGCGCGCCGGCAGGCCGATCTTCGAGGCGCACACTGCCCCGAGCAGCAAGGTGACGCTGGCCGGCAGGCGGTTCCTGGCGTTCGCCGGCATTGGCCATCCCGACAGGTTTTTCGACACGGTAAGCGAGGCCGGGGGCGAGCTTGCGCTGACCGGACCGTTTCCTGACCATCATTTCTACAGTGCGGACGAGCTTGCCGAATTGGCGGCGACGGCACGTAAAGCCGGGCTTGGCCTCATTACCACCGCCAAGGACGCTGCCCGCCTGCGTCACGGCGCAGCACCGCCGGAATTCCTCGACGGGCTCGATGTGCTGGAGATCGACACCGTCTTCGAGCTCGACCATGTGCCGCAACGCATCATCGACGAGACGCTGGATGCCTGGCGGCAGCGCCGGCTTAAAGGCTGACCAGAAGCTTGAGCACCGAGGCAATGCGGGACTGGAATTTGCAGCTTTCCGCCGGTCGAACGTATTTTGTTCTTGCTTTGTGCCGGCAGCTATGCTAATAATTTCGGTATGGTGATGATTCGCCGGTGACCCGCCCTCGAGCCTGAGGCGGGTTTTTTATTTCGAGATAGCCTCTAAGGTTTCGGTGTTGCCGTGTCTGACACCGCGGCAGAGGGCGCAGGATCGCAACGGGGCGGCTTCCATTTGCGCTGGACTAGCGTCGGCGGCGCAGTTCCGGATGCGCTTCGATCTCGCGGCGCAGCGAGGCAGCGGCGTTCACATAGGGTTCCTGCCTGGCGACACTCCAGTATTTGAGCTCGTCGAGCGGGATGCTCTCGCCGGTCACCGCGCAGCGCACGAAGGCGCCGGGGCTGGTCACCTGGAAGTCGCCGTCGAGATAGCGGATGCGGGCTTCCTTGCCGCCGGGTCCTTCGAAACGGTTCATCATGGGGTGGTGCCGAAATTCATGACGATGTCATCGCCACAAATTGCGGCGAGGTCAAGCTTGGTTGGCTTTGCGTGGTTCTGTTTCTGGTGACGCTTGCTCAAACAAGCCGGCAAAGCGGATGCCAATGCATGTCGCGCAAAAGTGTGCAGCGGTTTTGCGATAACGACATGCATAAAACACAAGAACCTGAAGCACGTCGTATCAGGCCGGCCGCACGCGACGCGCCTGAGGCATCTCATTCCTCGGCGATGATAAACTCTTCGATCTTCTCCGCTGGCAGCCCGGCCTGGACGGCGATGCGCCGGGCGAGTTCGGCGGCGGCGGCGCGTGGGCGCCCCAGCGGCCGGTCGAGCCAGTAAGATATCGGGCTCAGCGTACTGCGCTCGTCTACGGCGACGATGCGGCCCGATTTCAATTGGTCCACCGTCAACGGCGGACGTGCCAGCGCAATACCGAGCCCGTGCGCGGCGGCGTCGAGCACGAGGTTGTAGTCCTCGAAACGGCGGTCGTGCGGCCGCGGCCGATAGTCCATCTCCTGCGCCGCAAACCAGGCGCGCCACGCCGAAGCGTCGGAATCATTGATAACCGGATAGTTGAGCAGCCGGGCGGGATCTCCGCGACCGATCTCCCTGGCCAGTCCCGGCGAGGCGACCGGGAACACATATTCTTCGAAAAGCTGCACCGAGATCCGGCCCGGAATGCGACCGCGCCCGCAGCGGATCGACAGGTCGATGCCCTCGTCGGCAAGATCGCCCTGGCGGATGTCGACGTCGAGCACGATGCGCAGCTTGGACGGGTGGTTCTCCAGCGCCGCCATGCGCGGCATCAGCCACAGCCCGCTGACCGAAGGGATCGAGGTCAGCCGCACCACCGCCGTGCCGCGCGGCTCGACCCAACGGTCCGAATTGCTGGCGATCAGGGCGAAGGCTTCGGTGGTGCGCAGATGCAGGCGGTTGCCCTCGACGGTCAGCGAGACGCCGCGCGCGCCGCGATCGAAGACTTTCAGCCCAAGCCAGCCCTCGAGCTTGGCGATCTGCCGGCTGACGGCGCCGTGGGTGATCTTGAGCTTCTCGGCCGCCGCCGAAAAGCTGCCGGTCCGAGCCGCGGCGTCGAAGGCGCGCAGCGTTTCGAGCGGCAGCATCGGGTCTAAGCTGTGATCCATAGTCACAGGTGATCCTCGATTTGTTCGTTTGTCAACCGACCCGCAATAGCGTTTCTCTACTTCATGGCATTGGATCGCGAGGACACCCAGATGAGCGCTTACACCGGCACGTTGAATACGACACAGCGCATGGATGCCACGGCTGCCATCGCGGTGGCGCTGACGGTCGTCGGCTGGGCCTCCGCCTTTCCGGCGATCCGCGCCGGCCTTGCCGCTTTCGGGCCGCTGGAACTTGGCGCGCTGCGCTTTGCCATCGCCGCGGTTCCGGCGGCGATCTTCCTCGCGGTCAAGCGGCCGGCACTGCCCAGGCTCGATGAACTCTGGCGCTTTGTCTTCGGTGGTGCCGTCTTCGTCGCACTCTACACGGTGATGCTCAATTTCGGCGAGCTGACCGTTTCGGCCGGTGCGGCCGGCTTCATCATCAATGTCAGCCCGATCTTCACCGCCATCATGGCCATGGCGCTGCTCGGCGAACGCTTCTCGGGCCTGGCCTGGGCCGGCACATTCCTGTCCTTCGCCGGTATCGGGATCATCGCCATGGGCGAGGGGCAAGGGCTGCATTTCAACAGCGGTGCGCTGCTTGTCCTCGGCTCGGCGCTGTGCTCGGCCGTCAACACCATCGTCCAGAAGCCGCTATTTGGTCGCCACCACCCGCTGACGATCTCGGCCTCGAACATGGTGCTTGGCGCGCTCTGCCTGTCGCCGTTCCTGCCGAGCGGTCTGGCGCAAGCGGCGGTCGCCGACACCGCCGGGCTCGGCGCCGTCATCTTTCTCGGCATCGTGCCCAGCCTCATCGCCTATGCCGCATGGGCAACAGCACTTTCCCGACTGCCCGCGGCGCGTGCCTCGAACTTCCTCTATCTGGTGTCGCCGGTGGCGACGCTGATCGGCTTCTTCTGGCTGGGCGAGGTGCCGACGCTGCTTGGCATAATCGGCGGCGCGCTGGCGCTGGGCGGCGTCATCGTGGTGAATTTGAAGAGGTGAGCAAAGGGTTTGGGGCTGTGCCTGACTCGAAAGAGCCGCTGTACAGCGGCTCTTTTCGTACCCCCACCCCGCTGCTTCGCAGCGGCCCTCCCCACAAGGGGGAGGGTAAGCTCCTCGCGAGGCGTCGGCGGGTAGGCTCCCTACCTCCCCCTTGTGGGGAGGTCGGACCGAAGGTCCGGGTGGGGCTGCGCCCTGCGAGTTTCTCACCGCCGCCCGAACAACCGCTCAATATCCGCCAGCTTGAGCTCGATATAGGTCGGGCGGCCGTGGTTGCAGGTGCCGGAGCCCGGCGTCGCCTCCATCTGCCGCAGCAGCGCGTTCATCTCTTCCGGTTTGAGCAGGCGGCCGGAACGTACCGAGCCGTGGCAGGCCATGGTCGCGGCTATTTTGTCCAGCCGCTCCTTCAGCGTGTCGACCGTGTCGTTGTCGGCGATCTCGTCGGCGAGATCGCGCACCAGCTGCTGGACGTTGGTCTCGCCGAGCATCGACGGCGTCTCGCGCACGGCCACCGCACCGGGGCCGAAGCGCTCGATGCCGAGGCCGAAGCGGGCCAGCGTCTTGGAATGCCTAGCAAGCCGCTCGGCATCCTCTTCCGACAGATCGACAATCTCGGGCAACAGCAGCATCTGCGACGGCACCGCGCGTGAGTGGAGGGCGTTCTTCAAGGCCTCGTAGACCAGCCGCTCATGCGCCGCATGCTGGTCGACGATGACAAGCGAATCCCTGGTCTGGGCGACGATATAATTCTCGTGCACTTGCGCGCGCGCCGCGCCCAGCGCCGTGCCGAGCAGCGTTTCCGCGGCTTCGTTTTGCCCGGCGCGCGCGTCGGCACTTTGCAGTGGCCCGGCGTCGAAGGCCGTCTGCTCGTCCTCGCCGAACCCGTCGCCCATATCGAGCGGCCGCTGTGGCGACCGGGCAGCATCGAACCCGGCAAAGCCCGATGCCCGATAGGCGGCCTCGTAGCTGCGGTGACCGTTGGCCGGCCCGCCATGCGCATAGGATGCGGCGCCTGGCCGGAACGCCGCCATCATGCCGGCGGCCCCGGTGGTGGCGGCGCGGATGCCGGCATTGGCCAGCGCTTCGCGGATAGCGCCGACGATCAGCCCGCGCACCAGCCCCGGGTCGCGGAAGCGCACGTCTGCCTTGGCCGGATGGACGTTGACGTCGACGATCGCCGGATCGAGCGTCAGGAACAGCACGGTGACGGCATGGCGGTCGCGCGGCAGCACGTCGGCGAAGGCGCCGCGAATGGCGCCGGCGATCAGTTTGTCACGCACCGGGCGGCCGTTGACATAAGCGTATTGCTGCAGCGCGTTGGCGCGGGTGAAGGAGGGGACCGAGACATGGCCGGCGAGATGCACGCCGTCCCGCATCGCGTCGATGGCGATCGCATTGTCCGGAAAGTCGGCGCCCATCACCTGTGCCACCCGGCGCAGCCGGCCTTCCGGGCTGTCGTCGGTCGCCGGCAGTTCCAGCGTCGAGCGGTCCGGGCCGGCCAGGGTGAAGCGCACGGCGGGAAAGGCGATGGCGATGCGCTTGACCACGTCGCCGATGGCCGAGCTTTCGGCGCGCTCGCCCTTCATGAATTTGAGCCTTGCGGGCGTGGCGAAGAACAGGTCGCGCACCTCAACCGTGGTTCCGCGATTGGCCGCCGCCGGCCTGACCGCGGAGACGCGGCCGCCGTCGATGCCGATCTCGGCGGCGTTTTCACTGGACGCGGTGCGCGAGCGGATCGACAGCCGCGCCACCGAGCCGATCGAAGGCAAGGCCTCGCCGCGGAAGCCGAGCGAGCGGATGTCGTGAATGTCGTCGGCGAGCTTGGAGGTGCAATGGCGCGCAATCGCCAGCGCCAGTTCGTTTTCCGGAATGCCCAAGCCGTCGTCGCTGACCCGGATAAGATTCAGCCCGCCGCCGGCGGTGACGATCTCGACTCTGGCAGCACCGGCATCGAGCGCGTTCTCGACCAGTTCCTTGACCACGCTTGCCGGACGCTCGATGACTTCGCCGGCGGCGATCTGGTTGATCATCGTTTCGGAAAGCTGGCGGATGGGCATGGGTTCATTCTACATGGATTCGTAGAATGCGAACCAGCACACCAAACGCAAATTATCGCGCTCAGTTTATTGAGGTCCCCTTTGGCTTCGTTTCCAAAAGAGCTTGCGAAGATTGTTTTCGAAAGATGGCCCAACATGGTCGCCGGCGACTATGCGCTTCCGCTATGCCCACCCCTGCCTCTGTTGAGGCAGCTATTGGAGATTTGCTACCTCACTGCAAGTGCGCCGGAAGAGTCCCGTTATCCACAATTCAACGTTATTGCCTTGCCAAAAAATGATGCAGAAATACCCGAGTCTGCTGGCAGAATGTATCGTTTCTCGTCGGAGCGACCTTTAAGCGTTAGCGAGCTTCGCCGTCTCGCTCCGGCAACGGATATCAAGAAATCGGCTATATTGGTGCTCTGGGATGAGCGAGGGTGGTCAATCGGGGGGCTATTTGATTTAGGGACATCGTGGCACCGAGCTCGAAGCGGTTTGGAGTATAGGTATAGATCTCCAAACAATTTCTTTGCCCAAGTCGATCGTCCTGGGCGTCTACGGGTTTACCAGGGGCCATACCACGTTGCGTCACTTGCGGATGGGGTTGTACTCACAAGCAGGTTTGAATTTAACCTCGTTCTCCATGAGGTGGCGAGCAGGGGGCTTGCAAAGATGGATGGTTCTATTGATCCGCCGTTGTATGAACACCCGAAGGAGTATGAAGGATTCGAATTTATTGCGGCAATAAATACGTATGCTGCTATTGCAAACGCGATCAGTATGGCTGGTCATGGTGGCATGATAGTAATTATTGATGGAGAGAACGGATTGAACAAATCATTGATAAAACTGAAATATGAAATAGGCTCTGACAATTTGAAAAGTGAATTCATTTCTTATATTAACAAGCGTCATGAAATTGGCGATTATTATGAATTATCTGAGGACGGGCACCTCGTACCTGAGGGAGTAATATATAGGTCCGAGTTAGCTTTGAGTGATAGATTCGAAGCGCTGGTGGAAGCTACTCGGCTTGTGGCAAGCCTGTCCGGATGCGATGGTTCGATAGTTATATCTGATGATTTGAATCTGATTGGATTTGGTGGGGAGATAAAAGCTGAGATTTCGCCTGAGGTTGATATCTTTGAAGTAATAGACGAAATGCAAAGAAAATATAAGAAATGTGATATTGAGCAATTTGGTATGCGACATCGGTCAGCGGTGAAATTGGCAAGTCAAGATGAAAAATCTGTGGCATTAGTTATTTCGCAAGACGGACCAATCAGCGCGGTTTGGCGGGAGAATAAAAAGGTTTTTGTCAAGAAGGATGTCAACCTAGTCAACATGAATATGCCTTGGGCATGAGTTCTTGTCACACCAGCAAGCGACAGCGCGATTTGTCGTGTGCGCCCTCTCGACGCGGCGCTCGGTGATGTAACCTCTCACGCCTGCGCGGCAAGCCAGTCCCGCACCTTGCGGGCATTGTCACTGAGGTCGCGGTTCCTCGACCAGATGACGTGAAAGCCCTTGCCGGTCGCCATCGTATGGCCGGTGGCGCGCACCAGCAGCCCCGATGCCAGCAGCCGCTCGGCGAGGTGGCCCCAGCCGACTATAGGCGATGCGGGAGGGCGGAATTGAGGAAATCCACGCAGCTGACCGCGGCCGTGCACTTCAACTCATGAGCTTGGGCAGCGCTGCCGACAGTGCATCGACGGCAAGGCGGACTTTCATCGGCAGATGAGGCGTCTGCAACCACAGGGCATGAACGTCGTAGAGAAACCGGGATTGTTCCGGTAACAGCGGGACAAGTGCGCCCGCCTGGATGCGCTGGCGAACCATCCAGTATGGCAACCAGGCGAGCCCCATACCGGCGGCCGCGGCATCGGCGATGGCATCGAGATCGTCGAGCCGTAATCTGCTGACTGGCCTGACCTTAATCGCGGGGTGGCCATTGCGCGGAAACAGCCACGGCTGAACGGCACGGCCGGAACGGCGGTAGATGATCGCGTGATGGCTGCCGAGGTCATCGATTTCATGTGGCTCGCCGTGCCGGTCGAGATAGGCGGGGACGCGCAGACGACCATGTGCTGGCGCGCGATGCGACGCGCCATCACCCCGGTCTGGTCCTCCAGATCGCCCGTTCGGATGGCAAGATCGCAGCCATCCTCTGCCAGATCGGCGATGGCATCGCTGAACGACAGGTCAAGTTCCAGCGCCGGATATTGCTGCGCAAGCCCGAACAGGATCGGGGCAACGCAGCGCCGGCCGAAATGCACCGGCATGAGGACAGCTTTCCGCGCGGTTCGGCAAGCTGGTCGGCGGCGAGTGCATCAGCGGCCTCCGCTTCGGCAAGCACCAACCGGCAGCGTTCATAATAGGCGCGCCCGAAATCGGTCAGGCTTTGGCGGCGCGTGGTCCGGTTGATGAGGCGCACGCTCAGGCGCTCCTCGAGAAACCGGACATGCTTGCCGACCATCGGCCCGGACAGATCGAGAGCCGCCGCCGCGGCTGCGAACGAGCCCAGGTCGACGGCTTTGACGAACACGGCCATGCTCGTAAGGCGATCCATATTCAAAACCTGCAGTTTCTGCTGATCTACTCAAGCGGCTATTTATCCGCCTGATGAGCGCTGGCATAGCTGATTCAGTTCAAACATTTTGGAGTTGTGACCGATGGCACGTGTCGTTCGCTTTCATGAGCTCGGTGGTCCCGAGGTCCTGCGCATCGAGAATGTTGACACGCCTGCGCCCGCGAGCGGTGAGATTCAGATCCGCGTCAAGGCGTTGGGTATAACCGCGCCGAGGCGCTGCTGCGTTCGGGGACCTACATCCAGACCGCGCCGTTGCCTTCCGGTCTTGGGCTCGAGGCGGCGGGTATCGTCGAGATGGTCGGCGAAGGCGTGGACGGGTTTGCGCCTGGCGATGCCGTCAGCATCGTGCCGCCATTATCGATGGCCCGCTGGCCTGCCTATGGTGAGATTGCCACATACCCAGCCGAGCTCGTCGTCAAGCACCCGCCATCGCTGAGTTGGGAAGAGGCCGCCGCCGCGTGGATGCAATATCTCACCGCCTACGGTGCGCTGATCGACATTGCCAACCTCCAAAGCGAGGACTTTGTTGTCATTACCGCGGCAACGAGCAGCGTCGGACTCGCCGCGATCCAGATCGCCAACATGATTGGCGCGACCCCGATCGCGGTCACACGGACATCTGCCAAGAAGCGGGCTTTGCTTGAGTTCGGCGCGGCGCACGTCATCGCCTCGGCAGAGGAGGACCTGGAAGCCAGGCTGAAGCGAATCGCCGGCCCGGACGGCGTGCGCGTGGTGTTCGATGCCGTCGGCGGCCCGATTTTCAAGCCTCTGACGGCAGCGATGGCACCGGGTGGCATTCTCATCGAATATGGCGGCTTGAGCCTCGACCCGACACCCTTTCCGCTACCTGCAGTGCTGGCAAAGACACTGACGCTGCGCGGTTATCTCGTCCATGAGATCGTGCGCGATCCGGTCCGGCTGCAGACCGCCAAGGCGTTCATCCTTGACGGACTGAGCTCGGGTTCGCTGAAGCCGGCAATCGCCAGAACCTTTCCGTTCGACCAGATCGTCGAGGCGCACCGCTATCTCGAATCGAACGAGCAATTCGGCAAGATCGTCGTGACCGTTTGACCGGGCATTTATCGGCCTCACGCCTGCGCGGCCAGCCAGTCCCGCACCTTGCGGGCGTTGTCGCTGAGTTCGCGGTTCCTCGACCAGATGACATGAAAGCCCTTGCCGGTCGTCATCGTGTGGCCGGTGACGCGCACCAGCAGCCCTGATGCCAGCAGCCGCTCGGCGAGGTGACCCCAGCCGAGCGCGATGCCTTGCCCTTCCATGACTGCCTGGATCACCAGCGCATAGTCGTTGATGCGCAAGCCGCGTCCGGCATCGGCGATGTCGACACCGGCCGAGGCGAACCATTCGTCCCAGCTCGCGGCCTCGCGAAACGGCTCTTCAAGATGGATAAGGCGGTGCGATTGAAGGTCCGCGACACGCTCCGGCAGCCCGAATCGTGCCACATAACTAACGCCGGCAACGGGGAATATCACCTCATCGGCCAGCGGCAGCGAATGATAATCCGGCCATTCCTTGGGCTCGCCGCCGCGGACGCCGAGCGGGATGTCTTCGGCGATGATGTCGAGATCGCGGTCGGCGGTCTGGATGCGCAGGTCGATGCCCGGCAATTCGTCGCGAAACTGCTGCAGGCGCGGCATCATCCAGAACGAGGCGAAGGCGGTCGAGGCCGCGAGCGTCACATGCGCGCCGACGGCGATCTGGCGCAGATCCTCCGCCGACTTGCGAATGTGCGACAGGCCGAGCGAGACGTCGGCATGGAAGCGGTCGCCGGCCTCGGTCAGGCTGACTTGCCGGTGGCGGCGCTGGAAGAGTTTGGCGCCGAGCTGCTCTTCGAGCCCACGGATCGCATAGGAGACGGCAGCCTGCGTCATACCGAGCTCCCGCCCGGCGGCGGTAAAGCTCGACAGCCGCCCGGCGGCCTCGAAAACGATCAGGCGGCCGGCCGACGGCAGCAGGTGGCGCAAGCTTCGCATAAGCTGAGCTTATACAAGAGATCAGGATTTTCCAGCGTCACAGCCGCATTTTGTCTGGCTAGATTGGTCGAGACAGGAGATGGAGCCTCCATGAACGCACCGGCCGTTGAAGTGAGCGAACACACCAACCGCCGCAGCGGTGGCCGCCTGGGGCGCAAGGCGCTGCGGGGCGCACCCATAGCGTCGTTTCCAACCCTGGTCCGCCAGATTCCCGTCTATCAGATGGTTCCGGACGAGGCGGTTGAGCTGATCCACCAGGAGTCGCTCTCCATCCTCGAAGAAGTGGGATGCGAGTTCCGCGACGACGAGGCGATCGCAATGTGGAAGGCGGCGGGCGCCGATGTCTCGGAGACAAGGGTCCGGATCGACCGCGCCCTGCTGATGGAGCTCATCTCGAAGGTCCCGTCGGAGTTCACGCTCAATGCGAGGAATCCCCAGCGTTCCGTACGTGTGGGTGGAAACAACTCCATCTTCGTGCCGATGTACGGGGCGCCTTACGTGCGCGACCTCGACAACAACAGGCGCTACGGCACACTCGCCGACCTCAACAATTTCCACAAGCTCGCCTACATGGCGCCGGCGCTGCATTCGTCGAGCTCGATCATCTGCGAGCCGATGGAAATCGCGGTGCCGAAACGTCACCTCCACATCATCCATTCGGCGCTGAAGCACTCCGACAAGCCGTTCATGGGCATCGTGACCTCCAGGGATCGAGCCGAAGACACGATGGCGATGGCAGGCATCGTGTTCGGCGAGGACTATGTCCGCGACAACCCGGTCCTGGTGTCGATCACCAACTGCAATTCGCCGCTGGTGTGGGACGCCACCATGCTGGACGCGATGAAAGTCTATGCGCGCCACAACCAGCCGCTGATTCTCGCCCCCTTCGCCCTTTGCGGCGCCTCGACTTCGGCCTCTGCCGTCGGTGCGGTCGCGCAGGTCAATGCCGAAGCGCTGGCGGGCGTCGCGTTCACACAGCTCCTGCGTCCGGGTTCGCCGCAGATCTACGGACAGTTCATGGTGACGGTCGACATGAAGACCGGCGCTCCCATGGGCGGCACGCCGGAGGCGGCCCAGATGATGTATCTCATGGGCGCGCTGGCGCGGAAGTATCGTCTGCCGTGGCGCACGTCCGGTTTCCATGTCGGCTCGAAGCTGAACGACGCCCAGGCGGGCTACGAGGCGAACATGCTGATGCATGCCGCCATCCTTGCCGGCGCCAACTACATCTGGCACTCCGCCGGTTGGCTCGAGGCCGGCCTGACCTGCGGCTATTCGAAATTTGCCACCGACTGCGAGCAGCTTGTCGGCTGGTACAAATATGCTGGCGGGCTGCCATTCGACGATTTCAAGGAGGCTATGGCGGCTATCCGCGAGGTCGGACCGCAGGGCCATTTCCTCGGCACCCAGCACACGCTTGAACATTTCGAGTCCGCCTTCTTCATACCGAGCATCATGGACTTCAATTCGTTCGAACAGTGGAAGGCGGAAGGAGCAAAGGACCACGACACCCGCGGCCGCGAGAAAGCGCGCAACATGCTCGCCGATTATGAGGAGCCGAAGCTCGATGAGGGCATCGCCGATGGTCTCAAAGATTTGATTGCGCGGCGCGAGGAGAAACTGCCGGACAGCGTTAGTTGATCACGGGCGAAGACCCGATGCGAACCATAAGGGAGGAAAAAATGACACTCTTCAGAAGCAACGGCGATCGCGTACCGAGCGCCATCGAAGCAATGGCCAGCGAGGCGCGCGCCGGTCGTGTCGACCGGCGCGAGTTTCTGGCGCTGGCGAGCGCCTTCGGCGCATCGACGGCCCTTGCATACGGCGTGATCGGTCTTGCCGTGCCGGAGCGGGCTTTGGCTGAAGAGCCGAAGAAAGGCGGAACGCTGCACGTTTCGATGTCGGTGAAGGCGCAAAAGGACACGCGCACCTACGACTGGGTGGAACTTGCGAACATTTCACGCTGCTGGCTCGAGCCGCTTGTCCGCTACACCCGCCAGTTCACATTCGAGCCGGTTCTGCTCGAAAGCTGGGAGGTCAACGACGACGCCACCGAATACGTGCTGCATGTGCGCAAGGGCATTACCTGGAACAACGGCGATGCTTTCAACGCCGATGACGTGGCCTACAATCTGACGCGCTGGTGCGAGAAGGCGGCCGCCGGCAATTCGATGGCCGCGCGCGTCGGTGCGCTGATCGATGCAAAGACCGGCAAGGCCAGGGAAGGGGCGATCACCAAGGTCGACGACAACACGGTGAAGCTGAAGCTGAACGAACCGGACATCTCGCTGATCCCTAACTTCACCGACTATCCGGCGCTGGTGGTCCATCGCAACTTCGACGCCGACGGCGCCAATCCGATTGAGAAGCCGATTGGCACCGGGCCGTTCGAACTGGTGTCTTATGCGGTCGGCCAGAAAGCGGTCGTGAAGCGTCGTGAGAATGGCAAATGGTGGGGCGGTGAAGCGCTTCTCGACGGCGTCGAATTCATCGACTACGGAACCGATTTCAACGCCTCGATAAATGCATTCGACTCCGGCGAAATCGACCTCAACTTCGAGACGCCGGCCGACTTCATAGACATTCTCGACAAGATGGGGCTGGTCAAATCGGAGGTCGCGACAGCGACCACGCTCGTCGCCCGCACCAACATCACGAACAAGCCCTATGACGACAAGCGGGTTCGCAACGCCCTCCAGATGGCCGTCGACAACAAAGCGGTGCTCGAACTTGGCTACGCCGGGCGAGGCACTGTTGGTGAAAACCACCACGTCAGCCCGATTCATCCGGAATACTACGCGCTGCCCAAGAAGACACGCGACGCCGCGGGCGCCAAGAAGCTTATGGCCGATGCCGGGCAGGACGACTTCGAGCACGAACTGATCACCGTCGAGGACGATTGGCAAAAGAACACCGGCGACGCTATTGCCGGCCAGTTGCGCGATGCCGGGATCAAGGTGAAGCGCACCGTGCTGCCGGGGTCGACCTTCTGGAACGACTGGACGAAATACCCCTATTCGATGACCATCTGGTACATGCGCCCGCTTGGCGTACAGGTGTTGGCGCTCGGCTATCGCACCGGCGAGGCCTGGAACGAAACAGGCTACTCGAACCCTGATTTCGACGCCAAGCTCAAGCAGGCTCTTTCGCTCATCGACGTGGAAAAGCGCCGCGAGGTCATGAAGGACATCGAGCAGATCCTGCAGGATTCGGGCGTCATCATTCAGCCGTTTTGGCAGAAGCTGTTCAGCCACATGAACGAGAAGGTGAAGAACTACGGTGTCCACCAAACCTTCGAGATGGATCTCCAGGATGTCTGGCTGAACGCCTGAGTTGCCAGCAGAGGACGCGTTGCAGGATTTCATGGACCGCAAGAAAGCCGACGGGCAAGATGCGTGGTACTGATAGCTTCCGTCAGTGAACAATCGGGGACACCCATGAAACTGCCACTTTTTGTTGCCGCGCTTTCGATGGCTGTGCCGGCGGCCGCGTTTGCCGGCCCTGCTGCCAACGCCGTGAAGTTCTTTTATGTCCCGTCGGTTAAATTCGAGGCCGATGCGCAATATCGCGACCGCTTCACCGCGCCGGTGACGAAACTGTTCGAATTGAACGACAATGCCGCAAAGAACCATCCGGATGAAGTTCCCTGCATCGACTTCGCCCCTGGTCTCGATGCGCAAGACTATGACGAGAAGACCGTGGCCAAGACGCTGACGCTGGCCGAAACGCTGGATGGCGACAGTGCCGAGGTGACGGCGACGTTCAACCTTTTTCCGGAAGGCGATGATTCCAAACGCGAAATGGTCTGGTCGTTGAAGAAGATCGACGGCCAGTGGAAGGTAGCCGACATTACCTCGAAGACCAGCGGCTGGACGCTGAGTGCGCTCGAATGCCTGGCCGGGCAGCCTCCGGAGTGACACCGTGCTTCGCTGCCGTCCCTGGATTTTGGCGACTGCGTGCCTGCTGGCCGGATTGAGCAGCGCCGCCGCTCAGAGCCTGTTCGGCGCGCCGCCCGCAAACGCGCCGGCCGACAGTGCGGCACCTCCGCCGGCAGTTTTGCCGCCGGCAGAAAACGCGCCGGCCGCACCCGTGCAGCCGGGCTCGCCGACCGCGGTAGTGAAGCCGTTCTACGAGCATGCCGGGCTCGAGGTCGATCCGGCTCAGCGGGGCCATTTCACCGACCCGGCAAAGTCGGTGCTGGACAAGAGCGACGCGCTGCGGAAGTCGGGGCAGGGCGAGTGCCTCGATCCCAACATGGCACTCGACAATTCCGAATACGACAAGGCGCAGATCGACAAAAGCCTGAAGACCATCGAAGCGGTCAAGGGCGATGAGGCCAAGGTCGTCGTCGCTTTTGTCGTCTCCGGCAATCCGCACCGGCTGGAATGGAAGTTCAAAAAGATCGACGGCGACTGGAAGATATCGGACCTGCTCTCGGTGACCGGCGAATGGGCGCTAAGTCAATACCAGTGCGAGTGAGAACGGAACCGATGAAGATCACCAACATCCGCGTCACCCACGTCAACGTCCCGCTCGATGCTCCGTTCTGGTGGACGGCTGGTCTCTACGGCGGCGCCTCGAAATCGATCATCGAGGTCGAGACGGACGAAGGCGTGGTCGGACTGGGCGAGGCGCCATGGTGGCATTTCGGCGAGGTGATCAAGGCCGAGATCGCGCCGGCGCTGATTGGCGCCGATCCGCTCGACATCGCCGACTGCGAGGCGCGCTGTGTGCCGCCCTGGCAGATCACCGCCAACACCGGCGAGAACGCAGCCACGGTGGCGTTCGGCGCCGTCGAACTGGCGCTGTGGGATATAAGAGGCAAGGTCTTCGGCATGCCGCTCTACAAGCTGCTCGGCGGCGCGGTGCGCAAGGACATTCCGTTTTCGGAATATTTCGCCTTTCGCCCCGCTCAAGGCGGAGCCGGCGGCGAGATGACCGCCGAAGCGATCGTCGACTACTGTCTCGGCATGCGAGAACAGCACGGCTCGACGATCTTCGAGGGCAAGCTGATCATGGGCGATCCCGAGCTCGAGATCAGGACAGTGCGCATGCTGCGCGAGGCGCTTGGCGATAAAGCGCAGATCAAACTCGATTCCAACATGCAGTGGTCGCTGACCACAGCGCGCTGGGTGCTGCGCGAGATCGAGCCGTTCAACATCCGCAACTACGAGGATCCGGTCGCGACCTTCGAGGAGATGGCTGCGCTGCGCCAGCATTCGCGCATTCCGTTCTCCACGCACATCCCGGATCTCAGACGGGCAGTCGCGCTCGGTGCGCCGGATTACTTCGTCTGCAATGTCGCAGCACTCGGCGGATTGTCCAAAACTCTGAAATTCATCGCCGCCTGTGAGGCCATGGGCAAGGGGTTCTGGTGCTATTCGAACGATCTCGGCATCATGACATCGGCTTATCTGCACGTCATAGCGGCGACGCCGTGGATCACGGAAGCGTCGCAGTCGCTGTTTCGCTGGCAGATCGGCGACGTCATCAAGGATGGCCCATTCCGGCAGATCGCCAACACGGTGCGTGTGCCGGAGGGTGACGGGCTGGGCATCGAACTCGATCCGGCGGCAATGAAACGCTGGTCAGCGCACTTTGCCGAACACGGGCCGATGCACCATTTCAGCGACCCGAACAACCCCAGCCGCTACCGGCGGCTGCCGCTCAACTGATGCGAAGTGCACGTGACCGATCGATGAGAAGAGGTCCTGTCGTGGTTGCTTTATTCGCGGCGGTTTGCGTCCTGGCCTGCGCTGTCACCTGGGAGGCAGGAAGCCGCGCGGTGGCCCGCGTGCCTCAGCAAAGCTTCACGCTGCCTGTGGGGTTACCGGTGGAGCGCATCGTTCTGAAGCAGGAGGGCGCGCCCGACCTTGCCGGTTGGGTGGCGGATCGGCAGGACAGTTGCGGAACAATCGTGCTGTTACACGGACGCGGTTCAAACAAGCTGGCGACGGTTCCAAGAGCGAAGCTGCTTTTCGAAAGCGGCTACTCGATCGTGCTGTTCGATCTGTCGGGACATGGCGAAAGCGGCGGCGATATCAGAGGCTTTGGTTACATCGAACGGCAGGACGCCAGCCGCATCCTCGCCTTTGCGCGGCAACGCTTCGCCGGTCGCAAGGTGGCGGCCATCGGCTCGTCGCTCGGTGCGGCTGCTTTTGTATTTGGCGCTCAGCAGGAGCATGCCGATGCCTATGTCCTGGAGCAGCTCTACGCGACTTTGCTGGAAACCACGGCGTTGCGAGCGCCCTTGCCTATGTTGCGCGACGTACAGGCGACCGTGCTCTTGGCGCAGATGCAGCTCCGCCTTGGCTTCGGGGTAGATGATGTCAGGCCCGTCGATCGCATCGGCGCGATTGATCGTCCGATATTGCTGCTAGCAGGCAATTCGGATCCGTTTGTCGCTCGCAGCCAGACACTGGCGTTGAAAGATGCGGCAGGCGCTGACGCAAAGCTGGTCTGGTTCGACGGCGCGCGGCATGTTGATCTCTATCGCTATGACCAACAGCGGTACCGCGACGCGGTGTTGCCTTTCCTGGAGACCAACCTGTGCCGGACCGGGATCAGGTGAGCCGCTCCGTCCGATTAGCCGCGCCCGCGATAGGGGGTGACGCCGGTGTCGGGCAGCCACACACCTTCCGGCGGCGCGCCG
Source organism: Mesorhizobium sp. M0522 (assembly GCF_040321085.1). NCBI lineage: Bacteria > Pseudomonadati > Pseudomonadota > Alphaproteobacteria > Hyphomicrobiales > Phyllobacteriaceae > Mesorhizobium > Mesorhizobium sp. M0522. The sequence goes on from NZ_JAMYQW010000005.1 coordinate 83,617, forward strand.
GTTTGCCAGAACACGTCAATCGGAATGCCCCCGCGCGGATACCAGTAGCCGCCGATGCGCAACCACAATGGCTTGGTCGCGGCGATGATGCGGCGGCCGATCATGACGGTGCATTCTTCGTGGAAGGCGCCATGGTTGCGAAACGAGGTCATGAACAGCTTGAGCGACTTCGATTCCACCAGCAGCGCATCGGGTGCGTAGTCGATGACGATATGGGCGAAGTCCGGCTGGCCGGTGACCGGGCAGAGCGAAGTGAATTCCGGGCAGGTGAAGCGAACGATGGCCGGCGGGCCGTGGCCGCGCGAAAACGGCACGGTTTCCAGGACTGCCGCTTCAGGGCTCTGTGGCGCCTCGACGTTGGTGCCGAGCTGGGTGAGATTTTTCGTATCGGTCATGAGCAGGTTCCTTGCTGCATGTCGCCCAAAACTGCGCAGCGATTTTGGGACAGCGACATGCGTAAAACAAAAATTTGCCGCTCATTAGCACAATTTGAAACAGCAGGAAGACGATGACCAGCAACGACCCGCTCCTCCAGCCCTATCAGCTCAAGCATTTGACGCTGAAGAACCGGGTGATGTCGACCAGCCATGAGCCGGCCTATTCCGAGGACGGCATGCCGAAGGAGCGGTACCGGCTCTACCATGCCGAAAAGGCCAAGGGCGGCATGGCGCTGACCATGACCGCCGGTTCGGCGATCGTCTCGCGCGACAGCCCGGCCGCTTTTGGCAATCTGCATGTCTATGACGACCGCATCGTGCCGTGGCTCGCCGAGCTTACCGGTGCCTGCCACGAGCACGATTGCAAGGTGATGATACAGATCACCCATCTCGGCCGCCGCACCGGTTGGAACAAGGCCGACTGGCTGCCCGTCCTGTCGGCTTCGCCGGTGCGCGAACCGGCCCATCGCGCCTTTCCCAAGACTATCGAGGACTGGGATATCGAGCGCATCGTCGCCGACTATGCGGCGGCCGCGCAGCGCTGCCAGGCTGCCGGCCTCGACGGCATCGAGTTCGAAGCCTACGGCCATCTGATGGACGGTTTCTGGTCGCCGGCCACCAACCGGCGCGACGACGATTTCGGCGGCTCGCTCGACAACCGGCTGCGCTTCACCGGAATGGTGCTCGACGCAGTGCGTGCCGCAGTCGGCGAAAAGTTCGTCGTCGGCATCCGCATGGTCGCCGACGAGGATTTCGAGAAAGGCCTGTCGAAACAGGAGGGCGTCGAAATCGCCAGGCGGCTGGCCGGCTCCGGCAAGGTCGATTTCCTCAACATCATCCGTGGCTCGATCGAGACCGATGCGGCGCTGACCAAGGTCATCCCGGTGACCGGCATGCGCTCGTCACCGCATCTCGACTTCGCAGGGGAGGTGAGAGCGGCGACGAAATTCCCGACCTTCCATGCGGCGCGGATTTCCGACGTCGCCACCGCGCGTCACGCCATCGCCACCGGCAAGCTCGACATGGTCGGCATGACGCGTGCCCACATTGCCGACCCGCATATCGTCAAAAAAGTGATGGAGGGCCGCGAGCACGAGATCCGGCCTTGCGTCGGCGCCACATATTGCCTCGACCGCATCTATGAGGGCGGCGAGGCGCTGTGTATCCACAATGCGGCGACGGGCCGCGAGGCTGATATCCCGCATATTATTCCGAAAACCGAGGGACCGAAGCGGAAGGTGGTCGTCGTCGGCGCCGGCGCCGGCGGGCTGGAGGCGGCGCGCGTCGCCGCCGAGCGCGGGCACCAGGTGACGGTGCTGGAAGCATCGAGCCAGGCCGGCGGCCAGGTGCGGCTGGCAACGCAAAACCCGCGCCGCAAGGAATTGATCGGCATCATCGACTGGCGGCTGGCCGAACTCGACCGGCTTGGCGTCGAGATCCGCTACGACAACTGGGCGGAGAAGAACGACGTGCTGGCGCTGTCGCCGGACGTGGTGGTGATCGCCACCGGCGGGCTGCCGCAGAACCCGCCTCTGACGGCGGGCGACGATCTCGTCACCTCGAGCTGGGACATCATGGCCGGCAGCGTCAAGCCGGCCGAGAACGTGCTGCTCTATGACGACAATGGCGGCCATCAGGGCATGGGTGCTGCCGAACTGATCGCCAATAGCGGCGCCAGGCTTGAGCTGGTTTCGCCCGAACGCTTCTTCGCCCCGGAAATGGGCGGCATGAATCATGTGCCCTACATGCGCGCCTTCCAGGAAAAGGGTGTCACGGTGACCATCAACACACGGCTACGCTCTGTGCGGCGCGAAGGCAACCAGCTGATCGCCGAGCTCGCCTCCGACTTCGCCGATGGCTGGCGCGGCGAGCGGCGCGTCGACCAGGTGGTGGTCGAGCATGGCACGCTGCCGCTCGACGATCTCTACCTGGCGCTGAAGCCGCTGTCGAAGAACGCCGGCGCGATCGATTACGAAAGACTGGTCAATGGCGGCGACATCTTTCCGGTGCGCAATCCGCAGAGTAGTTTCGTGCTCTTCCGCATCGGCGATGCAGTCGCCTCGCGCAACATCCACGCCGCCATCTATGACGGCATCAGGTTCGGCTTGCGGATCTGAGGAATATTTTGGATTGATTGGTGGCGCGCAGCCGAACCTCCGTACGGAGAGCCACCACGGTACTTTGGTCCGGTCTGCGCGCCGCGCACGCCGCCGGCCATCGCCGGGCACCGTACGATCTTGCGATTGCGGCAGGACGTTCAAAACATCCTGGCGGTGGCCATGCAGAACACGGTGATAACCAGCAGGCCGCCAGCGATGCGTTCGCCTTTTGTCATCTTGGCGCGCAACTGGGTTTGCTTCGCCGCATCAGCGCCGGCCAACTGCCTGCTGGCGGAACCCACCAGCGCGCCCTGAACCCCGGCGGCGATTAACGCCGTCAAGATGCCCAGCGCCAAGACCATCTCCATCGAGCCGAAAGAGCCGTTGTGGAAGAAATACCACAGCAGCAAGCCGGTGAGGAAAACCACGCCGGCTGCGCCCATTTGCGGCCGGAAGAAACGTTCCGCCCTGATCTCCGGTTCGCGGGCGACCGCGATGGTGGTGCCGGCCCAGAACACGCCCGCCATGACGTGAAGGCCGAGGACGATGATGTAGACATATTGCATGACCGCATTTCCTCTCTTGCCCACCGCTAGTCATATTGATAGATATCAAATGATTAGATGTCAACGCATAAGCTCGAGCCGGTTCCATAGGCTTTGCCCTTGTTCTAGTGTCGGATCATGACGCCCTTTGACCGCCCGCCGATCGGGATGAATCTCGCGCGCACCGCCAAGCTGGTTGCGCAGGCTTTCGACGCTGCCTTGGTCGAGGCAGGCGGCACGCTGCCGGTCTGGGTCACGTTGCTGTCGGTCAAGTCGCGGGAGCTGGCCAACCAACGCGAGCTCGCCGGCATGATCGGCATCCGGGGCGCAACGCTGACCCACCACCTCAACGCCATGGAGACGCAAGGCCTGCTGATGCGCCGCCGCGATCCCGAGAACCGCCGGGTTCACCAGGTGGAGCTGACCCAAGCCGGAGAAGCGCTGTTCCTGAAATTGCGCATCGCCGCGTTAGCCTTCGACAAGCGGCTGCGGAAAGGACTGTCCGACGACAGGCTGGCAGAGTTTGCACAGGTGCTGGCCGCGCTACGGGCCAATGTCGAGGGTTAGAAATTAGGATAGGAAACGCCATGCGCGAAATTTCGCTGAAGGATGCCGGGGCTACACTCTCGGCGCTGCTCGATCCGGTCGTCGCGGGAGAACCGGCCATCATCACCCGGCACGGCCGCAAGCAGGCGGTCATTTTGTCGTTTCAGGACTACGAAAGACTGGCGCGTGTGCCCAGCTTTGGACAATTGCTGGCAGGATTTCCCGGTGATGAGGATGACCTTCCGCCTCGGCAGATCAGGTCGGTTCGCAAGGCCGAACCATGACGGATCTACGCCCGGCAGCCCTGCAGCACCGTCAGCCTGGCCTTCTTGGGCGTTCGCGCCACCAGCCATTCGCGCACGCTGTCCGGCGGCATCGGGAAAGCGATGGAATAGCCCTGCACCTGGTCGCAGCCGATCGCCATCAGCGAGTCGAGCTCGGCTTCGGTTTCAGCGCCCTCGGCAACGATCGAGATGCCGAGACCGCGGGCGAGTTCTGTGAGGGCACGCACGATCTTGGTGTTGCCGCTGTTCTCGTTGATGTTCTGGACGAAACGGCGGTCGATCTTCAGCCGATCGATCTCGTTTGGATTGACATGGCTGAGCGATGCGTAGCCGGTGCCGAAATCATCGAGCTCAAGATGGATGCCGGCGGCGCGAATGTGCCGCAGCTTTGCCGCGATACCGGTCTTCTCGTCGTCGAGGATGACGGATTCGACGATCTCCAGCGATAGTTTGTGCGCTGGCAGGCCAGCCCTCTCCAGCATGTCGAACAGGAAGACTTCGAAATCTGTCTCGCGCAGCTCCGAACCCGACACGTTGACCGCGATCCGGCCGAAGGCGATGCCTGCGCGGTTCCATTCGGCTGCTTCGTCGATCGCCGTGGCAATGACGATGCGGCCGATCTCGGGCATGAGACCGCATTTTTCCGCGATCGGAATGAACTCGCCCGGCGCGATCATGCCGCGCTCGGCATGTCTCCAGCGAACCAGAGCCTCGATGCCGCTGATGCCGCCGTCCGACAGCGAGACTTGCGGCTGGAAATAGACTTCGAACGCCTTCTCCGAGATGGCGGTCCTGATGTCGAGCTCGAGCTGCTTGCGATAATCGAGTTCGTGCCTCAGCTCCTCGGAGAAGAACGACAAGCTGCCGCCGCCCTGCTTCTTGGCGGAATACAGCGCCAGATCGGCATGGACGAGCAGATCCTGCGCATTGTCGGCGTCGACAGGGTAGACCGCAATCCCGGCACTTACGCCCGGATGAATTGTCGTGCCTCGAAAGACGATCGGCTTGTTGAGCTTGGTCAGGATGCGCCGGGCGACGGTATCGATGTTCTCGGTGCTGCCGGCGCCGTTGAGAATCATGACGAATTCATCGCCGCCGAGCCGCACGTTGAGATCCGACGTACGGCACGAATCACGCATGCGCTGCGCAGCCGCCACCAGCACATAATCGCCGGCGGCGTGGCCGAACGTGTCGTTGATCTGCTTGAACCGGTCGAGATCGAACTGCACCACGGCAACCCGTTCACGCCGTCGCTGCGCGGCATTGATCAGCGTATCGAAATGCTCGGTCAGGAAGGTGCGGTTGTGCAGGCCGGTCAGCCCGTCATGCACGGCGATAAAGGCCATGGAATTGCGCGCATCGACCAGCTCGCGCGTCCGGCGCAGGATGGCATTCGACATTGGCCTGAAAATGAAAAGCGCCACCAGCACGATGACGCCGATGGTCGAGTAGAACAATGTGCGGTTAAGATCGAGAAGTGTTTCGGATCGCTGGTCTGCAAAGGCGCTGATGCGCTGGCCAAGTGCGGCATAGCCCGACAAAGTTGCGTTGGCAACGGAAGCGTTCAGGTTGACGCGCTCCTCTCCGCCTTTGTAGCCACCATTGCCGGCCATGTTGAGCCGCGATTCGAATGACGAGATCAGGCGTTCGCCGTTGGCGATAAGCCCGACCGAGAAATAGTCGAGATGGTACGGCTTGGCGAAAAGCACGCTCTCGATCGATTTCGGATCGAACCTTGCCGGCGACGCCGGATCGGCGGCGGTCCGTTCGAGCAGCAGATCGTAGTTCTTCTCGAACTCCACCGTCGCTTGCTTGAGCGCGCTAACCAGGGCCGGCTGCTGGTCGCGTGAGGCGCTGCCTGTCGCGCCGGCGAGGAAGACGATGCGCTGCGACAGGGCTTTCTGTGTGCTGACGATATCGAGCAGCGCCTGATTGTGCCGTTGGGTAGACATCACCTGTTGCAGCAGGATGAAGGAGGCCACGACCATGGCGGCGATGATCAGCAGAGCCAGCCAGTAGCCGGATTTGATCAGGAGTATGAGCCTGCCCGAAACGGCGTGCACCGGCTGCTGTGACATTTTCTGAGGCGGCCCTCTCGCCAACGAATTCTTGTGCGATAACCTTTGGCTCCAAAGTGTTAACAGGTTTGGGACGGCAACAGGCCGGCGGCGGCGGCCGCGGCGGGAAACCCGCAAAGTGGTTATTGCAATCTTTCGCGGCGCCTCCGCATTTGAACATCGTGGCCTCTGCCGTGCCATTGCCGCCACCGAAGCGGTCGCTTTTGCGATGGATTTTTCGTCCGCGCGGCGCGACAGTCCTCGTCGATCTCAACAGGGCCTGATCATGACCGAAGCATTCCTTTCCCACATCGACAGCGAGCTTGAAGGACTGAAATCGGCCGGCCTTTACAAATCCGAACGGGTGATAACCTCGACCCAATCGGCCGAGATCGAGGTCGGCGGCGAGAAGGTGCTGAATTTCTGCGCCAATAATTATCTCGGCCTCGCCGACAGCGCCGAACTGCGCGAGGCGGCCAAGCAGGCGCTCGACCGTTACGGCTACGGCATGGCGTCGGTGCGCTTCATCTGCGGCACGCAGGAAGAACACAAGCAGCTCGAGGCGACCATTTCTGACTTCCTCGGCATGGAGGATACGATCCTCTACGGCTCCTGCTTCGACGCCAATGGCGGCCTGTTCGAGACGCTGCTCGGCGAGGAGGATGCGGTCATCTCCGACGCACTGAACCACGCCTCGATCATCGACGGGGTACGGCTGTCGAAGGCAAAGCGCTTCCGCTACGCCAACAACGACATGGCCGATCTGGAGGCGCGGTTGAAAGAGGCGAGCGACTGCCGGTTCCGGCTGATCGCCACCGACGGCGTGTTCTCGATGGATGGCATCATCGCCAATCTGAAGGGCGTCTGCGACCTCGCCGACAAATATGATGCGATGGTCATGGTCGACGACAGCCATGCAGTTGGTTTCGTCGGCAGGAATGGCCGCGGCTCGGCCGAACATTGCGGCGTCGAGGGCAGGGTGGACATCATCACCGGCACGCTGGGCAAGGCATTAGGCGGCGCGTCGGGCGGCTACACTTCGGGCAGGAAGCAGGTAGTCGACTGGCTGCGCCAGCGCTCGCGACCCTATCTGTTTTCCAACACGCTGATGCCGGCGATCGCCGGCGCCTCGATTCGGGTGTTCGAACTGGTCCGCAATGGCGACGCGTTGCGTCAGCGCCTATATGCCAACGCAGCGCGGTTTCGCTCCGAGATGGGCAGGCTCGGCTTTACACTGGCCGGCGCCGACCATCCGATCATCCCGGTGATGCTGGGCGACGCGACGCTGGCGCAGGAGATGGCGGCGCGGATGCTGAAGCGCGGCATCTATGTCATCGGCTTCTCCTTCCCCGTGGTGCCGAAGGGCCAGGCGCGCATTCGCACGCAGATGTCAGCCGCCCATTCCAGCGCGGACATTGACCGTGCGGTTGAGGCGTTTTCGGATGTGGGAAGGGAATTGGGCGTGCTGAAATGACTGAAGGTTACCCTAAGTCGTGCTGGTTTTGCGGCGAGGTCATTGAAACGACCGATAGACAGGCCATCGAAGTTTCAGTTCGCAATCTTTGGACCACCGAAGACGATCCGCCAATGCAGTATTTCTTCCTGCATTCGGTCTGTGCCCTCGAAAAATTGCAAGGCAAAGAAGGGCCAAAATTTGAAGTGGATGTGTTCACGGACTTCCGCAGTTAGCTCAGAAATCGCTGGCTAGATCGAGGATTCAAGAATGTCAAACATGATGAAGGCCCTGGTCAAGGCCAAGGCCGAGCCGGGCATCTGGATGGAAGAAGTGCCGGTGCCCGAGATCGGCCCCAACGACGTGCTGATCAAGATCAGGAAGACCGCGATCTGCGGCACCGACGTCCACATCTACAATTGGGACCAGTGGGCGCAAAAGACCGTGCCGGTGCCGATGGTTACCGGCCACGAATTTGTCGGAACCGTCGCCGATTTCGGCACGGCGGTGACCGAATACAAGGTTGGCCAGCGTGTCTCCGGCGAAGGCCATATCGTCTGCGGCCATTGCCGCAACTGCCGGGCGGGCAGGGGGCATCTGTGCCGCAACACGCTCGGCGTCGGCGTCAACCGGCCGGGCGCCTTTGGCGAATACCTGGCGATTCCACAGCACAATGTCGTGCCGATCCCCGACGACGTGCCGGACGAGATCGCGGCGATCTTCGATCCCTTAGGCAATGCGGTTCACACCGCATTGTCCTTCGATCTCGTCGGCGAGGACGTGCTGGTCACCGGCGCCGGGCCGATCGGCATCATGGGCGCGCTGGTGGCGCAGTGCGTCGGCGCGCGAAAAGTGGTCATCACCGACATCAACCCGGTGCGCCTGGCACTGGCAAAAAAGCTCGGCGTCCAGCATGTCGTTGACGCATCGAAGGAGAAGCTGCGCGACGTGATGCCGGCGCTCGGCATGACCGAGGGTTTTGACGTCGGCCTTGAAATGTCGGGCGCTGCGCCTGCCTTCCGCGACATGATCGACACTATGAACAATGGCGGCAAGATCGCCATTCTCGGCATTGCGCCGACCGGCTTCGAGATCGACTGGAATAAGGTCATCTTCAAGATGCTGCATCTGAAGGGCATCTACGGCCGCGAGATGTTCGAGACCTGGTACAAGATGATCGCCCTGGTGCAGGGCCCGCTCGATGTGTCGGGGCTAATCACGCACCGGATCGGCATCGACGATTACATTTCCGGTTTCGAAGCGATGAAGAGCGGCAATTCCGGCAAGGTGGTGATGGATTGGTAGGCCAGCTCACTGCCTGCACTTTGGGGGACAAAATGGCGGAGAACGAGCACGGACGTATCATTGCTTCGGAAGCAAAGACCGTACTGCAGCCGGCCGGATTTCGGCGAAAGGGGCAGTCACGTGTCTGGATCGCTGATCGTGGCTTCTGGCTGAGTGTAGTCGAATTTCAGCCCAGCTCTTGGTCCAAAGGCACTTACCTGAACGTGGCTGTCCACTGGCTTTGGGATTCGCTTCCGCAAACACTGACCTTCGATCGTTCTGAACGCGTCGGCGGGTTCGTTGAGTTCCAGAACTCGGCACAGTTTGTGCCACTGGTCGGTCAAATGGCGAGGAAGGTACTCGAAATTGATCAGATTCATCGATCGATGTTCCCTTCCGTGCAGGCGACAGCCGCGACCCTCGTGAATGAATTGCAGCTTGGTGCGTACGGCGAATGGGCAGCTTTCCACGCCGGGGTGGCGGCCGGCTTGGCTGGTGACTTTGAAACGGCAAGGCGGCTGTTTGAAAGCGTTCGAAGACACGCGGCTTCGCAGGCACAGGCGCTCCTGGCCTACATCGATGATTCGGTAGAATTTCGAAGCCATGTCAAAGGCATCATTGAAGCCGAACGCGCCTATTACGGTTTAGGAGCGTTGCCTGCCGCGGTAGCCATCTGATTTCTGCGACGGTCGAACCTATAGAGGATTTCAACCCAGGGTAAGTTTTGCCTCCAGCGCCGCTACCCCACTGACAATCGCCGCCCGCTCTTCCGCACCAAGCCTCTCCAGCAGCTCCCGCTCGAACGCCTTCGCCAGCGGCACCATTTCGCGATAGGCGGCAAGCCCCGCTTTGGTCAGCGTCAGATGCTCGACGCGACGGTCTTTCTCGTCTGGCGTGCGGGTCAGCCAGCGCCGCCGCTCGAGTTCGGCGACCGCGCGCGAAACCTTGGTCTTGTGCATGGCCGATTGCTCGCCGAGCGCCGTCGCCGTCATCGTGCCGTGCTGTCCAAGTCCCGCAAGCGTGCGCCATTCGGGCCGTGTCAGGCCGTGGCGGTCCTTGTATATTCTTGAGAACTCGCGGCTGACGGCATCGGCAAGCCGGTAAAGCCGGTAAGGTAGGAAGGATTCCAGTTCGAGGATTTCCATAGTTGGCCCTGACTGAGCATGCTGGCGGCTCATGCCGAAATCACCGTTGATGGTTACATTTTCAATGGTTACAAATGAAACCGATATGGTCAACTTGGAGCATCTTTGCGGATGCGCAAACGATGCTCCGAGACCATGAATTCGGGAGGATTCCATGGCCTATTCCTACATGCCGGGTTTCGGCAATGACTTCGAGACCGAGACTTTGCCGGGCTCGCTGCCGCAAGGCCGAAACTCGCCGCAGCGGCCGGCCTACGGCCTCTATGCCGAGCAGCTTTCGGGCTCTCCATTCACCGCGCCGCGCGGCACCAATGAGCGCTCCTGGCTTTATCGGATAAGGCCGAGCGTGAGGCACACCGGTCGCTTCAAAGCGGCGAATTATCCGCTTTGGAAAAGCGCGCCGAACGTCGGCGACCATCAGCTCGCACTCGGCCAGTATCGCTGGAGCCCGGTGCCGATGCCGAAGGAGCCGACCGATTTCATTGCCGGCATGCGCTCGATCACCACCGCCGGCGACGTGCTCGGCCAGACCGGCATGGCGGCACACGTCTATGTCGCCAACCGTTCGATGGTCGACGATCATTTCTTCAACGCCGACGGCGAGTTGCTGGTCGTGCCCCAGGTTGGAGCCTTGCGCTTCGTCACCGAGATGGGGGTCATCGAACTCAGGCCGGGCGAGATCGCCGTGCTGCCGCGCGGTCTGGTGTTCAAGGTCGAACTGGTGGATCCGCAAGTGCGCGGCTATGTCTGCGAGAATTACGGCGCCAAGCTGACGCTGCCGGATCGCGGCCCGATCGGCGCCAACTGCCTGGCCAATCCGCGCGATTTCAAGACGCCCTGTGCCGGGTTCGAGGACAAGGAGACACCGTGCCGGCTGATCGCGAAATGGTGTGGCCAGTTCCATGTCACCGAGATCGACCATTCGCCGCTGGATGTGGTGGCGTGGCACGGCAATTATTCGCCCTACAAATATGATCTTGCGACCTTTTCGCCGGTCGGCGCGATCCTGTTCGACCACCCCGATCCATCGATCTTCACCGTGCTGACCGCGCCGAGCGGCGAGGAAGGCACCGCCAATATCGATTTCGTCATCTTCCCGCCGCGCTGGCTTGTGGCGGAAAACACTTTCCGGCCGCCCTGGTATCACCGCAACATCATGAGTGAGTTCATGGGCCTGATTCATGGTCAGTACGATGCCAAGGAAGAGGGCTTCGTGCCCGGCGGCATCAGCCTGCACAACATGATGCTGGCTCACGGACCCGATGCGTCTGGCTTCGAAAAAGCCTCGCGAGCGGAGCTGAAACCGGTCAAGCTCGACAACACCATGGCCTTCATGTTCGAAACACGCTTTCCGCAGATGGTGACCCGCTATGGCGCCGAGCTCGAAACCCGGCAGGACAACTACATCGACTGCTGGGCCGGCCTGAAGAAGCGCTTCAACGGCACGCCAGAGGGCGACTGGTCTTGAGCGCCGTCGCATGACGGATCGTCTGGTGCTTCTGGGTTCGAAGGGTGGCCCGGCGCTCCGGCCGGGCGGCCCGTGGCCGAGTTCGTCGCTGCTGGAGATTGGCGGCCGCACCATCGTCGTCGATTGCGGGCTCGGCGTAACGCGCGGGCTGACCGATGCCGGCATCAGCCTGAAGGCGCTCGACCTGATCTTCATCACGCATTTGCACTCCGACCATGTTCTGGAACTCGGACCTCTCATCCACACCGCCTGGACCGCCGGCCTGGCGGCGCCCGTCACTTTATTCGGCCCGCCCGGCATCGGCCATTATTGGCAGCGCTTTTGCCAGGCAATGGAATTCGACATCGAGATCCGCATCGCCGATGAAGGCAGGCCGGATATCCGCGACCTGGTCTCGATCGTCGAGTTTGGTGAAGGCCACGTGGTCGGGGAGCGCGGTCTCAAAATATCGGCGCTGCGTGTCGACCACCCGCCGGTGACGGATTGCTTTGCGCTGCGCTTCGATCATGCGGGGCAAGGCATCGTCTTTTCGTCGGATACGGCGTTCTTTCCGCCATTGGCGGATTTCGCCGAGGGCGCCGACGTCCTGGTCCACGAGGCCATGCTGGAAGAGGGTATCGAGCGGCTGGTCGCGAAGACCGGCAACGGCGCAAGGCTGAGGGAACACCTGCTTGCCAGCCACAGCTTTGCCGAGGAAGCGGGTCGCATCGCCACCGATGCAGGCGTCAACAGACTGGTCCTCAACCATCTCATTCCCGCCGACGATCCCGAGATCGGCGAGGCCGACTGGATTGCCGCCGTGAGGAAAACATGGGCCGGCGACTTGACGATCGCCCGCGACGGCCTTGTTGTGGGGCTGGAGCATGATCCCGAAAAGTGGAACCGGTTTTCGGAAGAGATCATGCGTAGAACAAAAAGCAGCGCCAAAGCTGCGCCAGGAGAGGAAACCGCATGAAGCTTGCCACATTGAAGGACGGGACGCGCGACGGAAAGCTCGTCGTCGTCTCGCGCGACCTGACGCGGTTTACCGATGCTTCGTTCCTGGTGCGGACGCTGCAGGCCGCGCTCGACGACTGGCATCGGATCGCGCCGCATCTCGCTGCGATGGCCGAATCGCTCGAGAATAATGCGGTGCCGTCTGCCCGCTTTCACGAGCATGACGCCCATTCGCCGCTGCCGCGCGCCTATCAATGGGCCGACGGCTCGGCCTATGTGAACCACGTCGAGCTGGTGCGGAAGGCGCGCGGCGCCGAGATGCCGGCAAGCTTCTGGACCGATCCGCTGATCTACCAGGGCGGCTCGGACGCTTTCCTCGCACCGCGCGACCCAATCCGCATGACCGACGAGACCCTTGGCATCGACATGGAAGGAGAGGTCGCCGTCATCGTCGACGACGTGCCGATGGGTGCAGGCCTCGACCAGGCGCGGGCGGCGATCCGGCTGGTCATGCTGGTCAACGATGTAACGCTGCGCGGCCTGACCGGACCCGAGCTCGCCAAGGGGTTCGGCTTCTACCAGTCGAAACCGTCATCGGCCTTTTCGCCGGTTGCGGTGACGCCGGACGAGCTGGGCGATGCCTGGGACGGCGGCAAGGTCAGCCTGCCGCTGCTGGTCGATCTCAACGGCAAACCGTTCGGCCGGGCGAACGCCGGCATCGACATGACCTTCGATTTTCCGGCGCTGATTGTCCATGCCGCAAAAACGCGGCCGCTGGCCGCCGGCACCATTATCGGTTCGGGCACCGTCTCCAACAAGCTCGACGGCGGGCCGGGCAAGCCTGTCTCGGCGGGCGGCGCCGGCTATTCCTGCATCGCCGAGCTGCGTATGATCGAGACCATCGAAACCGGCGAACCAAAAACGCCGTTCCTGCGCTTTGGCGATAGCGTGCGTATCGAGATGAAGGACCGGGGTGGGCATTCGATCTTCGGCGCCATCGAGCAGAAGGTCGAGAAGTACGAGGGGTAAGAGAATGACAGGCGAGACGTTCTATCTGCTGTGCGGTGCCTGGGCTCTTGCCATGCTGGCGATCTTCATCCAGGCAATCAGGCTGAGCTACCGCATCGAGGCGCGCTCGCCCGGCCTGACCAACCGCAGCGGCTTTCCGCGCAAGGCGATGATGTTTCACACCGTCACCAACACGAATGTCGCGCTGGACGAGGAAACGCAAGGCATGCGGCGGCGCATGATCGGGCTGCTGCTGATTGTTTTGGCTGGGTTTGCGCTTCTATGGGCGGGTGTGTCGCTATTCCGGGTCGCGCCGTGAAGTCATGGACCTGCTGAACCATTTCCGCCGCATGGCAGCCAACAGTCTGTGGTCGAACGACCGGCTCTACCGCGCCGTGCTGCAGCTTGAGCCCGGCGAATTCGAAGCCGAACGGACGAGCTTCTTTCCGTCGATCAAGGCAACGCTAAACCACATCCTGGCGGTCGATCACCTCTATCTCGATTTTCTCGAAGAGGGCGGCGTCGGCGCCGCGGCCTACGATGAGTTCTTGCTCTTCGACGAAGCGGACGCGCTCTTTGGCAAGCGGACGGAGGCCGACCGGCGGCTGATCGCCTTTTGCGACCGCCTGTCGGCGGACGATCTCGAGCGCCGCGTTCTCACCGACCGGCGCGAGGACGGCATGATACCGGAACGGATCGGCGACTTGCTCGCCCATCTCTTCATCCACGACATCCATCATCGCGGCCAGGTGCACGCAATGCTTTCCGGCACCTCGGTGAAACCGCCGCAACTCGACGAGTTTTTCCTCGATTATGATCTGAAACTCAGGAAAGCCGAGGTCGAGAGGTTGGTGCTCGAAGGTCGCAATTAGTTGTAGTTACGAAAATTGTTGACTTAATTATTGTAGGTACATAAATTCTGATGAAGATCGTTTGGGACGAACCAAAACGGTTGGCCAACATTGACAAGCACGGCTTGGATTTTGCGGCGCTTGATGACGAGTTTTTTCTTGCCTCGACAGTCCGCACTGCCAAGGCCGGTCGTCTCATGGCAATTGGCCGGATCATCGATGGCATCGTTGCGGTGGTGTTTGCCCGGCTCGGTTCCGAGGGCATCTCGATAATTTCGATGCGCCCGGCAAGTCCCGCGGAAAGGAGATTGTTCAATGGCAAAGCGTAAGGTGCGCACCGAGTTCGAAGCTGGTCGCGGCTACAGCAAAGAAGACTGGGAAGCCGTTTCGGAGAATCCGGAATGGACAGAGGAGGATTTTCGAAACGCTCGTCCTTTCGCCGAAGCGTTCCCTGAACTTGCCGAAAGCATTCGCCGTTCGCGCGGCCGGCCGGCTCTCGATAATCCGAAGAAGCAGGTAACACTCCGTCTCGACAGTGACGTAGTCGCCCGCTTTCGTGCCGGCGGCCCCGGCTGGCAGAGCCGCATCAACGAGATTCTGCGCAAAGCCGCCGGCCTCGCCAAATAGACGTTTGCCTGTGACAGCGTCATTTGGCATACCTGTCCCATTCGGGACCGAGTTCGTCAAAATCGTCGGCAATCCTGATTTTGCCCTTCATGGCGCCGATACGAGGCAGGGACTCGGGCACGGCTAGCGGCACGAGGCGCGCCGCAACCTTGCCGCGACGGGTAATCACAATCTCTTCGCCAGCTTCCGCGCGGCTGACGAGTTCCGACAGTCTTGCCTTGGCCTCTGCGATAGCAATGTTCATGGCCAAAGTCTGAGCTACTACTGACCGAATCGCAAGAAGTCCGGTGCAGCCTTACTCCGCCGCCTGCACCTTCAGCACGCCGCGCTTGATCTGGTCCTGCTCGATCGATTCGAACAAAGCGCGGAAATTGCCCTCGCCAAAGCCTTCGTCGCCCTTCCTCTGGATGAACTCGAAGAAGATCGGGCCGATCACGGTTTTCGAAAAGATCTGCAGCAGGATCTTGGTCGTGCCGCCGTCGACCACGCCTTCGCCGTCGATCAGGATACCGTGCTTCTTCATGCGCTCGATCGGCTCTTCATGGCCGTTCACGCGGGCATAAGACATGTCGTAATAGGTCTCGGGCGGGCCCGGCATGAACTTCAGGCCGTTGGCGGCCAGCCTGTCGGTGGCACCGTAGATGTCGTCGGTGCCGACGGCGATGTGCTGGATGCCCTCGCCATTATACTTCTTCAGATATTCGGCGATCTGGCTGGTCTCGTCCTTGGACTCGTTGAGCGGGATGCGGATCTTGCCGCAGGGCGAGGTGATGGCGCGGCTGACCAGGCCGGTGATCTTGCCGTCGATGTCGAAGAAATGGATCTGCTTGAAGCCGAACAGGTCTCGGTAGAAATCCCACCATTTGTCCATCTGGCCGCGATAGACATTGTGGGTCAGGTGGTCGAGATAATAGAAGCCGACGCCTTCCGGCCTGGGGTCGCGCTCGCCCAGCCAGTCGAACTCGGCGTCGTAAGCCGAGCCCTTCTCGCCGTAGGTTTCGATGAAATAGAGCAGCGACCCGCCGATACCGACGATCGCCGGCACATCGAGCGTCTTGTCGTTGCCTTCATAGGGCGTCGCGCCCTTGGCCACCGCGTGATCGAAGGCATGCGTTGCATCGACCACCCGCCACGCCATCGAGGCGGCGCAAGGGCCGTGCTTGTCGACGAATTTCATGGCATGCGAGCCGGGTTCGGCATTGACGACATAGTTGATGTCGCCCTGCCGCCAGACGGTGATGTCCTTGCTGCGGTGCTTGGCCACCGGCACATAGCCCATGCGGGTGAAAAGCTCGGCGAGCTTTTCCGGCTCGGCATGCGCGAATTCGACGAACTCGAAGCCGTCGGTACCGGCGGGATTGGTTTTGCTGATCTTGGCGGGCGGTGCGTCGTGCGGGAAGGGACCCATGGCATTGCTCCGAAATCTGGAACTGGCCGCGTCGGCCATCTGAACGCAATTATAGCGCGGAGCGAGTGCAAATTGCTTGCATTCAAACGCTTGAAATGGTCTGATCATGCGCGAGTTGTGCACTGCGGACCCGAAATTCATGGATGAGGCGCGCATCGACCAGTTTGACCGCAAGATAATGGCTCTGTTGCAGGGCGATGCACGGCTGACCAACAACGATCTGTCGGAACGGGTGAACCTGTCCGCGTCGCAGTGCTCGCGTCGTCGCCAGCGGCTGGAGGAGGACGGCTATATCAAGGGCTACCGGGCGGTGCTCGACCGCGACAAGCTCGGTTTTTCCCTGGTCAATGTCATCTCGGTGACGCTCGCCACCCACAACCGCGACAATGCGCGGCGCTTCGGCGAATTGGTGGCGCGGCTGCCGCAAGTGCAGGAAGCGCACGCGCTAACCGGCGAGATGGATTATATATTGAAGGTCGTGACGCCGGACCTGAAGTCGCTGTCGGAATTCGTCAACGGCGTGCTGCTGCCGCACGAATCCGTGCAGCATGTGAAGACGGCGATCGTGCTGGAGACGCTCAAGGAAACCGGCGCGCTGCCGATTTGACGGCATTTTCTGTCAGTTTGATCGGTGCATTCGAAAGGTCTATGACATAGCTGAACAAACAATTGCGGTAGTCCATGTCCAACTTTCAGCTTGCAGGGATTGTCCTCTTTTTTGTTGGACTGGTGCTGTTCACGGTCGGCGGCCTGATCCACCTCGCAAATCATCCCAAGAGTTGGGATTCACGTCTCCTAAATACAAACTGGTCCTGGAGGCCTAGAGCTCCCGTATGGGATCTCAAGGCTTATGACTGGAGCATGTTCACCTATTCGAAGTCGCGCTGGTGGTGCCTCATCGGCTACCCGATCGGCCTTGCGGGCTTCGTCCTGCTGGTGATCAGCACGTTTCCGCTTAGCTTTCTCGCGCTATTCGTTGCTCTCGGCGTGGTTTTCTTCGGTGTGCTCAGTCTAGTCGGCGA
Source organism: Mesorhizobium sp. M0522 (assembly GCF_040321085.1). Classification (NCBI taxonomy): domain Bacteria; kingdom Pseudomonadati; phylum Pseudomonadota; class Alphaproteobacteria; order Hyphomicrobiales; family Phyllobacteriaceae; genus Mesorhizobium; species Mesorhizobium sp. M0522. The sequence goes on from NZ_JAMYQW010000005.1 coordinate 100,787, forward strand.
GAAGCGCCCGTAGCACCCGCTCATCCCGGCGAGTTGATAGGGTAACGGAGGCCTCTCACCCCTTCGACTGCTGGATCAGCCCATAAAGATTAGTGCAGCGGGCGCCGGACCGGCAGTAAGCGAAGACCGGGCCTTCGAGTTCGTCAAGCGCCTCGGCCTGGTCCTCGACATTCTCGGCCGTGATCTGGCCGCTGATGACCGGGATGTAGCGGAAGGCGAGCCCGGCGCCCTCGACCGCCGCCTTGACGGTGTCGGCCGATGGCTGGCCGGGCTGCTCGTCGTCCGGCCGGTTGCAGATCACGCTCTTGAAGCCGGCGGCCTTGATGGTCGCGACATCTTCGGGCTGGATCTGGCCCGAGACTGAATAGTCCTCGCTTATCTGACGGTATTCCATGGCTGGGGTCCTCGCAATCTGGTTAGCGGCAGTCTTGCCACTCCCTGACCCGGTCGGCAATCCGCGCGAAAAGAAATCCATCCGCAGATAGAGATTTCGATGCCAGAAATCCAGCCGGGCTAACGCCGCATGTCGCCAGGACGCATCATGCGCCAACCCGGCTGGATGAACCGGATCGGTCGGCTCAGCTTCCTAGGATCGCGCCTTTGATCTGGGCGATGTTGTTGTGCATCAGATCGATATAGGTCGCGGCCGGGCCGTCGGGCTGCGACAACGCATCGGAATAGAGTGTGCCGCCCACCTTGATGCCGGTCTCGCTGGCGATCTGCTCGATCAGCCGCGGGTTGGTGATGTTCTCGACGAAGATCGCCGCCGCCTTGTCCTGTTTCACCTGGCTGACCAGCTTGGCGACGTCGGCAGCGGAGGGCTCCGACTCGGTCGACACGCCTTCCGGGGCAAGGAACGTCAAGCCGTAGGCCTGCTCGAAATAGCCGAAGGCGTCATGCGAGGTGATGACGACGCGCTTCTCCTGCGGGATCGACTGGATCGCCGCCTGCACTTCGCCCTCAAGCGCCTCGAGCTTCTGCGTATAGGCGGCTGCATTGGCCTTGTAGCTGTCGCAACCCGCAGCGTCGGCCGTGCAAAAGGCGTCGGCGATGTTCTTCACATAGATCTTGGCATTGGCGATCGACTGGAAGGCATGCGGATCGGTGACCGTCTTGCCGCCATCGGTTTCCGCGCCTTCGGCGACATCGGCCTCGGCGAATTCGGGTTTGAAATTGATCGGCGTGACCCCCTTGGTCAGCACGGCGACAGTCGCCTTGGTGGCGCTGGCGTCGACCAGGCGCTGCAGAAAACCTTCGAAATGCAGGCCGTTGACCAGCACGATGTCGGCCTTGGCCATCGCCACCGCATCGGCGGGGCTCGGCTCGTAGACGTGGGCGTCGCCGTCCGGCCCGACGATGGTGGTCAGATCGATGCGGTCGCCGCCGACATTCTTGGCGAAATCGGCGATGATCGTGAAGCTGGCGACCACTTTCAACGGCTCTGCGAAGGCCGAAGATGCGCCAAAGGCGGTTAATGTTATAACGCTCACGGCCAAAGCGGCGCGGATCGATTTCAGCATGGACAGGTTCTCCTTGTTGGGATCAGGCAGTTCTGTGGCGGTGATGAACGATGCGGGCACGCAGGATGCCGCGCGTGCCGAACAGGATCGAGGCGAAATAGACGACGCCGGCGGACAGGATGATGGCCGGGCCGGAGGGCAGCGACGCATGGTAGGACAACAGCAGCCCGGCAATGCAGGAGGCAAAGCCGATCACTGTGGCCAACACGCACATCGGCTCGACGCGCGAGGTCCAGAAGCGGGCCGCCGCCGCCGGCAGCATCATCAGCCCGACCGACAGCAAGGTGCCGAGCGCCTGGAAGCCGCCGACGAGATTGAGCACGACGAGGCCGAGAAAGATGAAATGCACCGGGCTGCCCATCCGGCTGACCGAGCGCAGGAACAAAGGGTCGAGGCATTCGGCGACCAGCGCCCGCCAGAAGATGGCGAGGCTGACCAGCGTCACCACGACGATGCCGCCGATCAGCGTCAGCGCCTCGTTGTTGAGCGCCAGCACGGTGCCGAAGAGCACATGCATGAGATCGACGCTGGAACCGCGGATCGATACCATGAGCACGCCGATGGCCAGCGAAATCAGATAGAAGGCCGCCATCGAGGCGTCCTCGCGCTGAATGGTGAAGCGCGAGACGGCGCCGGCGCCGAGCGCCACGATGATGCCGGCGATCAGTCCGCCGATAGTCATCGGCAGGATCTCCAGGCCATAGAACAGGAAGCCGGCGGCAGCACCGGGCAGGATGGCATGCGCCATGGCGTCGCCGGACAGGCTCATGCGCCGCAGCATCAGGAACACGCCGACCGGGCAGGCGCCGAGCGACAGCATCATCGAACCGGCGAGCGCCCGCTGCATGAAGGCGTAGTCGGCGAAAGGAGCGACGAAAAGACCGTAAAGCACGTCCATCATGCCGTCCTCGGCCCGGAGCCGTGATAATGGTCGTGGTCATGGCCGTGCTCGTGGCCACCGTGCTGGTGATCATGCTCGCCGGGCTCACACCATGGCGCGTTGTCCTCCCAGGCTTCGTGGAAGCGGCGCGCGCGCAACAGATTCTCCGGCTGCAGCGTCTCCCTGGTCTCGCCCCAGGCGATCGGCTGGCGCGCCAGCAGCAGTGTTTCGGGGAAATTCTGCCGCACCAGATCGAGATCGTGGACCACAACCATGATCGTGCGTTCCTCGCCGTGCCAGCGCTTGATCAGCGCGATCAGGTCACCGACCGTCTTGGCATCGACGGCGTTGAACGGCTCGTCGAGCAGGATGAGCTCGGCATCCTGCAACAGCACGCGGGCAAACAGCGTGCGCTGCAGCTGGCCGCCCGACAGTGTGTCGATCGGCCGCTTCTCGAAGCCGCCGAGGCCGACGGCCATCAGCGCCTTGCTGACAGAGTCGCGATCTTCCCTCGTATAACGGCCGAGCATGCCGCGCCGCGGCCACAGACCAAGCGAAACCAGGTCGACGACCCGGGCCGGAAAGGAGCGGTCGAGTTCCGATTGCTGCGGCAGATAGGCGGCGCGTACGCCGGGCGCCCGGATCACCGCGCCGGCCATCGGCTTCAGGACGCCGACAATGCCCTTCATCAGCGTTGATTTGCCGGAGCCGTTGGCGCCGACGACCGCCGTCAGCGATCCCTTGCGGATCGTACCATTGAGGTGGTGGACCGCAGGATGGCTATTGTAGCCCAGCGTGAGGTCGCGGAAGGTCAGGCAGGTTTGGCTCATGTGACGATCCAAGGGGGCGATGATCGGCGCTGCAGGGGCGGATTCGATATGTGATGTTATTACATTAGTCAACAAGCCAATCGGGCGGAATTGCGGCCGGGCCGTCATCTTGTCTGCTTTGGCTTGGCTCAAGAAGTTCCGCTCGAGCGGCCTTGCCCCCGGCGAACCCGGCCCCTAAACAGGCGCACCGACAAGAAGAGAAGGAATATCCAATGAGCATTCGTCGTATCGATGTAGGCCCGCGCATGAGCCAGATCGTCATCCACGGCAACACCGTCTATCTGGCCGGTCAGGTCGGGAAGCCGGGCGGAAACGTCGGTGCCAGACCAGGGACATTCTGGCGGCGATCGACGAATTGCTGGCCAAGGCCGGCACCGACAAAACCAAGATCCTGCAGGCGATCATCTGGCTGGCCGACATGAGCACCTTTGCCGAGATGAACGCGGAGTGGGACAAATGGGTACCGCAAGGCAACACGCCGGCCCGCGCCACCGGCGAAGCCAAGCTTGCCGGACCGGAATATCTGGTCGAGATTATTATTACCGCGGCGATTTGAGGCGCGGCGCTTTCCCTTCTCCCCTTGTGGGAGAAGGTGGCCGAGCGAAGCTCGGTCGGATGAGGGGTGTTGGACGGATCGCTACGCCGAAATTTTGAACACCAAAAATCATTCGATATTTTTAACGTTTCATTGCTTCCAGCACCCCTCGTCCGTCTCGGCGCTGCGCGCCGATCCACCTTCTCCCACAAGGGGAGAAGGGGGCGTGTCACTACCCCTGCGACGGCGTGAACCGCGCCACCAGCGTGTGGCTCTCGGCCGCATAGGTGAAGCGGACATGGGTGACAGGGTGCTCGGCGCTCCATGTCCGCCGCTCGATCACCAGGCACGGCGCGCCCGTCGCGATGTCGAGTGCCGCCGCTACGTGCTTTTCGGCGGCAACCGCGCGGATGCGATGCTCGGCCGCACTCCACGGCACACGGCCGATCAGCCACGGACCGGGCGCGGTGTCGAAAAACGCCTCTTCGGCGGCCTCCGGCACGGCAGCCAGGTTGATCAGCCGCTGCTCGTGGGCGAACGGCCGCTTGCCGGCGAAATGCCGGCATTCCAGCACCAGCACCGGCCCGGCGACGTCGAGTTCCAGCAGGGCGCGGTCGTCGGCGCTGCTGCGCCTTCTGTTTCCCGCCATGCGCTCATAGCGGTAGGGCAGGCCAAGTGCCTCGACCTCGATCCGGATGTCGTGGATTTCGAGAACGGCTGCCTGCGACTGCGGCCGGCGGACAAAACTGCCGGAGCGACGCCGGCGCTCGATCAGCCCGGCCTTGGCCAGTTGCGACAGCGCCTTGTTCACTGTCATGCGCGAACAATTGTATTCGGCCGTCAGTTCATGCTCGAACGGAATGCGGTGGCCGGGCGCCCAGGCACCCGACAGGATCCGTTCGCTGATGTCCGACAGGATGCGCTGGTGCAGCGAAAGAACCTCGCCGCCGTCCGCGCTTCCAGAATTCGCGCTTATTGTCCCGATCATGCTCATGCCGAAAGCGCTGTCATCACCTTGCGGAACCGCTCGGCGATGGCATCGCGCCTGGCATGCATGCCGCCGCTGACCAGTTTCCTGCCATGCACCCAGACGCAATCGACCTTGGTGCCGTTGGCAAAAATCCAGGCATCAAGGATTGCATCGCCCGTCTTGCCGACCAGCGATGGATGCTTGCCGTCGAGCGAGACGAAATCGGCCGAGGCACCTGCTGCGATCTGCGAGAGGCCGGCGCCCAACGCGGCACTGCCACCATCGAGCGCTGCATCGAACAAAGCACGGCCGGTCGAGCCACCGGCCACCGCCAGCACGTTGCGGGCGCGGTGGGCGAGGCGCTGCGAATATTCGAGCTGCCGCAACTCGTCCGGCAGGCCGATCAGTACGTTTGAATCCGAACCGATGCCGAAGCGGCCGCCATGCTGCATGAACAGGGGCGCGGCAAAGGTGCCGTCGCCGAGATTGGCCTCGGTGATCGGGCAGAGGCCGGCAACGGCGCCGCTTTTCGCCAAATCGGTCGTCTCGGTGTCGGTCATGTGGGTGGCGTGGATGAGGCACCAGCGCCGGTCGACCTTGGCGTTGGCAAGCAGCCATTCGACCGGCTGCGCGCCGGACCAGGCAAGACAATCCTCGACCTCCTTCATCTGCTCGGCGATGTGGATGTGGATAGGCCCCTCCGGCGCCATCACCGTGATGTTTTCCAGTTCCTCCGGTGTCACGGCACGCAGGCTGTGCGGGGCGACGCCGACGACGCCTTGATTCAGCGCGCGAATGGATTCGCGGCATTTCTCAACAAGCCACGAGAACTGGTTCACATCGTTGATGAACCGGCGCTGGCCTTCATTTGGCGCAGCGCCGCCGAAAGAGGAATGCGCGTAGAACACCGGCAGCAAAGTCAGCCCGATGCCTGTCTCGGACGCTGCGGCAACGATGCGCTGCGCCATCTCGGCGATGTCAGTATAGGGCCGGCCGTCGCGGTCGTAGTGTAAATAATGAAACTCGCCGACGCGCGAGAACCCGGCCTCCAGCATCTCGACATAGAGCTGGGCCGCGACCGCCTCGACTTGGTCCGGCGTCATCGACAGCGCGAAATGGTACATCACCTCGCGCCAGCTCCAGAAACTGTCGGCGGAAGGGCCGCGCAATTCGGCAAGGCCGGCCATGCCGCGCTGGAAGGCATGGCTGTGCAGGTTCGGCATGCCGGACAAAAGGATAGAATGGCGCTCGTCGCCAGGCAGGAGCGAGGTATTCGCCTCGACCGTGGCGATCCTGCCGTCGGAGATGACGATCCGCACATTGCTGTGCCAGCCGTCGGGCAGAAGCGCCTGTTCCGCAAAGATTGCTGTCACGTTTTTCTCCAAATCCCGGTCTGCCGTGCGATGATAGCGCTTGCAGTGCCTTTTCATATGTATATACATAATCGTCACCTATTGAAATGGAAAAGATGATGGCTGCAGAGAGCAAAAGCCGGGCAGGAGAGCTTCGCCTCTGGCGCAATGCGCGCCTCGCGACCATGGCCGAAAGCAGCGCCGGGTCAGGCGTCGTCGAGCACGGTGCGGTCGCCGTGCGCAACGGCCGGATCGTCTATGCCGGGCCGGAAGTCGACATGCCGGCGGCTCTCCGCGAGGGCACCGAGGCGACCGACTGCGAAGGCCGCTGGATTACGCCCGGCCTGATCGACTGCCACACCCATCTGGTCCACGCCGGCAACCGTGCCAATGAATTCGAGATGCGGCTGGCCGGCGCCAGCTATGAGGAGGTTGCCAAGACCGGCGGCGGCATCGTCTCGTCGGTCAAGGCGTTGCGCGCGGCGAGCGAGGACGAACTGGTCGGCCAGTCGCTGCCGCGCCTCGATGCGCTGATTGCTGAAGGCGTGACCACCGTCGAGATTAAATCCGGCTACGGCCTCGACCTCGAAAACGAGAAGAAGTCGCTGCGCGCCGCACGACGGCTGGGCGGTGAGCGGCCGGTGACGGTCAGGACCACTTTCCTCGGCGCTCATGCGCTGCCGCCCGAAGCAAAAGGTGACAAGGACGCCTTTATCGATCTTGTTGCAAAGCAGATTTTGCCGGCCGTCGCTGCCGAGGGCCTGGCCGATGCCGTCGACGGTTTTTGCGAAGGCATTGCCTTTTGGCCGGAGCAGATCGCCCGCGTGTTCGATGCCGCGAAGGCGGCGGGCCTGCCGGTCAAGCTCCATGCGGACCAGCTGTCCAATCTGCACGGCGCCGAACTTGCGGCGCGCTATGGTGCGCTATCGGCCGACCACCTCGAATACACCGACGAGGCGGGTGCGGCGGCGATGGCGAAGGCAGGAACCGTGGCGACCATCCTGCCCGGCGCCTACTACTTCATCCGCGAGACCAAGAAGCCGCCGATCGCCTTGTTTCGCCAGCATGGCGTCAGGATGGCCGTTGCCACCGATAACAATCCCGGCACGTCGCCGCTGACCTCGCTGCTGCTGACCATGAACATGGCCGCGACGTTGTTCGGCCTGACCGTCGATGAATGCCTTGCCGGCGTTACCCGCGAGGCTGCCCGCGCGCTCGGGCTGCTTGGACAGACCGGTACGCTGGAGGCCGGAAAATCCGCCGATCTGGCGATCTGGAACGTCGAGCGCCCGGCCGAACTCGTCTACCGCATGGGCTTCAACCCGCTGCATGCCCGCATCTGGAGGGGACAATGACCGAACTCAAGCTAAGGCCGGGCAATGCCACGCTGGCCGATTGGCGCGCCATCTATCGCGGCGCCGCACTGAGGCTCGACGATGCCTGCCGGCCGAAGATCAAGGCCAGCGCCGAGGCCGTCGCCAGGATCGTTGCCAAGGGCGAGCCGGTCTATGGCATCAATACCGGCTTCGGCAAGCTGGCCAGCGTCCGCATCCCCGCCGCCGATCTGGAAACGTTGCAGCGAAACATCGTGCTGTCTCATGCCGCCGGCGTCGGCGAGCCGATGCCCGTCGCAATCTGCCGGCTGATGATGGCGCTGAAGCTGGCCAGCCTGGCGCAGGGGGCCTCCGGCGTGCGGCCGCGGACGATCGAACTGCTCGAGGCGATGCTGGCCAACGACGTCACTCCCGTGGTGCCGGCGCAAGGCTCGGTCGGCGCTTCCGGCGACCTTGCGCCGCTGTCGCACATGACCGCCGTGATGATCGGCGTCGGCGAGTGCTTTACCCCGCATGGCCGCTTTCCCGCCAAGGTCGCCTTCGTTTCGCATGGGTTGGAGCCGGTGACACTTGGCGCCAAGGAAGGCCTGGCGCTGCTCAACGGTACCCAGTTTTCGACCGCCTATGCGCTTGCCGCTTTGTTCGAGGCGGAAGTGCTCTACCAGTCGGCACTGGTCGCCGGCGCGCTGTCGACCGATGCCGCCAAGGGCTCCGACGCTCCGTTCGATCCACGCATCCATCTGCTCAGGAAACATCGCGGCCAGATCGAGACGGCCGAGGCGTTGCGCAATTTGATGGCCGGCAGCGCCATCCGTGAATCGCACCGCGTCGGCGACGAGCGCGTGCAGGATCCGTATTGCCTGCGCTGCCAGCCGCAGGTGATGGGCGCAGCACTCGACGTGCTCCGCAAGGCCGCCGAGACGCTCGGCACCGAGGCCAACGGCGTCACCGACAATCCGCTGATCTTTGCCGAGGACGACTCCGCACTTTCGGGCGGCAATTTCCATGCCGAGCCGGTCGCCTTCGCCGCCGACATGATCGCACTCGCCGTCTGCGAGATCGGCTCGCTGTCGGAGCGGCGCATCGCCATGCTGGTCGATCCGGCGCTGTCGGGCATGCCGGCCTTTCTCACGCCCAAGCCGGGTCTGAATTCCGGTTTCATGATCCCTCAGGTCACGGCGGCAGCACTGGTTTCTGAAAACAAGCAAAAGGCCTATCCGGCCAGCGTCGATTCGATCCCGACCTCGGCCAACCAGGAAGACCACGTCTCGATGGCGGCGCATGGCGCGCGCCGCCTCATCGGCATGGTCGAGAATGCGACGGCCGTCATCGGCATCGAATTGCTGGCCGCCGCGCAAGGCTGCGATTTCCACGCACCGCTGGCCTCGAGCGCGGCACTGGAGGCGGTGCGCCTGCTGGTCAGGGCAGAGGTGCCGCATCTCGACAACGACCGGCACTTCCACCCCGACATGGAGAAGGCCATCGCCATGATACGCAGCGGCGCGGCGGTGAAGGCCGCGGGTGCGGTGAAACTGCCGGGGGTGACGTCGTGAGGCCGTCGTCGCTGCGTTACGCCGGCATGGGTCGTGTTCCGTCGCGCCCCCCTCTGTCCTGCCGGACATCTCCCCCACGAGGGGGGAGATTGGCAGTTCGGGCGCTCCGCCCAGTTCTGCATTGTTGGAGATTGGCGAAGGCCGAGATGACATCCAATCTCCCCCCTCGTGGGGGAGATGTCCGGCAGGACAGAGGGGGGCGCTGTCCCGCCGACGTCCAGCCAGAAACAAAAAACCCGCCTCAAAGGCGGGTCGTCGGGCCGAATCAGCACCATACCGAACTTAGTAGCATAGTTGCCGGCACAAAGCAAGAACAAAATGCGTTCCGACCGGCAAAAAGCGAGGTCGGTGTTCACGGACGATTGCAAGGTCGCGTTCTGTCGCTCGGAGACTTCCGATGACCTCACCCTCCTGGCTCACCGTCACCCAAGGCACAGCACCCCTGCTGGTTTCGATCCCGCATACCGGCATCGATCTCGCCGGCCTCGACAGCCGGCTGGTCTCGCCCTGGCTCGGCCGCCGTGACGCCGACTGGTGGATCGACAAGCTTTATGACTTCGCCGAGAGCCTCGGCGTGACGGTCGTGCATACGGCGATTTCGCGCACCGTTATCGACGTCAACCGCGATCCGTCCGGCGTTTCGCTCTATCCCGGCCAGACGACGACTGGGCTCTGCCCGACAGAGACCTTTGACGGCGATCAGCTCTACCGCAAGGGTGAAGAGCCGGGACCGTCGGAGATCGACGAACGCCGCGAGAAGTTCTTCGTACCCTATCATGCCGCTCTGCAGGCCGAGATCGACAGGCTGCGCGCTTTGCACGGAAAAATCGTCGTCTATGACTGCCATTCGATCCGCTCGGTGCTGCCGCGCCTTTTCGAAGGCAAATTGCCGGTCTTCAATCTCGGCACCAATGACGGCAAGAGCGCCGATCCGACGCTGCAAGCGACGGTTGGCCAGATCCTCGCCGAAACCGGCGAGAGCTACGTCGTCAACGGCCGCTTCAAGGGCGGCTGGATCACGCGCCATTTCGGCCAGCCGCAAGCCGGCGTCCACGCGCTGCAGATGGAACTCTCCAACCGCGGCTATATGCGCGAGCCCGAAGGCAAGGGCGAACCGGCTAACTGGCCGGTGCCTTACGAGGCCGAATTCGCGGCGCCGATCCGCGTCACGCTGAAGAAGATCCTGGAAACCGCGATCGCCTGGGCCGAACGCTGACGCGCGGTGCACCTCACTGGAAAGGGACAATCATGACCGATCCTCGCCACAACATCCGTGAAGTGCGCAGCCCGCGCGGCAGCGAGCTCAACGCCCGCACCTGGCTGACGGAAGCGCCGTTGCGCATGCTGATGAACAATCTCGACCCAGACGTCGCCGAAAACCCCAACGAGTTGGTCGTCTATGGCGGCATCGGCCGGGCGGCGCGCACCTGGAACGATTTCGACCGCATCGTTGCCTCGCTGAAGACGCTTGGCGACGACGAGACGTTGTTGGTGCAATCGGGCAAGCCGGTCGGCGTGTTCCGCACTCATCCTGACGCCCCGCGCGTGCTGATCGCCAATTCCAACCTGGTGCCGCACTGGGCGACATGGGAGAAATTCAACGAGCTCGATAGAAAGGGCCTGATGATGTACGGCCAGATGACGGCCGGCTCGTGGATCTACATCGGCACGCAAGGCATCGTGCAGGGCACCTACGAGACCTTCGTCGAGGCCGGCCGCCAGCATTATGGCGGCAATCTCAGGGGCAAGTGGATCCTGACCGGCGGTCTCGGCGGCATGGGCGGTGCCCAGCCGCTCGCCGCGGTCATGGCCGGCGCCTGCTGCCTGGCCGTCGAATGCGATCCCGACCGCATCGATTTCCGGCTGCGCACCCGCTATGTCGATGAGCGCGCCGACACGCTCGACGAGGCTCTGGAAAAGATCGAGCGCTGGACCAAAGCCGGTGAGGCGAAATCGGTTGGCCTGGTCGGCAACGCCGCCGACATCCTGCCGGAACTGGTTCGGCGCGGCGTGCGCCCTGACATCGTCACCGACCAGACCTCGGCGCATGACCCGCTCAATGGCTATCTGCCCAAGGGCTGGTCGCTGGCCGAGTGGCGCGAGAAGCGCACCAGCGACCCGAAGGCCGTTGAAAGAGCTGCCCGCGCGTCGATGCGCGAGCATGTCGAGGCGATGGTGGCGTTCTGGAATGCCGGCGTGCCGACGCTCGACTACGGCAACAACATCCGCCAGGTGGCGAAGGAGGAGGGGTTCGAGAATGCTTTTGCCTTCCCGGGTTTCGTGCCGGCTTATATCCGTCCGCTGTTTTGCCGCGGCATCGGCCCGTTCCGCTGGGCAGCGCTTTCCGGCGATCCCGAGGATATCTACAAGACCGACGCCAAGGTGCGCGAGCTGACCCCCGGCAACACCCATCTGCACAACTGGCTCGACATGGCGCGTGAGCGCATCGCCTTCCAGGGCCTGCCGGCGCGCATCTGCTGGGTTGGGCTTGGCGATCGCCACCGGCTCGGCCTCGCCTTCAACGAGATGGTCGCCAGGGGCGAACTGAAGGCGCCGGTGGTCATCGGCCGCGATCACCTCGATTCCGGCTCGGTCGCCTCGCCGAACCGCGAGACGGAGGCGATGAAGGACGGCTCCGATGCCGTCTCCGACTGGCCGTTGCTCAATGCCTTGCTCAACACGGCGTCCGGCGCCACCTGGGTGTCGCTGCACCATGGCGGCGGCGTCGGCATGGGCTTTTCGCAGCATGCCGGCATGGTCATCGTCGCCGACGGCACGCCCGAGGCGGCCAAGCGCCTGGAGCGGGTTCTGTGGAACGATCCGGCGACCGGCGTCATGCGCCACGCCGATGCCGGCTATGACATCGCGATCGAGTGCGCCCGGGAGAACCAGCTCAACCTGCCCGGCATTTTGGGCTGAGTCGCGCCTTGCGCATCCTTCGGGCAGCCGAATACCGGTCGATGCCGTGGAAGAACGGCGGCGGGGTGACGACGGAGATTGCCGTCTCGCCGCCAGGTGCCGGGCTCGACGATTTCGACTGGCGCGTCTCGATGGCGCTGGTCGAGGGCGGCGGCCCATTTTCCGGATTTGCCGGCGTCGACCGGACCTTGGCGTTGCTGGAAGGCGAGGGCATGATCCTCGACATCGCCGGCCGGCTACCGGTCGAAATCACCAAGGCTTCCGCACCGCTTGCCTTTCCGGCCGACGTGCCGACGCAAGCCATGCTGATCGCCGGTCCGATCACCGACCTCAACGTCATGACCCGCCGCGCCCGGGCGATCCACACGGTCGAGCGCCTGCTGATTTCGGCTCCGACGGAGATCCAGGCCGAAGCCGATGAAACACTCATCCTGTGCGTCGACGGCGAACTCAGCGTGGCCGGCGCGGCGCCCATGCAACTTGGGCCGCTCGACGCGCTGTTGCTCGGGGCGCAAGCGCCGGAACTGCGCCTGGATCCGGTCCGGCCGGCCATGCTGTTCGTGATCCGCATCGACCGCATTGCCGGCAACGATTAACGTCTGTTTCCAAACATGATCGTGACGCCGGCCAAATATCGCGTAAGCTGGTCGCTGCATCACGAAAAAGCCTGAATCTTCCGCCGATCAGAAGCCGAAACGATGCTCATAGTGCCCGCCTGGAAGTTGTCGAAAGACGGCATCTTGTCGTGGTGCGGAAACAAAACTTTCGGCCAAGTGTTGCGATGCAACCAATTGCATTTGGACCGGTTTTAGGGACATTGCCGTGGCGGTGACGCCGCACTGCGTCCCCAACACGGAACCTTAGATGAATATCCAGACCAATCTCGCACAGATCGAAAAGACGAGCGCCAGCTTCCCGGCTGTCACCGACGTGCCGATACGCTCCAATTTCCTGCCGGAAGATCGGCTGCGCGCTTTGGGCGCAGCCCTTGCCAATGGCGACGCCAAGGACTTGTTCGGTCTGACGCCTTTCGATTTTCAGGCGCGCATCCGCGACAGCGCCAGGAAAATTCTCGATGTCTACCGTTCCACAAACGCTGCCCAGGCGAGGGGCGAAACGATCACGCCCGCGGCGCAGTGGCTGCTCGACAACAACTACCTGGTCGAGGAGACCATTTTTCAGGTCAAGCGCGACCTGCCGCGCCGCTTCTACCGCCAGTTGCCGACGCTGAAACTGTCGGATGGATCCAGCGTGCCGCGCGCACTGGCGGTCGCGTGGACCTATGTCGCCCATTCCGACAGTTCCGTCTCGTCGGCCATGTTCAAGGCGATCGTCGAAGGCTTCCAGTCCATCGAGCCGCTGAAGATTGGCGAATTATGGGCGCTGCCATCGCTGCTGCGCTTCGTCCTGATCGAGAACCTTCGCCGGATCGCGGTCCGCGTCAATCGCACGCGGGAACTGCGCCAGATCGCCAACGAGGTCGCCGACCGTGTGCTGGCGACGGACGACAGCGCCGACCGGCAGGCGATACTTTCCCACTACAGCGCCCATGCGCAGGACACCACCTTCGCCACCCAGTTGCTCTACCGGCTGCGTGACGGCTCGCAAAATGCCGGCAGGGCGCTGGAATGGTTGGAGGGCGAGCTGGAAAGGACCGGCTCCGACGCCGAGGAGATCATCCTCAGCGAGCACCACACGCTGTCAAGCGGCAACGTGACCACCGGCAACATCATCCGCGGCCTGCGCCTGATCAACGACATCGACTGGACGGTGTGGTTCGAGGGCGTCAGCCGCATCGACACCTTGCTGCGCGAACGCACCGATTTCGCCGCGCTCGATTTCTTTTCGCGCGACCAATACCGGACTGCGATCGAGGAGCTGGCGCGCCGTTCCGATCTCTCCGAATTTCGCGTTGCCGAAAGGGCGATCGAGCTCGCCGGCCATGCTGCCGATGCGCCGGGCTCCGAAAGCGGTCCGATCGCTCACACCGACGTCGGCTTCTTTCTGGTCGGCCCGCGCCGGCAGGAGCTCGAGCGGTCGATCGGCTACCGGCCGACCATCGGCAAGACGCTCAACCGGACCTTCCGCAAGACCGGATGGCTGGGCATCGTCGTGCCGGTGTTTGCGCTGACGGTCCTGCTTCTGGTCGTTTCCGGCAATGCGCTTGCCAATCTCGGCCTGTCGGTGCCGTCGATCGTCCTGATGCTGGCCCTGTTCGCGGTGCCGGCCAGCGAAGGCGCGCTCGCATTCTTCAACACCGTCGTCTCGCTGTTTTTGAAGCCGACGCGTCTCATCGGCTATGATTTCAGGCACGGTGTGCCGCCCGAGGCGCGCACGCTGGTGGTGGTGCCGTCGCTGATCGGCTCGCGCGACGATGTCGAGGAGAACATCCGCAACATCGAGGTGCACCACCTCGCCAACACGGCGGGCGAAGTCTATTTCGCGCTGCTTTCCGACTGGCCGGACTCGAAGACCGAGATCGATACGGCGGATGTCGAAATCCTCGAATTCGCCCGCGCCGAAATCGCCAGGCTGAACGCCCGCTATCCCTCGGAAGGGGCGCCGCGCTTTTATCTGCTGCATCGGCGCCGGCTCTACAACGCATCGCAAGGCGTCTGGATGGGCTGGGAGCGCAAGCGCGGCAAGCTGCACGAATTGAACCTCCTGCTACGTGGCGACAGCGACACCACCTTCCTGCCGTTGGAAGTGCCATTGCCGGAGAGCGTCGTCCACGTGATGACGCTGGACGCCGACACCCGCACCACCCGCGACGCCGTCGCTGCGCTGGCCGGCAAGCTTTGCCACCCGCTCAACCGTCCGCATTTCGATGTCGCACGGCGCGAGGTTACGGCAGGTTATTCCATCCTGCAGCCGCGTATCACCGCGTCGCTGACCAGTGGCGACGAGGCATCGTTCTTTCAGCGTGTCTTTTCCGCCAATCGCGGGCTCGATCCGTACGTCTTTGCCGTGTCGGACCTCTACCAGGACATCTTCGGCGACGGTTCCTTCACCGGCAAGGGTCTTTACCATGTCGACGCCTTCGAGGCGGCGCTGAAGGGCCGCATCGAGGAAAACACCATCCTCAGCCATGATCTGCTCGAAGGCGCCCTGGCGCGCTCGGCCTTGGTCACCGACGTCGAACTGGTCGAGGACTATCCGACCCGCTATTCGGTCGACGCGTCGCGCCACCATCGCTGGGCACGCGGCGACTGGCAGCTTCTGGGCTTCATTCTTGGCCCGCGCTCAAACGTGCCGGCGCTGTCGCGCTGGAAGATGGTGGACAATCTGCGCCGCTCGGTGACGCCGATCTTCTGGGTGATGGCCGCGATCGCCGGCTGGACGCTGCTGCCCTTCACGCAGGCCGCCCAATGGCAGGCGCTGCTGATCCTCACGCTGTTCATGGCGCCCACTTTCGACATCGTCGACGCCATCCTGCCGAAGAGCGGCGACCAGACGCCGCGCGGCCATTTCTCGGCACTGGCGCGCGACGTTGCCTTCGGCACTGCCCTGGTGGCGCTGAAGATCGTGCTGATGGCGCATCTTGCCTGGATGATGGGCGACGCGATCATCCGCACGCTCTACCGCCTGTTCGTCAGCCGCCAGAACCTGCTCGAATGGCGCACCGCCTCGCAGGCACACAAGGGCGGCGACAACGATCTCGGCTCCTATTACAGCATCATGTACGGCGCGGTGATCATCGGCGTCGTCGGCCTCGCTGTCCCGGTGCTGGCCGATTCCACCGGCGCCTTCGTCGCCTTCTTCTTTGCCTTGTTCTGGATCGGCTCGCCCGCCATCGCCTGCTGGATCAGCCGTTCGGCCGAAACCGAGGACCGCCTGCGCATATCGGCCGCTGACATCCACGCGCTGCGCACCGTGGCGCGGCGTACATGGCACTATTTCGAGACGTTCGTGACGGCCGAGCATCACAATCTGCCGCCGGATAATTTCCAGGAAAGCCCGGCCCCCGTGGTGGCGCCCCGCACCTCGCCGACCAATATCGGCGTCTACCTGCTGTCGGTGATTTCGGCACGCGATTTCGGCTGGATCAGCCTCTCCGACGCGGTCAACCGCATCGACGCGACCATGTCGACCATCGAGAGCATGCCGCGCGACCGCGGCCATCTCTTCAACTGGTATGACACCACGACCCTGAAGCCGCTCTACCCGCTGTACATTTCGGCGGTCGACAGCGGCAATCTCGCCGGCCATCTGGTGGCCGTGGCCGCTGCCTGCGCCGAATGGGCCGAAGCGCCGTCGGTGCATGTGCAGGGCGACTTCGAAGGCATCCTCGACACCGTCACCATCCTCGACGAAAGCCTTGAGGAACTGCCCGACGACCGGCGTCAATTGCGGCCCTTGCGCCAGCGGCTCGCCGACCGTCTCGACGGCATGCGGCGGGCGGTGGAATTGATCAAGGCGCAGCCGGAGATGGCGTCGATCCGCACCATCAACCTGGCCGTCCTGGCCGGCGAGATACGCAAGCTCGCGACAGCCATCCATACCGAGGCCGCGTCGACCCAGAGCGACACCATCGCCGATTGGGCGGCCAGGCTCGAAGCCACCTGCGAGGCGCATGTGCACGATGCGCACAGCGACGAAAACGCGGTCGCGGCGTTGCGGGCCAAGCTTCTGACCTTGCGCGAGCGCACGCGCCGCTTCGCCTTCGAGATGGATTTCTCGTTCCTGATGCGGCCCGAGCGCAAGCTCCTGTCGATCGGTTACCGGGTCGAGGAGCATCAGCTCGACGAAAGCTGCTACGACCTTTTGGCCTCCGAGGCGCGGCTGACCAGCCTGTTCGCTATCGCCAAGGGCGATTTGCCGACCGAGCACTGGTTCCGGCTCGGCCGGCCGATCGTCGAGATCGGCTTCCAGGGCGCACTGATGTCCTGGTCCGGCTCGATGTTCGAATATCTGATGCCGCCGCTGGTGATGAAGGAGCCGCAAGGCAGCATTCTCAACCAGACCAGCAAGCTCATCATCAAGCGCCAGATCCAGTATGGCCGTTCGAAGAACGTTCCCTGGGGGATTTCGGAAGCGGCCTACAACGCCCGCGACCGCGAGCTAACCTATCAGTACACCAATTTCGGCGTGCCCGGGCTCGGCCTGAAGCGCGGCCTTGGCCAAAACACGGTGATCGCGCCTTACGCGACCGTGCTGGCAGCGCAGTTCACGCCGCATGAATCCGTCCAGAACCTGGCCAAGCTCAGGCGGCTGGGCGCACTGGGCCGGCACGGTTTTTACGACGCGGTGGATTTCACGCCGCAACGCGTTCCCGAGGGCACCGACCACGCCGTCGTGCTCAACTACATGGCCCACCACTCCGGCATGTCGATTGCCGCAGTTGCCGATGCGATCTTCGAAGGGCGCCTGCGCGACCGCTTCCACAGCGATCCGGTGATCGAGTCGGCCGAATTGCTGCTGCAGGAAAGGGCGCCGCGCGACATCCCGACTGCGACCGTCAGGACCGAGGCCGACGAGCGCTCGAAGGACGAGACCGAGCTGGAAAGCCCGGACACCCGCATCGTGCTCGATCCGCTCAGGGCGCTCCGCTCGACCAGTGTCATGTCCAATGGCCGCTATTCGGTCATGGTGACCGCCACCGGCTCCGGGTACAGCCGCTGGGGCGAACTTGCCGTCACGCGCTGGCAGCCGGATCCGACCGAGGACCGCCTTGGTTCCTATATTTTCCTGCGCGACGCCAGCAACGGCGACTGGTGGTCGGCCACCGCCGAGCCGAAGCGCGCCGCCGGCGAGCGTGCGCAGACGCTGTTCTCCGACGACAAGGCGAGCTTCGTCAAATCGATTGGATCGCTGCGTTCGGAAGTCGAGTGCATCGTCATCTCGGAAGGCAATGGTGAGGGCCGACGGGTGACGCTCCACAATGATGGCCCCGCCGACCGGCATATCGAAGTAACCTCGTTTGCCGAACTGGTGCTGGGCTCCGAGCCCTCGGATAATGCCCATCCGGCTTTTTCGAAGATGTTCGTGGAAACCGAGATCGCGCCGAACAACGGCGCGATCTTCGCCACTAGGGGCAAGCGCCAAAAGGACGAACCCGACGTCACCATAGTGCATTTCGTCACCGACCCGTCTGGATCGGCGCGAGACGCCGAGGCGGAAACCGACAGGCGCGCCTTCATCGGCCGCGGCCGCACCATCACCGAAGCGGCGGCCTTTGATCCCGGCGCCAAGCTTGGCGGCCATTCCGGCTTCACCCTGGACCCGATCGCATCGCTTCGCCGGCAGGTGCGCGTGCCGGCCAACAAGAAGATTTCGCTGACGTTCTGGACAGTCGTCGGTACCCATCGCGCCGAATTGGATGCCGCCATCGCACGGCTCGACCATCCCGAAAGCTTCGCCCGCCAGGCGATGCTGGCCTGGACGCGGTCGCAGGTGCAGACCCGGCACCTTGGCCTCAGCCTGTCCGACGCCGCCAATGTGCAGAAGCTGGCGCGCTATCTGATCTATCCCGATCCGTTCCTGCGCCTTCCGGGCGAATCCATCGTCTCCGGGCTCGGCAGGCAGTCCAGCCTGTGGCCGACCAGCATATCCGGCGATTTTCCGATTTTCCTGGTCAGGATCGCCGATGTCGCCGATCTGGAGATCGTCGCCCAGGCGCTTCGCTTCCAGGAATACATGCGCGCTCGCGGCATGATGATCGATTTTGTCGTCGTCAACGAGCAGGCGTCTTCCTACGTGCAGGACCTGCAGCGCGCGGTGGAGACGCTGTGCGAAAACAGCCGGTTGCGCGGCAAGGAGCTCGGACCCCGCCAGCACATTTTCGCGGTGCGCCGCGATCTGATGGAGGAAACGACCTACAGGACCTTGCTCGCCGTCGCTCGGGTGGTGCTGCATACGCGCAACGGCACCATCTTCGACCAGATCGAGCGCGCCGAGGCCGCGGCACTGCAGGCGCGGGACGCCGCCCTCCAGCCGGCAGACCTTGCAGCGCTTCGCGAGCCGTCCTTGCCGGTGCCGACGTCGCAAGCATCTGCCGCCCAGGCACTGATCGAGGGCCGCGTCGACGGCAGCGGGCTCGACCAATGGAACGGTTTCGGCGGCTTCGACGGCGACGGACGCCACTACGTCGTGCGTCTTGCCGGCCGGCGCACGACGCCGCAGCCGTGGATCAACGTCATCTCCAACCCATCGTTCGGGTTCCACATTTCGGCTGAAGGCGCTGCCTTCACCTGGAGCCGCAACAGCCGCGACTATCAGTTGACGCCATGGTCAAACGATCCGGTCACCAATCGGCCGGGCGAGGGCATCTATATCTACGATCATGCCAGTGGCAGGGCGTTCTCGCCAATGGCTGCCGTGGTGCGTGATCCGACAATGACCTACGAAACCTGGCACGGGCAGGGTTTTTCGACGTTCCGCTCAAAACGCGGGCCGCTGTCGATGGACCTGACCCATGTTGTCGATCCCGTCGATCCGGTGAAGATATCGCGGCTGCGCATCCAGAATTCGGGTTCGGTGCCGATGCGGCTGCGCGTCTACGCCTATGCGGAATGGGTTCTTGGCGGCCATCGCTCGCGCACCGCTGCAAGCATCGTTCCGTCGAGGGATGCCGCAACCGGCGCATTGCTGGCGCAAAATCCCTATGGGCTCGATTTCGGCGAGCGGATCGCCTTTCTGGCCGCCGACGGTGCTGTGCATTCGGTCACCGCCGATCGCGGCGAGTTCATCGGCAGGCAAGGCACGAGCGAGTTTCCGCATGCCGTGCTGAGCGGCGCCGGCCTGTCCGGCCGTGTCGAGGCCGGCGACGATCCCTGCGCGGCCATCGCACGCGACATCGACATCGCTGCCGGCGGCGACGTCACGCTGCTCTGGCTGCTCGGCGACGCGGCCTCGCCCGAGGCGGCCAGCGCGCTGGTGCAGACCCATCGCTCAAGGGATTTCGATCAGCGGCTGGCCGACAACGAGCGCACATGGCGCGGCTTTCTCGACACAATCCAGGTCGAGACGCCGGACAAGGCACTCGACGCTATGGTCAATCACTGGCTGCCCTATCAGAGCCTGGCCTGCCGCATCCGTGCCCGCTCTGCGTTCTATCAGGCGAGCGGTGCCTTCGGCTTCCGCGATCAGTTGCAGGATACCTTGGCTTTGCTGGCGCATGACCCCAAGCTGGCGCGTGATCAGATCCTCAATGCGGCGCGGCGGCAATTCCCCGAAGGCGACGTGCAGCATTGGTGGCTGCCGCGCACCGAGGCCGGCGTCCGCACCATGATCTCGGACGACGTGGTCTGGCTGGCCCACGCCACGGCCCGTTACCTGCTGGTGACAGGCGACACCGCGATCCTGAAGGAGCAACTGCCCTTCATCGAAGGGCAGGCGCTGGGCGAAGGCGAGCACGATGCTTTCTTCATCCCGGAAATCTCGAAGAAGACAGCCTCGCTCTATGACCATTGCGCGCGGGCGCTCGATCTTGCCGTCAAGCGCAGCAGCCCGGCCGGGCTGCCGCTGATCCTCGGCGGCGACTGGAATGACGGCATGAACCGCGTCGGCGAGCACGGCAAGGGCGAGAGCGTGTGGCTGGGCTGGTTCCTGCTGAAGACGCTGGGCGACTTTGCCGCCGTCGCCAAGGCGGAGCGCGATGCCAAGCGCGTGCAGGCCTGGACGAAGCACGCCGAGGTGCTGAAACGGGCGCTGGAAAGCACCGCCTGGGATGGCGAGTGGTATCGGCGCGGCAGCTTCGACGACGGCACGCCGCTCGGCTCGCGCAAGTCGGACGAGTGCAAGATCGACTCGATCGCCCAGTCCTGGAGCGTGCTTTCGGGCGAGGGCGACCCGGCGCGGTCGACCACGGCAATGGCGCAGGCGATGAAAGCGCTCGTCGACGACGACCTCAAGATCGCCAAACTGTTCACCCCGCCCTTCTCGAAGACGGGAAAGGACCCGGGCTACATCAAGAGCTATCCGCCGGGGGTCCGTGAAAACGGCGGCCAATACACGCACGCGGCAACATGGTTCGTCATTGCGCTAGCCGAGATGGGTCGCACCGACGATGCCTACCGTTGCCTTTCAATGCTCAATCCGGTCAACCATGCGCTCGACGAAGCCGCGGCAGAGCGCTACCGCGTGGAACCTTATGTCGTCGCGGCCGACGTTTATTCCGGGCAAGACAAGGGCGGCCGAGGCGGCTGGACCTGGTATACCGGGTCGGCGGGCTGGCTTTATCGAGCTGCGGTCGAGAGCATTCTCGGCATAGAGCGCCGCGGACAGCGCCTCCAGTTCACGCCGAGACTTCCTAGCCATTGGGACGGCTATTCGGCAACCCTGAAGATGCTGGGCGCCGAGATCAAAGTACGCGTCGTCCGCGACAAAAAGGCCCGGGCCATCTCACTTGAAGTGAATGGCACGAAGACCAAATCTTCGTCCTTCGAGCCAAAAGCCGGAGATAGTGCCGAGGTGGTCGTCAGAATACCGGCCTAGATTCAAGGCTTGGAGCGTCGCTTAGCGTTCCCAGGGGCACGCACGGGCGCTCCAAGTGCATCTACCGGTTATATTTGCGTTTGACCTTGCTGAATGCCTGCACACGACTTTAGACGTCGTGCCCAGGGTCTTGCTGATTAAAATTGTGGCAGTGCTTTCCATCTGCCATGATTTTGCCGCAACGCTGACATTTCACCTTTTATCTCAAACTGTTAGACGATCACGGCAAATTTCGAAGCGTCGTCATCTTTTGTTCGCGGAATGGGAACGGAAGAGCTAGACGAGCATTGTTTTGCGACGCGTCAACCGATACGAGTCAAAAAATGACGCACTGCACCATAAATAATTGGCGGAGTAGCTGAAGTGTCACTTCTGCAAATCTACTGGCGGGCCCTTGGTTATCTCGCTGCCGACAGGAAACGCGTTGCGTTTATCTGCGGGGCGAATGTCGCGCTTGCCATTATCGCCATTCTCGAGCCGATCATGTTCGGCCGGGTGATCGATGCCATTTCGGACCGCGGCTCGGTATTCGCGACACTCGCAATGTGGGCCGGCCTCGGCGCGTTCAACATCATCGCCTTCGTGCTGGTGGCGCGCGGCGCCGACCGCTTTGCCCACCAGCGGCGCAGCGAGGTTCTTTGCCAGTCGTTCGAGCGCGTGATCACCATGCCGCTTGCCTGGCATCATCAGCGCGGCACCTCCAATTCCCTGCACACGCTCCTGCGCGCGGTCGAGACCTTGTTCAGCCTCTGGCTGGAATTCATGCGGCAGCATCTGTCGACCGCGGTTGCGTTGGTCCTGTTGGTGCCCACCGCGCTCAGCATGGATATCCGCATGTCGATGGTGCTGCTGGCGCTTGGCGCGCTCTATGTCGGCATCGGACGGCTGGTGATGCGGCGCACCAAGGAAGGCCAGGCGGCCGTGGAGCGGCACTACCACAAGGTATTTGCGCATGTGACCGACTCGGTCAGCAACGTCGCCGTCCTGCAAAGCTACAACCGCATCGGCCATGAGACCGAGGCGCTGAAGCGCTACGTCAAGAACCTGCTCGACGCACAGAATCCGGTGCTCGACTGGTGGGCGATGGCCAACGCGCTGCACCGCCTGTCGTCGACGATTTCGATGATGGTGGTGCTCTTGATTGGCGCCTATCTGGTGACGCACGGCCAGTTGCGCATCGGCGACGTCATCGCCTTTACCGGCTTTGCCACGCTGCTGATTGCCCGGCTCGACCAGATGTCGGCCTTCGCCAACCAGATTTCCGAGGCGCGCGCCAAGCTCGAGGAATTCTATCATCTCGAGGACTCTGCATCCGACGCCGCCGAGCCCGATGGGCTGCGCGAGCTCGTCAACGTCACCGGTCATGTGCGTTTCGAGAATGTCTGCTTCGAGTTCGGCAATTCCGGGCAGGGCGTCGACGACGCGTCGTTCGAGGTCCAGGCCGGCCAGACCGTCGCCATCGTCGGCCCGACGGGCGCCGGCAAGACGACGCTCATCAACCTTCTGCAGCGCGTCTTCACGCCGTCCGGCGGACGCATCCTGATCGACGGCATCGATACCCGCACGGTGACCCGCAAGTCGC
The DNA here is from genome assembly GCF_040321085.1 of Mesorhizobium sp. M0522. Classification (NCBI taxonomy): domain Bacteria; kingdom Pseudomonadati; phylum Pseudomonadota; class Alphaproteobacteria; order Hyphomicrobiales; family Phyllobacteriaceae; genus Mesorhizobium; species Mesorhizobium sp. M0522. Next base: position 123,697 of record NZ_JAMYQW010000005.1, read on the forward strand.
TGCGCCATTCGATCGCCACCGTCTTCCAGGATGCCGGCCTGCTCAACCGCTCGATCGAGGACAACATCCGCGTCGGCCGCGCGGAGGCGAGCTATGACGAGGTCCATGCCGCGGCCAATGCCGCCGCCGCGCAGGATTTCATCCTGTCAAAGTGCGAGGGCTACGACACGGTCGTCGGCGAACGCGGCGGACAGCTGTCCGGTGGCGAGCGCCAGCGCATCGCGATCGCCCGCGCCGTGCTGAAGGACGCGCCCATCCTGGTTCTCGACGAGGCGACCAGCGCGCTCGACGTCGAGACGGAAGACCGCGTCAAGGACGCCATCGACGAACTGCGGCGCGGCCGCACCACCTTCATCATCGCCCACCGCCTGACCACCGTTCGCGACGCCGATCTGGTCGTGTTCATGGACAAGGGCCGGGTGGTCGAGATGGGCGGGTTCACCGAACTGTCGCTGCGCAACGGTCGCTTCGCCAGCCTGCTGCGCGCCGGCGGCCTGCTCAACGACGAGGAGGTCCGCCGCCTCAGCCGTCCGGTGAACGAAGCCGCCTGAGCAGCGCGGCTTGCCTTCTCCCCTTGCGGGAGAAGGTGGCCTCGCGAAGCGAGGTCGGATGAGGGGTGCTCCGGCTTGGCGCAAATCTTCATCCAAAATCCAGACTTCGGCGCACGGCGATCATTGGCGCCTCACTCCGTCCAGCCGGCTCGACGCTACGCGCCGATCCACCTTCTCCCGCAAGGGGAGAAGGGAAGACGTACCGCCGCCGCGGTTGCCGCAACTCCGCCGGCGGTCTATGTAAGGCGGCATGAGCGACACGACTTCACGCCTCTCCGGCTGGATGGACCTTGCCAACCCGACGCGGTTCGTCGGGCTGGCCGACAAGGTCGTGCCGTGGCTGGCGAGCGTTGCCGCCATCCTCCTCGCTGTCGGCCTCTATATGAGCTTCACGGCGCCCGAGGACTTCCAGCAAGGCATCACCGTTCGCATCATGTATATCCACGTGCCTTTCGCCTGGCTTGCCATGATGTGCTACACGCTGATGGCGGTCTCGGCACTGGGCACGCTGGTCTGGCGCCATCCGCTGGCCGACGTGGCGCTGAAATCGGCGGCACCCATCGGCGCCGTCTTCACCGCCCTTGCACTGATCACCGGTTCGATCTGGGGCAAGCCGATGTGGGGCACCTGGTGGGTGTGGGACGCGCGGCTGACGTCGGTGTTCATCCTGTTCCTGATGTATCTCGGCATCATCGCGCTGACCCGCGCGCTCGACGATGCCGGGCGTGCCGCCTGGGCCGCCGCCATCATCACCCTGGTCGGCTTCATCAACATTCCGATCATCAAATTTTCGGTCGACTGGTGGAACACGCTGCATCAGCCGGCGTCGGTGTTCCGGCTCGGCGGCCCGACCATCGACCCAAGCCTGTTGTGGCCATTGCTGGTGATGGCACTCGGCTTCACCGTGCTTTTCTTCGCGCTGCACCTAACGGCGATGCGCACCGAGATCTGGCGCCGCCGCGTCATTTCGATGCGCCGGGTTGCCGCGAGGCAGGCTAACTGACCGCCGTCGAGTTCCTTCGCGCCCCCCTCTGTCCTGCCGGACATCTCCCCCTCTAGTGGGGAGATTGAATGTCACGTATCGTTTCGCCAATCGCGAATGTTGAAAGAGAGGCGCTACCGGCGAAGCTACCGATCTCCCCCCTTGAGGGGGAGATGGCCGGCAGGCCAGAGGGGGGCGCTGTCCCTCCAGCGTTTGAAGGATTTTGTACCTGAAGCGCACGCGCTCCAGCTGGACTCACCCCATCCGCCCGCGTGCTGCCACCGGCAGCGTCTCCAACACCTTGTCGCCTTCGATCAGATGCACCTCGTCGAACAGGTTGGTGACGACGCAGCAATGGTCGGGCACGACGCGCACGCGCTCGCCGATGCGAAGCTCGGCGCCGCCTGACAGCGTGACGTTGCCGTGCTCTTCGCTGAGGCTGGTCACCCTTGCGCCTGAAATGCCCAGCAGCTCGCCGAAATCGGCGAGCCCCAGCGTATCGCTGGACAGGGCCTTGCTGCCGGCGTCGAGGATGGCGCGTGTCGGCGTTGGGTGGCTGACCACCGTCGACAGCACCGTCAGTGCGCAATCGTCGAGGCTGCCGACGCCTTTGGTGACCTGGTAGCGGTCGAGATAGATGTAGGTGCCGGGCCGGTATTCGGTAACGACGCTATGCTCGCCGGAACGCCACATATCGGGTGTGCCGCCGCTGGAGATGCGCTCGCAAGCAAGGCCGGCTGCGGCAAGTGCTTGCTGCGCATCGGCGAGCCACGCCTCGGTCTCGGCGGCGCGGCCAGCCCCCGGGTAGGTCATCAAGCCGCCGAAGACGAGCCCCCGGACCTTGTCGATCTCGCTCGCCAGCGCGACTGCCTCGCCGGCCGACTGCACACCGCAGCGGCCCATGCCGGTGTCGCATTCGACCAGCACCGGCAGGCGGTGGCCGGGATCGGTAAAGGTGGCGGCAAGTCCCATGAGCGTGTCCATGCTGTCCGTTGTCACCGACAGGGTTACGCGGCCGTGCAGCGCCTTGAGGCGCTCCAGCTTGGCCCGCCCGAGGATATTGTAGGGCAGAAAGATGTCGGTCAGTCCGGCGTCGGCCATGACCTCGGCCTCGCCGATCTTCTGGCAGGTGATGCCGACGGCGCCGGCCGCGATCTGCTTCTTTGCCCAGTAGGGCAGTTTGTGGGTCTTGATGTGCGGCCTGAGCTTCAGCCCGTGCCGGTCGGCATGGGCCTGCGCCCGCGCGATATTGGCTTCGGCGCGGCCGGCATCGATCAGGATCGCCGGCGTATCGAGGTCGTCTATGCTGCGCATGGTCTCACCATCGGAAAATTGGTTGACCTTATGGCCCTGATCGGACCGCATGTCATGGGGCCAGCGACAGCAGTTTGCATCGACACCGGATGGGCGTTCGGCTATGCGGTTAGCGCTTGGAACGCGACGGGAAGGAACCACGACCATGAAACGCTCCGCCATCAACGACATCATCCGCGACGCCGACGCCTTCATCCGCTCTTTCGGCTACATCATGCCGCCCTTCGCCTACTGGACCCCCGAAGAGATGAAGGCGCGTCGGCAGGATTCGTCGGCAATCTTCTCCTCCCGGCTCGGCTGGGACATCACCGACTACGGCCAGGAGAAATTCGACGAGCTCGGCCTGTTCCTGTTCACCGTCCGCAACGGCCGCTACGAGGACATGAAGAAGGGCATGGGCATGCTCTATGCCGAAAAGATCATGATCTCGCGCAAGGACCAGTTGTCGCCGATGCATCGCCACAACATCAAGGCCGAGGACATCATCAACCGCGGCGGCGGCAAACTGGTGCTGGAGCTGTTCATGCATGATCGCGATGGCGGCATCGATCCGAAGGCCGAAGTATCGGTGCCTGTCGACGGAACCATCCACAGACTACCTGCGGGTGGGCTCCTGAAGCTCGACCCAGGCCAGAGCGTCACTTTGCTGCCGGGTGTCTGGCATGCCTTCTGGGCCGAGGGCAAGGACGTGCTGATCGGCGAGGTTTCGACCGTCAACGACGATCTCACCGACAATGTCTTTCGCGAACCAATCGGCCGCTTCGCGGACATCGACGAGGACACAGCACCGCTGCACCTGCTGGTGTCCGATTATGAGAAGTGGGTGGGGTAGGGGAGGCGGTGGCGCTGGTTGGAAATGCCGGAACCGATAGCTAGGAGTCCCAATTCAGCTGCTGCAAAAATGTCCGAATACCGATTGTGCTGTCACTGAATTCGCTCGTGCTGTGCAGTGAAAAAACGATATCCACCGTGGGCGGCGCTTCTATTCTCGCTATTATTAGGCGCACTCCGTCATCTAGGATCTCAATGCCCGTTTCTCGTTTCCAATTTCCTCCCACTTGCTGAAGTCGGGGGGAGGAATCGTCGAATTGCTCTCGCATCGATTCGTCGTTTGGAAAGGGAGTGTCGGTGAGGCTGCTGAATTCTTCCCAGGACCCAGAGACCGCCGCCTGAATTGCGCGATCTATCCTGGATTCCTCAGTCGCGCTAATTTTGACCTGCATCCCGTCCCCCCTCCGGTCTACCGCGCATGCTTGTCGGCTCTGCGGTTGCCCAGCAGCAGCTTGCGTTCGAGATGCGCCCGTAGCTCGCCGTAGTAAGCCGTCAGGAACGGGCGCGGGTCATGGGCTTGGGGTGCTGCGCCGATCTTGCGTGCGATCGTTTCGGCAACCGTCCGCAGGGCGAAATAGTCGTCGCGGCGCAGCACCTCCTCCAGCTTGTGGAGTTCGGCAATCCCGTAGGCATCGAGCTGGGCGTGGCTGAACCGGAAGGCGCCGGCCGCCGGATCCTGCCGTGCCGACAGGTCTTCAAGCAAGGCGCGCTTCGGCGCCTCGACCACCCAGGTCCCCGCCAACAGGTCGCCGATCCGCATGCGGTCTCGATTGAACAGCGGGAACAAGGCAAACAGCAGCGCCCACACCAGTCCGAACACCGTCGTCAGCGTGTCGGCGAGGTCGGTCCCGCTGCGTCCAACGATGATCGACAGCGGCAGGAACACCTCGATCTCGCGCATCAGGTTGCGGGCGATGACCTGGTCGATCGACAGGCCGTCTCCGCTGCGCGACGCGACCCGGATGCCGACGATCCGCTTGCCGGGCGTAGCCGCGCGCCGGCCCGCTTCGAAAACGATGAAGTAGGCGTTGCGCAGAAAGAAGATCAGGATGATCCAGACGACGAAGAGCGGCTGAAATCCCTCGCTGCCAAGGCCTCCCACCCCGAACAGCGCGACGATCGTGATCACGATTGCAGCCACGGCGATGAACACGATGTCGAGCAGGAAGGCGGAGGCCCGCGTGCCGGCGTCGGCCAACTTTATCCGGAGATCGACGCCTTCGGGCGTGATCAGCGGCCGTATAGCCGCGAATGCGGCGCGTTTAGCGATCGCCATGCCGCACCGCCCGGAACAGGTAGAAATAACCGATCCACAGCACCAGCATGCCACCGCCAATGCCGTAGCGCGTGACGTCGCTGGTGATGGTCTGCCTGCCAATACCCTCGAGCAGCCCGGCAAACAGCAGCATGACCGAGACCCCGACCATGGCGTTCGCGGCGATGCGTCCGGCGCGAGCCGCTGCCGCCATGCGTGTCAATTCGCCGGGAGAGGCGATGCTGGTGCCGATGCGCATGCCCGCCGCGCCGGCCAAAGAGATCGCGAACAATTCGGTGGTGCCGTGGATGGCCAGCCAGCCGCCGAGCTCCATGCCAAGCCCCTTGGACCAGTAGACTTGGAACAACGCCCCGATCATGCAGCCGTTGTACAGCATCAGCAGCACCGTCGGCACCGCGAAGGCGAAGCCAAGGGCGAAGGCCAGGATTGCGACCTGGACGTTGTGCGTGAACAGATAGGCGGCAAAGCCTGAGAGAAAGCCATTGTCGCCATCATAAAGCATGCCTCGCAGCAGCTCGGCCGAGGTGTCGGGGCCGCGGCCTCCTGCCAGGCCGGGCGGGATGATCGCGTCGAACCAGCTCTTGTCGGATGCCACCAGCCAGGCGCCTGCACCAATGCCGATCACCATCAGCGCGACCGACGCCAATGTCTCGCGCCACAGGTCGCGAATGGCTTCGGGCCAGTCATGCAGGAAGAAATCGGCGAGGCGCTGCCGCAGCCCGCGGCGTGCGCCATAGAGATAGAAATAACCGCGCAGCGACAGCGCTTCGAGATAGCCGACCAGCGCGTTGTCGAGCGAGGTCGCCCGTGCCACGGAAAGGGAAGACAGCGCCGATCGATAGAGCAGCGGCAGTGACAGCAGCTCCTCTTCGGAAAGCGTTCGCGGCGCACGCTTCTCGACACGCGCCAGCAGCGCCTCGAATGCCTTCCAATCGGCCTCGCGCTCGCGGCGGAAGCTGGCCAGCGACTGGCGTACCGCATCGCCGCGCACCGCATTGCCGCGTACCGGCGCCGTCACAGCAAATCCTCCTGCTTGAACTGCAGATAGCGCTCGACCAGCGCCGGACCGAGCCGGTTGTGGTCGGCTTCGATCACATGCGCCCCGAGCAGGCGCAGCCGGCCGATGACGACCTGCCTTTCGCGCAAGAGCCCTCCGGCAACGACCGCGCGGGCAACATCCTCGCCGGAGCGTGGCGGCAGGTCGGCCAGACCCTCCAGTTCGGTGTCCTTCATCATCATGAACAGCACGAGATGTCGTTCGGTGAGCCGGCCCACGGTGCGCAGCATCAATTCCGCACTGATCGGATCGACGAAATCGGTGAAGATGATGACCAGCGAGCGGCGGTCGAGCCGCGCCGCCAGCGTCGTCAATGCCAGTGTGAAATTGGTCTCCTCGCTGGAGTAGTCGATCTCGGCGGCCCGTTTCTGGATCATCGCAAAGCTGGCGGGGCCGCGCACCGCGCCGCTCGAAACGCGCGGCCTTGCATCGAAGCCGAACAGGCTGACCATGTCACCGCCCTTCAGCGCGATGAATGCCGACAGCAGGGCGGCCGTCACCGCCCGGTCCACCTTCGGCACACCGTCAACCGGTTCGCACATCAGGCGTCCGCTGTCGATGGCCAGCACGATGTTGTTGTTCTCCTCGATGCGGAACTCGCGCGCCAACAGCTTGCCGTGGCGGGCGCTGCGCTTCCAGTCGATCATCCGCCGGCCCATGCCCGGCTGGTAATCCTTGAGCGCGTCGAACTCGCGGCCTTGACCGGCGCGGCGCTGCGCATGGCCTTCGGCAAGCGCCGCATGTTGCAGCAGCGTGATTGCCTCGCCGCGAGCGCTGCTGACGTCGGGCAGCACCGCAACCTTGCTTTCCACCGGCAGGACGACCTGGTTCCAGACCAGCCCGAACGGCCCGCGCCAGCGCACCCAGAGACGGTCGAAGCTGGCGACGCCGCGCCGCAGCGCCTGGAAGCGAAGGTCGAGCGAGCCGCCTCCGCCGGTTGGCAAGGCCCCGCCGCTGCCGTCCACCGGCGCCAGCCGCACATCGTGGCCGACGCGGGCCTCCGCGGCGCGCGGCCGCGCCAAATGACGGGCGGCAATTTGCACGCTGAACTCGCCGCCGACACCGACCTGCTGCGGCGCATCGATGCTGGCATTCAGCGATGCCCGCCCGCGTCCGGCCGCGGCATCCACCGCCAGGAAGGCAAGCAGCAGGCAACTCCACAGCAACCCCAGATACCAGAACGACGGCAGTGCCAGCGCGACCAGGAAGGCCGGCACCGCGCCGGCCGCGGCAGCCCATACCGCTCGGCCGCTGGGATAGATCAACGTGGTGCTTCCGTCTGGTCGACCAGGTCGGAGACGATCTGCTCGACCAGCCGGCCATCGATCTGTGCGGCAGGCGAAAGGATGACGCGATGACGCAGCGCCGGCACCGCCAGCGCCTTGACGTCGTCGGGGATGACATAGGCGCGTCCGTCCAGCGCCGCCCGGGCACGCGCCGCCCGCGCCAGCATGGCGCCGGCGCGCGGGCTGGCCCCGACTTCCAGATCGGCATTTTCGCGCGTAGCCCGAACCAGCGCCGCTATGTAGCCGACGACATCGTCGACAAGGGTGACGGAGCCGACGACTTCAAGGGCCTCCTGCAGCGTTTCGCGATCCGTCTGCGCCTCGATGCCATATTGCGCGATGTCGTGCGAGGCGGAGCCGCCGCCATGATGGACGATGATGGCTCGTTCTTCCTCGGGGCCGGGATAGCTGACGCGGTGCTTGAACAGGAAGCGGTCGAGCTGCGCCTCCGGCAGCGGATAGACGCCCTGGTGCTCGATCGGATTCTGGGTCGCGACGACCATGAAATTGCGGCCGAGCGAATGCGTGGTGCCGTCGAAGGTGACCGCATGCTCCTGCATCGCCTCGAGCAGTGCGGCCTGCGTCTTGGGCGGCGTGCGGTTGATTTCGTCGGCAAGCAGGAGATCGCAGAAGATCGGGCCGCGCGTCAGCGTGAACTGCCCGGTCTGGAAGCTGTAGATGTTCGACCCGACGATATCGCCGGGCATCAGGTCCGGCGTGAACTGGATCCGCCCGTAGGCGATCCCAAGCGCCTGGGCGAAGCAGCGCGCCGTCATTGTCTTGGCCGTGCCCGGAGGACCTTCCAGCAGGATATGCCCGCCCGCAAACAAGGCGGTCAGCATCAGGTCGACCGTATCGTGCTGCCCGGTGATCGCCTTGGCCACTTCTTCCCTGATCCGTGTCGCCAGGGCCTTCACATCATCGACGTTCACCGAGCCTCCTTGCCGTCCAGTCATGCAGCCGTTCTGCTGCCTGTTGCATCTGCGTCAGATTCTTCGCCTCGCCGGCCGCTTGCGAGCGCGTCGTGAAGCCGCCAGCTTGCTCCTTATCGCGAGCGTCGAGCCAGTGGTCGAGCGCTTTGCCTTGCAACCCTTGCGGTGCGCCGAGCAGCGCGCCGGCGCGCACCCGCATCAAGGCCGCATAGCGGCCTCCCAGTTCGTCCAGCCGGCCGGCACGCCGCATGAGCATCGCCGTCGTATCGACCAGCGCACGCTTGCCGAAGGCGATCGCGCGCTGGTCGATACGCGGCGGGCCGAACCGGCCAAGGCCATGCAGGAACGCCAGCGCCGCAGCGATCAGGATCGTCAGTGTCAGCGCCAGGAACGGCGGCTCGACCAGAAGCTTGGCCAGATCATACTTCCGCCCCGCGCCGTGCAGCGTCAGATCGAACATCACCGGGCCGTCGTCGGGCTGGAGCAAGGCAATCAGCCCGAGCGCGGCTGCTGCCTTTTCGGGATCCTTGAGGGCGGCGTTGTTGATCAGGTCGGGGTCAGTCAGGATATAGAACGGCTTGTCGTCTAGTTCGGTAAGCACAGCCTTGTCATTGCCGGCTGCGATGAGAGGGTACTTGTCGGCCACCCACTGCAATTCTTCGGGTGCGGCAACCATGTTGCCTTCGATGTCGAGTTGCTTTGCCGTGCTCTGGCCGGCACCGATCTTCGCATCGGCGATGCGGCCAAGCCATTCGTTCACCACCGAACCGGGCAATCGCCCGAATTTCATGTTCCAGCCTTCATGCCCCTGCAGCGGCAGGATCTGCCATTTGGGCAGCACGAAGAGCGTGTTCTGGTCCTGGCGAAGATTGAGGATGTGGTCGAGCGCCTCCGGATCGCTGTCGGGCGAGATGGTGACGATCAGCAGTATATCTCTGGCAAGATCGTCTTCGGTCCGCGCCATCAAGGGCGCTTCGCCGGTGAGCCGCAGCCATTCCGCCAGGCCGGCGTAGCCGACGCCGCTTTTCGACAGCGGCGTGGCGCCGCCATTGCCGGGTTGCCGGAAATCGGGAGCATAGGTGGACAGCAGGAAGAAACCGGCTGCCGCAAGGAGGCTGGCGAAAATCCCCCAAAACAGTGTCTTTCGATTGAACGGCTCCTGTGCCTCGACCGCCGGTGCACTCACGTCCAGGCATCCCGGAAGGCGAAACGTTCATAGGCGCCGCGCGCCTGCCGCCAGCCTGCCGCGCCGACCGGCCGGCGCGCGAACAGCGCCGCCTCGACAATGCGGGCGATCTCGGTAAACGCATGGCGCGCCCTTCCCGGCAGGGAAGGGGCATTGGCGATGTCGCGCGCGGTGAGCGACGGGCGCAGGAAGTCCGGCAGCCGGCCGGCAATATCGGCGACGCTGCGCCGAAGCAAAAGGTGAACCGCCTCGTCATAGTCGCCGCGTGCGGCCAGCGCATCCGCTTGCGACAACAGGATCTGCGCGGCGCCGGCGTCTGGGCGCCAGGTTTCTTCGTCTTCGACTTCGGGCCGCGCGCGCTGCCATGGCAGCCGCCACGCGATGCCTTTCACCTCGAGGAAGACCAAAAGCAGGATGATTGCGACGCCCGATATCACCGCCCCCCAGAACAGATAGATCATGTAGGGACTGAGCCACGACAAAAAATCCTGCAGCGGCTTCAGCCACTCGGGCGGCTTCGGCGGCACATAGGCCGGCAGGTCGAACTGGATCGACTCATCGGCGATCAACTGCTTGTGCAGATTGGTCAGCCGTTCGGCTTCCGCTGTGCCTGGCTGTGCCAACGCCACCCGCTCCCCTGCAACCTGTGGTTCCCTGCCGACACTGACAATGCAGCGGAACAATTGCAAGTGGGCTGGACGGCGACCGTCAATCTTGGCAGATTTACCAGCGGGGCCGCCAGCCACATGCGGCGGCGAGGCAGGGGGACGTATCGTGACATCAGTGACACTGGAACGGCCGAACAAATTTCGCATCGGCAGGGTTTTCAACGACAGCTTCGCTGTCATCAGCCGCAATCCGGTGCTTTGCCTCGGATTGGCCATGCTGTTCTCAGGCTTGCCTACGCTTCTTTACCAGCTTTGGATTTGGAAATGGGCGACCAACGTCGAGGCTGGCGTTCCGGAGTTCTCAGTCCAACGAATCACTGCCACGATCGCTGGCGTGTTGGTTTCCATGACACTGTCGGCAATCCTGCAGGCGGCGCTGGTGCGTGCTGCGATCGAGGATCTGAACGGCAAGCGACCATTGATTGGCGATTGCCTCAAGACGGCAATCTCCCTCCTGCTGCCGGTGATAGGCATCGCGGTGCTGGTGAGCCTCGGCGCCGCCGCCGGCGCGATGCTTCTGCTCGTTCCCGGCATCATATTGTGGCTTCGTTGGTCTGTCGCTGTGCCTGTTTTGGTTCAGGAAAGACTGGGGGTCTTCGGCAGCATGAAGCGCAGCCGGGAACTTACCAAAGGAAGCCGCTGGGCTCTGTTCGGATTCTGGATTGTCCTGTTCATAGCTGTGGTGCTGATCCAGGCCGTGCTCAGCCGTGCGATCATGGTCTTTGGCCTAACCACCGGCATATTTCTTGGCGCCCTGGTGACAGCGATCGTATCCATTGTGACGTCGATCGCGCCGGCAGTCAGCTATGTCGAGCTGCGCCAGGTCAAGGAAGGCACCAGCGTCGAAGACTTGGCGGAAATCTTCTCGTAGCGGCAAGGGATTTGCTGTCTTCATCGCGTCAGGATCGGCCTGGACTGGATAGGTAATATCGTGGCGTCAATAACGCTGGACCAGCCCAACACATTTCGTATCGGCAGGGTTTTCGGCGCCAGCTTTGTGGTCATCGGGCGCAATCTCGCGCTCTGCCTCGGGCTTGCCCTGATTTTCTACACCTTGCCCAGATTCGTGTTTGCGCTCTGGTTCTGGAAATCCGTTACGAATATCGAGCATGGCGTTGCGGAATTCTCGGTTCAACGGCTCGTGCTCACGGTCGTTGGCGCGATCGGCTATGTGGTCCTTATGGCTTTCCTGGAGGCGGTGCTGACGCGCGCTGCGATCGAGGATTTGAGCGGCAAGCGGCCGTCGATGCGAGATTGTATGGGGACAGCTTTGGCGCTCCTGCTGCCGGCAATCGGCATTTCGCTGATTGTCAACATCGGCTTCACAGTCGGCCTCGTGCTGCTCATCGTTCCGGGATTGTTGTGGTTGGTTCTCTGGGTTGTAGCGATACCGGTTCTGATACAGGAACGTTTGGGAGTATTCGCGAGTTTGGGCCGCAGCCGCGATCTTTCCAAGGGGAGCCGCTGGCGTCTGCTCGGTCTCTGGTTTCCACTATTCGTGGCTTCGGTCGCAATCAATTTTGCGTCGGACCGCGTCCTATCTTCCTTAGGCATTACGCTCGGGTTCTTCCTGGACGCCTTGCGGGGCGCAGCCGAGCAAGTCGTATTGTCGATCGCCGCAGCGGTCAGCTATGTCGAATTGCGGCAAGTCAAGGAAGGCACCAGCGTCGAAGACTTGGCGGAAATCTTCTCCTGAGGACGGGTGGAGGCTTTTCACCGACGGCTCGGCTCTCGCGTTGCGCTACTGAGCCGAGCTTGTTCACAAAGCCTGTGTCTGCGCCGGTAACGCTGTGGCCAGCCGCTTCGCCCATTCCTCGATGCCGGTGCGGCCCGCCAGCAGGTCCTGCCTGATCTCGATGAGGACCGCGGGAATGCCGCGATCGTCGCCATGGACGGGTATGGCATAGTCGCCGTCAGGGCTGATCACGTAGGGCTCGTTTGCCGCGGCGTTGAGCGCACTGTCGGCGCGCAGGCCGGCAAGCACTGCCTGGCCGAAATCGACTGCCCGATCGTAAAGCACGCCGGCGTGCCAGGGCCGCGCAATGCCGAGGAATACCGGCGTGAAGGAGTGGATCGTCGCGATCCGCGTCGGTCTGCCCTGCCTCGCCCGGTCGTCGAGATGGGCGGCCACGCGGTCATGAAACGGCGCGAACATGACTTCGGCACGCCGGCTTCGCTCCTCCGGATCGAGGCCGACATTGCCGGGGATGTCCGTGTCCTCCGATAGCACCGGAATGCTGCCGCTGGAACCAAGCGGCCGGTTGAGATCGATCAAAAGCCGCGAATAGGAGCTGAGGAAAGCCGGAGCATCGAGCACCCTCGACAGGGTGCGGGTCACTTCGGCGGCGCCGATGTCCCAGGCGATATGGCGCTGCAAATGGCTGCTGTCGAGACCGAGTCGCGCATACTCGGTCGGGATATGATTGGACGCATGCTCGCATATCAGAACGATATCGGAACGCCCCGTTTCGTTGATTGCGTCGACGGCGGGTGGCCAACCTTCCGGTAGGATGGCGCTGGCAAGCGGCTCAGCCATCAATACAGCATCCGGTAGAGATCGCAGACCGCCACTGGGTCCAGACCGGCGAGGCGCTCGGTCTCATGCCGCTTGAGGCCGACAAAGGTCTCGACGAACACCGGCGCGAACCATCCGGTGACGGTCTTGTCGGCGACGAGCGCCTCGAGTGCCGCCGGCAGCGTTTCCGGCAGCCGCACGAGGCCAAGCTTCTTGCGCTCGGCAACGCTCATCTGCGTCGGGTCGCCGGTGACCAGCGGTGGTGCCGGCAACTCGGCCTTCAGCCCCTCCAGCCCGGCGCGCACAATCGCCGCCAGCGACAAATAGGGATTGCCGGTGGCGTCGGCTGCCCGGTATTCGACATTGTACTGCCGCGCCGGATCGCGCCCGCCGATCGTCACCGTCGGGCAGATGCGCAGGCTCGCCTCGCGGTCGCGATCGGCAAGCCAGGTATAGGACGAACTCCAGCTATGCGGCTTCAGCCGGTAGTAGGACGACACACTCGCCGCCGTCATGGCGGTGATCGCGGGCAGATGGCGCAGCACGCCGGCACAGAACGAAGCGGCACGGCTGGAAAGGCCGCCCGGCTGGGCCGGGTCGTAGGTCGCCGGTTTGCCGGCCTCTTCGACGAAACTGAAATGGATGTGGACGCCGTTGCCGACGGCATCCGGCGCGATCTTGGGCGCGAAGCTCGCCCGCCAGCCGGCACATCGCGCGACTTCGCGCGTGATCTCGCGGATGGCGACGGCGCGATCGGCCGCGGCAAGCGCATCGGTTGGCTCGCATGTCACCTCGAACTGGTCGGTGCCGAATTCGGCGATCACCACTTCGGGCGCGACGCCGGCTTCCTCCAGCGCCGCCATCAGATTGGCAGCAAACGGATCGGCGCGGCGCAGTGCGGCCAACGACATCGAATGAGCCGGCCCAAAGTCGCCCTCGATATGGAATTCATGCTCGAAGGCGGCGATGACGGAAAGCCCGGCCGCTGCCTTCAACTCCGCCAGCGCATCCTTGAGCATGGTCCGCGTACAGCCGACCCACGGGCTGCCGTCGAGTTCGACGATGTTACCGGCGACCATGTCGAAAGGCGTCGCCGATCCGGTCAGCGCCGTGCGGAACCGCGCGTTGAGATCGGGAACGAGCCGCACATCGCCTGACGAGCCCCAGGGATTGGGATCGACGATGGAGTTGAACGGCGTCAGCGACAGATTGGCCTGCAGCCAGCCGACGCCGGTCGCGGCGATCTTCTGCAGCTTGCTTTCGACGACCGAGCGGCCGCGCGTGATCGCCGACAGATCGGTGGTGACGACGGCAACCAGCGGTTCGACGGTCATGCAGCTTTTCCCAATGCTTCGAAACGGGCAGCGATGGTGGCGGTATCAGTGACCCAGCAATAGCCACCGAAGGCTTTTAGCGCGCCATCATGGCGCTCCTGCGAGGCGGCGGCGCAAGCGTCCGATACGCAGGTGACGAGGTAGCCGCGATCGGCGGCGTCGCGCACCGCCATGTCGACGCACTGGTCGGTCATGATGCCGGCGACGATCAGGTAACGCACGCCGAGGTTTTTCAGGACATAATCGATGTTGGTCGAGTTGAAGACGCCCGACGACGTCTTCGGCAGCATGATCTCGTCGCCGACCGGCGCCAGCGACGGCACCGGCAGCCCCTCCGGCCGGCTCGGCGCGATATGGATCGGCGTCAGCTTGTGGTCGAGCGAACGGTCGCGGCCGTCCTCGGTCAGGCTTTGGATGATGGTGTGGATCACCTCGACGCCGTTGGCCCGCGCCGCCGCCAGCAGGCGTTCCTGGTTGGGAATCGTTTGCGACGCCGTCTGCCGGTAGAAATAGTGATCGGGACCGCGCTCCGGATGCGCCGGATCAGCACCGGGCTCCAGCCAGACGCGCTGCATGTCGACCAGCAGCAGCGCGGTTTCGCCGGCCCGGAACGGCTCGTTTCGTTCTGGCAATGCTCGCATCATGCTTGGGGGTCCCGCTTCGCTGATCAAACTCTGGCTGATTTAGCCGATTTTGGTTACGGCGTCCTGGGTGGCCGACGCGCTTATTGGGATATTCGAAGTTGCTAAATTGAGGTATACCTGCTTTCCGGCGTGGAGACGGGGGTCTCTGTCATGATCGATTCAGACGTGTTCGACTTTGTCGAACGCTGCAGGAAGCACACGGCTACCGGGCCGCTGCTGGGCGACCTTCTCGAGACCGTGAGGAATCTCGGCTTCGAGCACCTTATCCTGAGCGGCGTGCCGCTTGGCGGGCAGAAGCTTGCACCGATGGTTGAACTGAATGGCTGGCCGGCCGGCTGGTTCGAGCGCTATGTCGAGGCCGAGCATGCCGCGGCTGATGGTGTTTGCATCTATTCGGCAAAGACTTTGAAGCCATTCCTCTGGTCCGAAGTCCCGGCAAAGTGGTCGGATACGGAGGGCTCACGACGCGTCGCCGGCGAGGCGACGGAGTTTGGCATCTGGAGCGGCTTCGCCGTGCCGATGCTCAGCGTTCATCATTGGCAATCCGTGCTGTCGTTTGCGTCTTCCATGAAGTCCTGCACGCTGTCGCCGCGCCATCAGGTGCAACTGGTGACCATGGCGGTCTACGCCGGCATGTCGATCCAGGCGTTGTCGAATGACAATGACGATGATGAAGGCCTGCTGACCGACCGCGAAAAAGAAGTGCTCTTGTGGGCCGCGGCCGGCAAGACCTCATCGGAAACCTCGCAGATCCTCGGCCTTACCGAGCGTACGGTCAAATGGCACTCAACGCGCGCTCGCGAGGCTTTTGGCGTCGCAACGACCACGCAAGCGGTCGTCGAGGCGGTGCGCCGGCGCCTAATCCATCCCTAAACGCGTCAACTGTCCCATCGGACAGGTGACGTATATTAGCGCGACTGCGAGTATCCCTGCGAGAACGATCGGGGGATCGCGCCATGATAACGGCCCACGTAGTCAATGCGCATAACAAGCATCTCTATGAAAACGAATTCGACGAGTTTCTGCGCCGGCGGCACGACTTCTTCGTGCACCAGAAACATTGGCGCCCTCCGAGCCCGGACGGTCGCGAGCTAGACCAATTCGATACCGACGCGGCGACTTACCTGCTTGGTATTGAAGATGGTCGCGTGGTGACCTCGGCTCGATTGATCCCAACGAGCGAGCCGCACATGGTCTCGGAGGTTTTTTCTCACATGTGTGAAAAATCGGGCGTCCCGAGGCGCCCCGATTGGGCCGAATGGACCCGCACATTCGTCGTCCCCGACAAACGCTCAACCGGGTTGCGGGGCACGCTGACGCAGCTGTGCTGTGCGGTAATGGAATACGCTCTCGACGAAGGCCTCAGCGCCGTCGGCGGCATACAGGAAACCTACTTCATGCCGCACCATGGCGCGCTGAAGTGGCGGGCCGAGCCGATGGGCATGGCGCGGGAAGAAAACGGCGAATGGTACATCGTCGCATATATCGATGTGAACGAGGCGGCTCTGGCGAGTGTGCGGAAGATCCTGGGGATTGAGGATTCGCTGCTGGTTCGGAGAGGTATCCAATTGCCCTTGATCAAAAGCAATAACAGGTCGCGCGCATCTGCATAGCAGTCCTTAAAAATTGGGAGAAATTTCGACAATACGAGGAGCATTGCTCCTCGTATATGCACCAATAAAACATATACTAAGACGATTACCGCAATTCATAAAAAAATATAGTACTATATGTGTAGCTATACTTGCGTATTGACGTAAACAAAGATTTGCAGTTCTGATGTATTGTTAACCAGGTAAAGAGAGGATATAGAAATGCCAAAATAATAGGCAAATTCGCGGAAGTTACACAATTCTCGATTGTGGCCCAGGAGGGGCTAGATGTGGGAATAGTCACGAATATCGAATACTTACTAGCGCAATTATCAGTCAGCGGGTCGTCGGTTATTGCTTGAATCTGCCAGGCAATCCGGCAAATTGGGTCATCGATGCAAGATCATCATTTACAGAGACCCAAAAAGTAGACCGTCTTGATAAGGCCATGGAAATAGAAGGCGCCGATTGAATATCATAACTCACGCAGTCGGCCCAAACCGAAGGCTGCCACACGGCGGCCTTCGAGTTTCTGGGCCGCTGGGCCAAAAGAGTTCGATTGTGCCCCAGGAACCATCTATGCGGATCGAGAGTTCTCGCCTAGGTCGGGTCTTCATAGGTCAATTGTTTCTTTGGCCAATTGAAGATGGCTGAAAATTACGGCGACAGTGCACTTTTTCTTTTTCGCCGCCTGCATCGTTTTCGGGATTCATGGCTTTGCCGATTTGCCCGGCAAGCTCTCGGCCCCAGGGGCGCATTGAAAACCGCGACATCGGCGATGCGGCAATATTCCATGAGCAGTTCTTGTGGAAGACTTTAGGACGTGAAAACACTTTGGCTCGCCCGCACGGTGCCGGGGATGCGGCAGACCGGGAACGCCGGCAAGGTGCATCATGCGCCGGGGCGGCGGCATGGTAAAAAGTGCACTCACCGTAATTCTGATCTATACTCCGGACACCGGCCCGAACGCCTGTGGCAAGGCGAAGGGCGGATGAAGTGCTTGATAGAGTTCTCTTTTTAGTCATGTGGCGATATTAAGATGTTAGCCTCCGACCTGACGAAATTTATCGAGCAGGATCATCTGGCTCTGGACGCCTTCGTAAAGGGCGATCCTGAGCCCTTGAAAAACCTCTACTCGCGACAGGACGACGTCATTATCGCCAATCCCTTTGGCCCGCCGGCGAAGGGATGGAGAAAGGCCGCTGAGACCATGGAACGGGCCGCCACCAATTACCGGCACGGCAAGGCCATCGGCTTTGAGCGCATCTCGGAGTATGCGACAGCCGACTTGGGATACATCATCGAGGTCGAGCGGTTCCAATCCAAGGTCGGTGGTGGCAACAAACTGGTGCCGATTGCGCTTCGAGTCACCACCATATTCCGGCGCGAGGAAGGCGCGTGGAGGATCGTCCTTCGTCATGCCGATCCGATAACCTCGGCACGCCCGCCGACGTCCATTGTCGGGGAGTAGAAGGTTGCCGGAGAGGTTTTAGGAATTACGGTGACGGCGCACTAATTTCTTTTCGCCTGCCTCGTTTTCCGGGTTTCGCGGCTTTGCCGATTTGCCCGGCGATGCTCTCGGCCCACAGGTGCATCGAAACCCGCGACATCGGCGACGCGGCAATACTCGATGAGCAGTTCTTGCGGAACTTATAGTCTTCGGACGTGAAAACACTTTGGCTCGCCCGTACAGTGCCGGGGATGCGGCAGACCGGGAACGCTGGCAAGGGTTCGTTGATCAGCGCTATTCCGGGGAACAGATGCAAGCGAGCGAATCTATTTTCCTTCAAACGCCGTTACGAACCCGTTCCGAATTGGTCAGGGCTTCGCCGAGGCGGCCCACCGCTTGTTTCAGTGCCTTTTCCGCGGAATCGGTTAGCGATTTAGCGCCGCCCTCGCAGAGGACACCTGCATCGCCTTGTGCATTTCCCTGACCTTCCACAGTTGAACCGAGCAATCGACCTTTTCGACCGTCAACAGTTATCGAGGCAACCAAGTCAACATCGGTTTCTATGCCGGCAGACCAAAAACCTGGTACAACCCGCAGTCGGGCATTCATCTCTTCGCCTTTGACCATAATCATCCCACGGCTCTTACGCTCCGCGAGGCCAGCGGCATCGACTGGCTGATCCACGATCTCGAGTTCTGTGACGAGGGATTCCAGCGTCTTGCGGACAGATCCGGAGAAACCGCTTCGCATATCGATCGGGTAACTGTGAGCGGCGCAATTTAGATCCGAAGGCTTGATCGATCTATTTAGCGCGGTGGAGTCTATAAACAGCAGATATTTTCCAGGGAGCTTTTCGCCGTAGCTCGAATAAACGTTATAAGCGGCGATTGGCATTGGCTCGGCTTTATATTGACAGCCGGCAAGGGCAAATGCGGCCGCAAAAACGGCCAACTTTCTATATTTCATCCCCAGCCCTCCCCAGGCAAAGGGAAGCATCGCGCAAGATCACCGCAGACGCAAGCATCGCCCTACACAAGTGTCGGGCAAAATCGTGTCTACGTTATTGAAAGAGAATCAACTGGCTGGGGAACCTGGATTCGAACCAGGACTAACGGAGTCAGAGTCCGTGGGTCTACCGTTAACCTATTCCCCAGCAGGCGCTTGTCGCGCAGGGTGGGCCGCCAGGCAGCCGCGCGGCCCTTGTAGCCGCCGCCGGAAAATAGTCAACCCTGTGTTGGGGTTCAATCGTCGGCTTCCGGCGCTTCAACTCTCGCTGCGGCTATATTGCGAGTGCTCGAAGAACAGCACCACGCCGAGTGCGATCAGCAGCGGGATGATCAGGTAGAACAGCCGGAACACCAGCAGCGCCGCCAGTACGCCGACCTGGTCCATGTGCGACAAGCCGGCGAGGAACACCACCTCGAATACGCCGAGCCCGCCCGGCGCATGCGAGATCTGCGCGATCGAGAACGACACCAGGAACACGCCGAGCACGATGAAATAGCCGGGATTGCCGGTGGCGGGCAGGGCAAAGAAGATGATCGCCGCCGCCGCCAGGAGCTCGATCGGGCCGACCAGCAGTTGCCGCGCCACGATCGGCAGCGCCGGATAATGCAGCTGAAAGCTGCCGATCCTCAGCGGCCTCAGATGCAGCCAGCTGCCGAAGACATAGGCCGCCACCACGAGCAGCATGGCGAGCCCTGCTGCTTGCGACAGCCGATGATGCGGTATGCCGGAAAACCGGTCGATCACCTCGGGCTCGAGCAGCAGCACGATGCCGGAGACGAACAGCGTCGACAGCACGAAGGTGATCCAGCAGATCGCCACCAGAATGCCGACATCCTGGCCGGTCAGGCCTTTGGTGCCGTAGGCGCGGTAGCGGATCACCGCACCAGAAAACACCGAGCCGCCGATATTGTGCGACAGCGCATAGGTGGTGAACGAGCAGAAGGTGACGAACAGCCACGATACTTTCTTGCCGATGTGCAGCAGCGCGATGTGGTCGTAACCGGCGAGCGAGGCATAGGCGATGACCGAACTCAGCGCCGCCAGCACCCAGCCGCGCGCCGGAATGGCGACAATGCCGGCCCAGACATCGTCGAGCGAGATGCCGCGCAATTCGTGCAGCAGCAGCCACAGCGAGAACACCACCGCGGCGATGCCGACGACGGGCCAGAAATACCGCCTCCAGTTCATGGCATGACGATCATGCGTTGCAGCCCGTACCGTTTTCCGGTTCGCAGCAGGCAAACCGCCCGCGTTGCCGAATGATTTACCCTCCATTTCAGAAATGCCTCATTGAAGCCGGCTATTCAACCGGGAAGGCGCGTTGTGGCGCTCGCGCCTTCCCTTCTCCCAAGGGGACAAGGGCTCACCGACGTCGCCGCCTTCACGCCGCCGGCAAAATTCGCCGCGAGCACTCTTGGTGATCCGGCCGTGCGCTGATAGTCTGGCGGCAACTTGAACATGTAAAAGCGCCTGCTGCGTCCGGTCTCCGGTTCGCGCGGCGCCGGAAGGAACGACAGTGGAAGACCACGAAGCCGGCGCTGGCGCGCTGGAAGTGGGCGTGTCCAGGGGTTCGCCGACGCCGTCCGGCCAGGCAACCCCATCCGCCGGACGCTACGGCCGTCAGGTGCAACCCCGGTCGGGTAACGCACAGGCTGGCGACACGTCCCACGACCACAAGGGCCAGAACGGCTCGCATCAGAACGGCAAACCCAAGAAGCGGCGCAAGCGGCGGCGCGGGCGCAAGGTTTTCGCACGCGACGAGGCTCGTCCGGTGATAACAGGCACTTCGCTGCCCGCCGCCGGCGAGGCCCCGGCCGCTCGCCCGCCCCAGCCAGCGGCTTCGATCGCGCCCCAGTCCTCGATCGCGCAATCGGCTTCGATCGCGCAATTGCCTCCAGCCTCGCCAAGGCCGGGGCAAGGTGCCCGCACACCGCCGCTGCTGCAGGAATTACCGGTCTTTGCCGCGCTCGACCTCGGCACCAACAATTGCCGTCTGCTGGTCGCGGTGCCGACGCGTCATGGCCAGTTCCGCGTCATCGATGCGTTCTCGCGCATCGTCAGGCTGGGCGAGGGCCTTACCGCCAATGGCCGGCTTGGCGACGCCGCAATGGACCGCGCGGTCGAGGCGCTGAAGATCTGCGGTGACAAATTGCGCAACCGCAAGGTCAGGAAGGCCAGGCTGATCGCCACCGAGGCCTGCCGAACCGCCGCCAACGGCGTCGAGTTCCTCGAGCGCGTCGAGCGCGAGGCCGGCCTGAAGCTCGAGATCATCGACCGCCAGACCGAGGCTCGGCTGGCGGTGTCGGGCTGCGGTTCGCTGGTCGAGAGCGACACGCAAGGCGTCGTGCTGTTCGACATCGGCGGCGGCTCGTCCGAAATCGCGCTGATCGACCTCACCGGCCACCGCTCGCCAAGGCTCGCCAACCACATCGTCTCGTGGACGTCGCTGCCGGTCGGCGTCGTCTCGCTGGCCGAGCGTTTTGGCGGCCGCACGGTGACACGCGAGATCTTTGGCGCCATGGTCGAGGATGTCGCAATGCGGCTGCGCGCCTTCGACGGGCGTGACCGGCTGAGCCACCTCCTGGCCAGCCCGAAATTCCATTTGCTCGGCACATCGGGCACTGTGACGACACTGGCCGGCGTTCATCTCGACCTCGAACGCTATGACCGCCGCCGCGTCGACGGGCTGTGGATGGATCGCGACAGCGTCGACCGCATGGTCGAAAAACTGGTCGGCTGGGATTTCCAGCAGCGCGTCGCCAACCCTTGCATCGGCGCCGACCGCGCCGACCTGGTTCTGGCCGGCTGCGCCATACTGGAGGCGATCCGTGCCGTCTGGCCGTCGGAGCGGCTGCGTGTCGCCGACCGCGGCCTGCGCGAGGGCATATTGAGCGAATTGATGGCCGATGACGGCGTCTGGCGGCGAGGCCGGCAATGACCAAGAAACCGGAACGACCGAGCTCTGCCGGCATTCGCGTGCTGAAGACGAAGATCAAGAAGAAAAGCGGCCTGAAGGAATCGTCGCGCCGCTGGCTGCAGCGCCATATCAACGATCCCTATGTCCAGCGTTCGAAGGCCGACGGCTATCGTTCGCGCGCCGCCTACAAGCTGATCGAGATCGACGACAAGCACCATCTGCTCAAGCCAGGCATGAAGGTGATAGACCTTGGTGCGGCACCCGGCGGCTGGTGCCAGGTCGCCGCCGCGCGTACGAAGTCTACCGCGGAACACCCGAACGTCGTCGGCATCGATTACCTCGAGATGGACGCGGTGCCGGGCGCGCCGGTGCTGCTGATGGATTTCCTCGATCCGCAGGCACCCGAAAAGCTGGCCGAGACGCTGGGCGGCCAGCCCGACATCGTGCTCTCCGACATGGCCGCACCGACCACCGGCCACAAACGGACCGACCACATTCGCACCATGCATCTTTGCGAGGTGGCGGCCGATTTCGCGCTGTCGGTATTGAAGCCGGGCGGACATTTCCTCGCCAAGACGTTTCAGGGCGGCGCCGAGAACGAATTGCTGGCCAGGCTGAAACGGAATTTCCGCTCGGTCCATCACGTCAAGCCGCCGGCCTCGCGCGACGAATCGGTGGAGCTGTATTTGCTGGCGAAGGATTTCAAGGGCGGAAACGGCACAGCGTAAAAATCGCTCTGTAGCGATCCTTCGCACCCCCCTCTGTCCTGCCGGACATCTCCCCCTCAAGGGGGGAGATCGGATGTCATCGCGACCTTCGCAAACCTTCGACCGTGAAGAGTGAGTGCAGTGCCGAAGCTGCCAATCTCCCTCCTTGAGGGGGGATGGCCGGCAGGCCAGAGGGGGGTGCCGTTCCGCCGGCGCTGGAGGGCGCCACTCCTCAACTCCCCGGAGGGCTCACCGGCTCCAGCGTTTTCGGCGGTGTCAGCCGGCCATGTCCCGACACGGCATTGCCGGCGTCCGGCGCCAGCCGCATGAACGACAGCGAGGCTGCCGCCGACACCGCCGCCACGATGAAGAAGGCGGTGTGGAAGTCGCTCAGCGTCAGCGGGCCGCCATGGATCTTGGTCGACACTTCCAGGATGCCGCCGGCCAGCGCCACACCGAGCGCGATCGCCAACTGCTGGAACACCGCGGTGATCGGCGTCGCCTTGCTGGTGTCGGCGGCCGAAATCTCGGCGTAGGCAAGCGCATTGATGCCGGTGAAGAACATCGAGCGGATAAAGCCCCCGGCGAGCAGCATGGCGAGGATCAGCCCATATGGCGTGTCGGGTGTGAACAGGCCGTTGATGGCGATGGACGTGGCAGCGATGAGCGAGCCTGAAATCAGCACCCGGCGGAAGCCGGCGACCCTGAAGATCAGGGCGGTGACGAATTTCATGCCTATGGCGCCGATTGCCGAGACGAAGGTGATCATGCCGGACTGGAACGGCGTCAGCCCGAAACCGATCTGGAACATCAGCGGCAACAGGAAAGGTACGGCACCAATGCCGATGCGGAACAATCCGCCGCCGAGCACCGACGAGCGGAACACCCGATTGCGAAACAGCTCGAGCGCCAGCAGCGGATTCTTGGCGCGGCGCGCGTGCAGCAGGTAAAGCACCGCCGATGCCAGCCCGACGGCAACGGTGATAAAGCCGGCAACTGGCGGCAGAGCCGGCAGGCTGACCACCGACAGGCCGAACACGATGCCCGATGCCGCCAGCCCGCTCAGCACGAAACCGATGAGATCGAGCGGCGGCGTCTGCGCGGCGTCGGTCTTCGGCAGGAAACGCGTGGCCAGCCAGATGCCGATCAGCCCGATCGGCACATTGATCAGAAAAATCCAGTGCCAGGAGAAATAGGTCGTGATGAAGCCGCCGACCGGCGGGCCGACCAGGGGGCCGACCAGAGCCGGGACAGTCAGCCACGACATGGCGGCGACGAGTTCGCTTTTCGGCGTCGCGCGTACCAGTACCAGGCGTCCGACCGGTGTCATCATGGCGCCGCCAATGCCTTGCAGGAAGCGTGACACCACGAAAGCCGGCAACGAATTGGACATCGCGCAAGCGACCGAACCGACGATGAACACGGCGATCGCGGCGCGGAAGACATTCTTGGCGCCGAAGCGGTCGGCCATCCAGCCGCTTATCGGAATGAAGATCGCCAGCGATACCAGGTAGGCGGTCAGCGCCAGCTTGAGCGCGATCGGGCTGGTGTGGATGTCGATGGCGATCGCCGGCAACGATGTCGCAATGACGGTCGAATCCATGTTTTCCATGAATAGAGCGACCGCCAGGATAAGCGGAATGGTGCGGTTCACGATGGATCCGGCCTTGAAATGTGCGTCGCGATTGCTTGCCGGCCTTGGGGGCCAACCGACAGGTAGGGCGGTTATCATGGCTTGGCCCGGATGTCGCATTAATTTGCTGTCACGTTTGTGCGACCGCAAGTCTCGCAGCCCCTGGGGCAAAATGCAGCTTCGCCACTACACAACCATCGGCTTTTCAACGGCCACGGGACGTGTTACGAGCCAGCGCCAATCCTGAAAGGGAAGAAGACGAGTCGGCGCTGTCCATCAGGGCGAGCGCCTTTCCTGCATTCCGAGGGCTGGCCATGGCAAAAATCATCGAGACGTCCACCGGCGCATTGGCGCTGACCTTTGACGACGTGCTGCTGCAGCCGGGTCATTCGGAGGTCATGCCCGGCGAGACCGACATCCGCACCCGCATCGCCGGCGACATCGACCTCAACGTGCCGATCCTGTCGGCCGCCATGGACACGGTTACCGAGGCGCGGCTCGCCATCGCCATGGCCCAGGCCGGCGGCATTGGCGTCATCCACCGCAATTTCTCGCCGGCCGAACAGGCCGAGCAGGTGCGGCAGGTGAAGAAGTTCGAGTCCGGCATGGTGGTCAACCCGGTCACCATCGGCCCCGAGGCGACGCTTGCCGATGCGCTGGGTCTGATGCGCACCTACAGCATTTCGGGCATTCCGGTGGTCGAGAACGGCGGCACCGGCGGCCACACGGTCGGCCGGCTCGTCGGCATCCTGACCAACCGCGACGTCCGCTTCGCGTCCGATCCGGCGCAAAAGGTCTATGAGCTGATGACCCGCGAGAACCTGATCACGGTCAAGGAGAACGTCGATCAGGACGAGGCCAAGCGGCTGCTCCATCAGCACCGCATCGAGAAGCTTGTTGTGGTCGATCGGGACGGCAATTGCGTCGGGCTGATCACGGTCAAGGACATCGAGAAGTCGCAGCTCAACCCGCACGCCACCAAGGATGCTCAGGGGCGCTTGCGCGCCGCCGCCGCCACCAGCGTCGGCGATGACGGTTTCGAACGGGCCGAGCGCCTCATCGACGCCGGTGTCGACCTTCTGGTGATCGACACCGCGCACGGTCATTCGCAGCGCGTTCTGGATGCGGTGACGCGGGCCAAGAAGCTGTCCAACTCGGTTCGCATCCTGGCCGGCAACGTCGCCACCGCGGAAGGCACCTTGGCGCTGATCGATGCCGGCGCCGACGCGGTCAAGGTCGGCATCGGACCAGGCTCCATCTGCACTACCCGCATCGTCGCCGGCGTCGGCGTGCCGCAGCTCTCGGCGATCATGTCGGCGGTCGAGACGGCGCAGAAATCCGGCGTTTCGGTCATTGCCGATGGCGGTATCAAATATTCGGGCGATCTCGCCAAGGCACTGGCCGCCGGCGCAAGTGCTGCGATGATCGGCTCGCTGCTGGCCGGCACGGACGAGAGCCCGGGCGAGGTCTATCTGCACCAGGGCCGCTCCTTCAAAGCCTATCGCGGCATGGGCTCGGTCGGCGCCATGGCACGCGGCTCCGCCGATCGTTACTTCCAGGCCGAGGTGCGCGACACGCTGAAACTGGTCCCGGAAGGCATCGAAGGGCAGGTGCCGTACAAAGGACCTGTGTCTGGCGTGCTGCACCAGCTTGCAGGCGGCCTGAAAGCCGCTATGGGTTATGTCGGTGGCCGCGACCTTGCCGATTTCCGCGAGCGCGCCACTTTTGTGCGGATATCCAATGCCGGACTTCGTGAAAGCCACGCCCATGACGTCACGATTACCCGCGAAAGCCCGAATTATCCTGGCGGAGCCTGACCGTCATGCGTCTTGGCGCAATCTGGCGGCAATGATCCTGCGGCTGTCGCGCCACGCGGCCGCACTCTGTGTCGCCACCGTGGCGGTTTTCATCATCATGACGGTGATGGAGTTCCTCTATTTTCGCCAATTGAGCGGCGGTCTGCCGTCGCTCGACATGCGCTATACCGGTTTCACCCCGGATGAGGGCATGGCCTGGCTAACAGCCCTCGGCCGGCGCGGCAGCGAAATTATTCTCGTCTGGCATTACCTGACCTTCGACCTGCTTTTTCCGGCGCTGCTATCGCTGACGATGGTCAGCCTGATCCTGGCCACCGGCCGGCGGCTGAAGAATTTCCGTGCACTGCCTGCGCAAACCCAGTCGATATTCGCGGTTGTGCTGGTGCTGCCTTACCTGCTTACCGACTATGCCCAGAATATCGCCGTGGCTCGTCTTTTGTCCGATTTTCTGTCGGCCAATCCGGATTCACTATCGTTCGCCTCGGCGCTGATCGTCACCAAATTCGCCCTACTGGCGATACCAGTGACTGTCATTGCGGCTTTCACTCTGATGGCTCAGAAACGGCCTTGAAGGCTGGGTGACAACGACAGGGGGCGTCTTGAACCAGACCGCGATCTTCTGGCCGATGCTGGCGCAGGTGCTGCTGGTCTATATCGTCTATATCGTAATGGGCCGGCGCCGCTATGGTGCGGTCAGGTCGGGCGAAGCCAAGACCGGCCAGTTCAAGACGCGCTCGACGGAGCCTGGGTCCAGTATCACCGTCGCCGACAATCTGAGCAACCAGTTCGAACTGCAGGTGCTTTTCTACGTCTTATGCTTGACGCTGCACGTGACCAATGGCGTCAATTATCTGACCTTGGCTCTGATGTGGATCTTTGTCGTCTCCCGCTATCTTCACGCGTCGGTCCACTTGACCAGGAATCGGCTAATCCTGCGCAGCAGGGCATTCTACCTGGGCGCGGTAGTTCTTGCACTTGGCTGGATATGGCTAGCGCTGCATCTGCTCGGCTTGGTCTGAGCAGATCAAGGCTACAAATCGAACACAGCGATCTTGCGCTTGTCGAACCTGATGGCGAGTTCACCGCGCACCAGCTTGAGCGCGGCCTCGCCGAAGACGGCGCGCCGCCAGCCTTGCAATGCCGGCACGTCGGCTTCCTCGCCCTCGGCAGCGATGCGGTCGATGTCGTCACTGGAGGCGAGTACCTTGGATGCGACGCCCTCCTTTTCGGCAACGATCCGCAGCAGCACCTTCAGCAACTCCGCCGCGGCGCTCGACCCCTCCGGCGGCTGGAAGCTCTTCGGCAGCTTCGGCATCTCTTCCCTGGGCAGGGCAAGGGCAGCGTTTACCGCGCCAAGCAGTGCCGTCGCCGTCGACGAGCGCTCCCAGCCCTTCGGCGTGGTACGCAGCTTGCTCAGCGCCGCAGCGTCGCGCGGCGCCTGCTGTGCCACTTCGTAGATCGCATCGTCCTTGAGCACCCGGCCGCGCGGCACGTCGCGCTCGCGCGCTTCGCGTTCGCGCCAGGCGGCCACCGCCTGCACGATCGCCAGTTCCTGCGGCTTGCGCAGCCGCATTTTGAGCCGCTTCCAGGCATCCTCGGGATGCGGATCGTAGGTCTCGCGCGAGGTCAGCACGTCCATCTCCTCGTTCAGCCAGTGGGCGCGGTTTTCCCGCACCAACTCGGCGCTGAGATGCTTGTAGACCTCGATCAGGTGGGTGACGTCGGCGAGCGCGTAGTCGAGCTGCTTTTCGGACAGCGGACGGTGGCGCCAGTCGGTGAAGCGCGAGGACTTGTCGAGCCGCGCTCCGGTGATGCGCTGCACCAGCTGGTCGTAGGAGACGCTGTCGCCGAAGCCGCAGACCATTGCCGCGACCTGGGTGTCGAACACCGGATGCGGCACCAGATCGCCGAGATGCACGATGATTTCGATGTCCTGGCGCGCCGCATGGAAGACTTTGACAATCGCCTCGTTGGCCATCAGCCTGAAGAACGGTTTCAGGTCGATGTCGGGCGACAGCGGATCGATCAGCGCGGTCACCCCGGGCGCCGCCATCTGGATCAGGCACAGGATCGGCCAGAAGGTCGTTTCGCGAATGAATTCGGTATCGACGGTGACGAATTCCGCCTTTTCGAAAGCGGCAATAGCGGTCTCGAGTTCTTTCTGGGTGGTGATGACGTGCATCAAATCGCTTTTGGCAAGGGATAGGGTCTCTTTCAATTTCAGCCGCGCGCGCTTTCGTCAAGCGCAAGCACCTCTATCCAGGCTTTGCGGGTTCATCGGGATCGGCATTCCGCTTCGCCAACCGGGCAAAAACCGTCGAAGTGCGCAACAGCGCCGTAAAACGGCTGCGATGGGTGGCCGGCACGGCGGAGCGCGCCTGCATCCGGTAAAGGATGACGGCCACGAAGATCGCATAGACGGTGGCGCTGAACACGAACAGCGCGCTCGGCCCGAAAAATTGCATCACCGTCGAGGCTGCGAACGGCCCGCCGATGGCGCCGAAGGAATAAAACAGCATCAAGGCAGCGTTGATCAGCACGAACTCGCCCTTGTCGGCGCGGTCGTTGGAATGCGCCGCTGACAACGAATAGAGCGGCATGGCGAAGCAGCCGAAGATGAAGACGAGCAGGAAGTTGAGAAACGGGCTGCCGCCTGCCACGAATGCCAGCGCCAGTGCCGCCACCATCGCACAGCACGTCGTCATCAGCAGCACCGAGCGCCGGTCCCAGCGGTCGGAGAGATAGCCAAGCGGGTATTGGATGATGGCGCCGCCGAAAATGCCGACGCTGACGAAGGTGACGACGTCGGCGACCGACATGCCGATCTGCTCGGCATAGACCGGCGACAGGGTGCGGAAGGCGCTGTTTGTGACGCCGACGGCGATACAGCCGAAGCAGCCGAGCGGCGAGATCCGCCAGACGCGCGCCAAATCGAGCTTGACGTCTTCCGGCGGCGTCGGATTGGAGCGGTCGCCAAGCGAAACCGGCACCAGCGAAACGGTGATCATCATCGACATGATGGCGAAGATGGCAAAGCCGCCGGCGCCAAAGATCGGGATCAGGAACTGGGCGCCCGTCACCGAGCCGATGTCGACCATCCGGTAGATGGCAAGCACCCGCGCCCGGTCGGTGTTGGTGACGCCGGAATTCAGCCAGGCTTCCATGATGGTGAACAGGCCGGCAAAGCAGAACCCGCCGGCAAAGCGCACGGCGCACCACATCACCGGATCGATGACCAGCACCAGAAGCAGCGTTCCCGCCGAGGCGATCGCCGCGAGTGCCGAAAAGGCGCGCACATGGCCGACGGACTTCATGATGCGGGTGACGGCAAGGCAGCCGAGCAGGAAGCCGGCGAAATAGAACGTGCCCATCAGGCCGATCGAGGAAGCGGGAAAACCTTCCTGCGCACCACGCAGCGCAATCAACGTGCTCTGCAGGCCGTTGCCGCCGAGCAGGATGCCGGCGGCGATCAGGAGGGGGATCAGCGGGCGGATGGAAGACATGAAGGAAAGCCTGTCGTTGATCCCTTCTTGAACCATCGCCTTCGCCAATGCCAGCGGCAATTCCCGGCGGCGTTGGGGCCAGCCGGGGGCTGCCGCGTGGCGCCGGACCCTCCGTGTTGGGAACCAAGGCGTATCTTTGTAGTTCAGTGCTGGTGGGCGAATACGCGTCTTGTGAGCTGCCGGTGTGCGGAGACGGTGTCAGGCATCGACGTCGTTTCTGCTGCCCGGCCTGAAGCTCTAAAGGGAGGTCCGCCATCATGAAATTTCATTCCGCATTTGCGGCATTTGCCGTGGCCGCAGTTCTGGCGGCCGGGCCGGCGCGGGCTGTCGACCTCGCCATGGTGTCCGGCGATACCGGCAACGGCCAGAGAATCCTTCGCGAGATCCTCGATCAATACGAGAAGAAGACCGGCAACAAGGTTAGCGTCGTTCCGCTGCCTCCCTCGGCGACGGACCAGTTTGGCCAATACCGGCTCTGGCTTGCCGCCGGAAGCAGCGACGTCGACGTCTATCAAACGGACATCATCTGGGCCCCCCAGCTTGCAAGGCAGTTCATCGACCTGACCGAAGCGACCAAGGATGTCGTTGGCGCCCATTTCCCATCGATCATCAAATCGCAGACCGTGGACGGCAAGCTCGTCGCCTTGCCGATATTCACCGACGCTCCGGCGCTCTACTACCGCAAGGATCTCCTCGACAAATACGGCGCCAGGGTCCCGGCCAGCTGGGCTGAACTTGCCGATACCGCCAAGCTTGTCATGGACAAGGAGCGCGCGGCCGGCAACAAGGACATGTGGGGTTTCGTTTTCCAGGGCAACGCCTATGAGGGGCTGACCTGCGATGCACTCGAATGGGTGAAGTCGAACGGCGGCGGCCAGATTATCGAGCCGGACGGCACGATCTCCATCAACAATCCGCAAGCAGCTGCGGCGCTGGAAATGGCGAGGAGCTGGGTGGGAACCATCTCGCCGCCCGGCGTTCTGGCCTACCAGGAAGAAGAGTCGCGAGGCGTCTGGCAGACCGGCAACGCCGTCTTCATGCGCAACTGGCCCTACGCCTACGCGCTTGGCAACAGCGAAAGCTCCCCCATCAAAGGCAAGTTCAAGGTGACCACGCTGCCGCCGGGGTCGGGTGAGGGCGCGCGCCCGGCAGCAACGCTTGGCGGCTGGAATCTCGCGGTTTCCAAATATTCGAAGAACCCGGATGCAGCGATCGAGCTGGTCAAATGGATCGCCTCGCCTCAGATGCAGAAGTACCGCGCCTTGAAGGGGGCATATCTGCCGACCATCCAGGCACTCTATGACGATGCCGACATCGCCGGCGCGCAGCCGGTCATTCCGCGCTGGAAGGAAGTCGTCCTCAACGCGGTGCCGCGTCCCTCGGCCCAGGCCAAGACCAGGTACAATGAGGCATCGAGCGAGTTCTGGACCGCCGTCCACAACACCATGTCCGGCGAGGGCACGGCCGCCGACAACCTTGCCGATCTGGAGTTCTCCTTGACCAGGCTCAAGGGCACCGCCTGGTGACCTCGCCGCGCTCAGGCTCGCTGCTGGCGCGTCAGCGTGTGCGCTCGGCATGGCTGCTGCTTGCTCCGATGCTCATCGTGCTCGCCGCCGTTGCCGGCTGGCCGTTGATGCGCACGATCTATTTCGGCTTCACCGATGCCTCGCTCGCCGACCTCGAAGCCCGCCGCTGGGTTGGCTTCGCCAACTATTTCTCCGTCCTGCGAATGCCGAGCGGCCGCGTCGTCTATGACGGGCTGCTCGCCGATCCGGTCTGGTGGCGCGCCGTCTGGAACACGGTGCGCTTCGCGGTGATTTCGGTGACCTGCGAGACGGTGCTCGGCATGATCGTCGCGCTGGTGCTCAACGCCAGGTTTCGCGGCCGCGGCATCGTGCGCGCCGCGATCCTCATCCCTTGGGCGATCCCGACGATCGTCTCGGCGAAAATGTGGCAGTGGATGCTCAACGACCAGTTCGGCATCATCAACGACGTCCTGCTCAAGCTCGGCCTGATCAGCACCAAGATCGCTTGGACGGCCAGCGCCGACACGGCGATGGTCGCCGTCCTTGTTGTCGACATCTGGAAGGCCACCCCCTTCATGGCGCTTCTCATTCTCGCCGGCCTCCAGATGCTTCCACAAGAAATCTACGAGGTCGCCAAGCTCGACGGCGTCGGCGCGTGGAGAATTTTCTGGAAGATCACCTTGCCGCTCATTCGACCGGCGTTGATGGTGGCCATGATCTTTCGCGGTCTCGATGCCCTGCGCATCTTCGATCTGATCTACGTGCTTACGCCAAACAACATACACACCAAGTCGATGTCGGTGTTTGCCCGCGAGAGCCTGTTTGAGTTCGACAAGTTCGCTTCCGGTTCCGCCGCCTCGACGCTTCTCTTCCTTATCCTCGCTCTGCTGACCATGCTCGTTCTTTGGCTCGGCCGGATAAGACTGGACAAGGACTATTGATCATGGGGGACTACTGACCATGTGGATCGTCAAGCGCACGGCTTTCTACCTCCTCGTCGCCGTTATCGTCGTCGTCGCGGTGTTCCCGTTCTACTACGCCATCATCACCAGCCTGAAATCGGGGACGGCGCTCTTCCAGATCGACTATTGGCCGAAGACGATTACCTTCAGCAACTACAGGACCGTGTTCACCGAGGGGACCTTCCTGCGCAACCTCGTGAACTCGCTGTTCATCTCGAGCGCCGTTGTCGTCATGTCGCTGTTCCTGGGCGTCACCGCTGCCTATGCGCTGGCGCGCATCCGCTTCCGCGGCCGCTCGGCTCTGCTCCTCACTATCCTGTCCGTTTCGATGTTCCCGCAATTGGCGGTGCTTGCCGGTCTTTTCGAGCTGATCCGCACCTTCGGCCTCTACAATTCGCCGTTCGCGCTGATCTTGTCCTACATGATCTTCACCTTGCCGTTCACCGTCTGGGTACTCACCGCCTTCGTTCGCGACCTGCCGATCGAACTGGAGGAAGCGGCGATCCTCGATGGCGCCACGCCCTGGATCATCATCAGCCGCGTCTTCCTGCCGCTGATGTGGCCGGCGCTGGCGACCACCGGGCTCCTCGCCTTCATCGGTGCTTGGAACGAGTTCCTCTTCGCCCTGACGTTTACCTCCAGCAACGAGCAGCGAACCGTGCCGGTCGCCATCGCCCTGCTCTCCGGCAGCTCGCAGTTCGAGATCCCCTGGGGCAACATCATGGCCGCATCGGTTATCGTCACCGTGCCGCTCGTCATCCTTGTCCTGATCTTCCAGCGCAAGATCATCTCCGGCCTCACCGCGGGCGGGGTCAAGGGATGAGTGCATAGTTGAACTGCCGGCACAGAGCAGCGAACTCAGATTGACGCCTCGAGCACAAATTGATGCCGGTGAGATAGGGGCGGGAAGAACGCGAACTCGACCCGGCTGCCGCTTGCCTTGACAAATGCACCCTCTCATGTGCTTTTCGCGCAAATTTTCAGGCTGGGCCATCATGCCTCGGCCGCAACCCAACATCCGGACTTTAAGAATGACAATGCATCGTTACCGCAGCCACACCTGTGCCCAGTTGAGGAAAAGCGACGTCGGCTCCGCCGTTCGCCTGTCGGGTTGGGTGCATCGCGTGCGCGACCATGGCGGCCTGCTGTTCATCGATTTGCGCGACCATTACGGCCTGACCCAGATCGTTGCCGACCCGGATTCGCCGGCCTTCAAGATCGCCGAGACCCTGCGCGGCGAATGGGTCGTCCGCGTCGACGGCGAGGTCAAGGCGCGCCTCGCCGACACCGTGAATCCCAATTTGCCGACCGGCGAGATCGAAATCTTCGCCCGCGAGATCGAGTTGCTGTCGGCGGCCAAGGAATTGCCGCTGCCGGTCTTCGGCGAGCCGGATTATCCGGAGGACATCCGCCTCAAATACCGTTTTCTCGACCTGCGCCGCGACACGCTGCACAAGAACATCGTCGCGCGCACGAAAATCATCGCCGAGATGCGCAAGCTGATGGGCGAGGTGGGCTTCACCGAATTCTCGACGCCGATCCTCACCGCCTCGTCGCCAGAAGGGGCGCGCGACTTCCTGGTGCCGTCGCGCATCCACCCCGGCACTTTCTACGCGCTGCCGCAGGCACCGCAGCAGTACAAGCAGCTGATCATGGTGTCCGGCTTCGACCGCTACTTCCAGATTGCGCCGTGCTTCCGCGACGAGGATCCGCGCGCCGACCGTCTGCCGGGTGAATTCTACCAGCTCGACGTGGAGATGAGCTTCGTCGAGCAGGAGGACGTGTTCAGCACCATGGAGCCGGTAATGCGAGGCGTTTTCGAGACCTTTGCCGCCGGCAAGCCGGTGACGCAGAAGTTTCCGCGCATCGCCTATGATGTCGCCATGCGCAAATACGGCACCGACAAGCCGGACCTGCGCAACCCGATCGAAATGCAGGCCGTCTCCGACCATTTTCGCGATTCCGGCTTCAAGGTATTTGCCAACATCCTTGCCAACGATCCGAAGGCCGAGGTCTGGGCCATTCCGGCCAAGACCGGCGGGTCGCGCGCCTTCTGCGACCGCATGAACTCATGGGCGCAAGGCGAGGGCCAGCCCGGCCTCGGCTACATCTTCTGGCGCAAGGAGGGCGAGAAGCTTGAAGGCGCCGGGCCGCTGGCCAAGAACATCGGCGAGGAGCGCACCGAGGCGATCCGACAACAACTCGGCCTTGCGGATGGCGATGCCGCCTTCTTCGTCGCCGGCGATCCGAAGAAGTTCGTCTCCTTCGCGGGAGCGGCGCGCACCCGCGCCGGCGAGGAGCTCAATCTTGTCGACCGCGACCGCTTCGAATTGTGCTGGATCGTCGACTTCCCGTTCTTCGAATGGAACGAGGAGGAGAAGAAGATCGATTTCGCGCACAATCCTTTCTCGATGCCGCAAGGCGGCATCGATGCGCTTAACGGCGAGGATCTGCTCGGCATCAAGGCGTTCCAGTACGACATGGTCTGTAACGGTTTCGAGATCGCCTCCGGCGGCATCCGCAACCATCTGCCCGAAACCATGGTCAAGGCGTTCGAGACGGTCGGACTGGACCGCGCAACCGTCGAGGAACGATTCGGCGGCCTTTACCGTGCTTTCCAGTATGGCGCGCCGCCGCATGGCGGCATGGCGGCCGGCATCGACCGTGTCGTCATGCTTCTGGTCGGCGCCAGGAACCTGCGCGAAGTGACCATGTTCCCGATGAACCAGCAGGCCTACGACCTGTTGATGAACGCGCCGTCGGAAGCCAGCCCGCAGCAGCTTCGCGAATTGTCGCTGCGCGTGGTGGCGACGAAGAAAGAGGTTTAGAAAACGCTCCGAACCGGTGCTGTTGATTCATAAAAAAGCCCGGCATCGCTGCCGGGCTTTTGCTTGAAAGCTCGGTCAGTCTTCGTTTGCCGTAACCGTCACGCCAAGCGTTTTCGGCAGGTCGAGCGGGTTGGACATGGCGCCCGCCATGATCAGCGCGAACGGCACCGCTGCCGGCGGCTCGGCCGAGACCTCGATGCTTTGCGGGTCGTCGAGGAATTTGTTGACCGCGGCCGAAACCTGCGCGGTCAGTTCCGGATTGTTGAGCTGCGCCATGCCGAAGGGCACGATCGCCTTGGCCTGGTTGGCGATGTCCTTGCCGGACATGCCTTGCTGCTTGCCGGCATAATCGAGCACCTTTTTGGTCAGGGAATCGTCATCGAAGCGGATCGAGGCGCTGTTGAACGAAAGCTGCTGCAGCAGCCCGAGCATGGCCATGCCTTGCGCCGAATTGTCGGCGCCTTCGGCCTGCGCCGCCATCTTCTTCTGCATCTCCTGCAGTGATTTGATGACGTCCAGCGTGTAGCCGCCGAGTTCGAAGGTCATGCCGAGCGTGCCGGCATTGTCGACCGATATTTCGTATTTCGACAAGTCCATCCTGCCGTCGGTAGGCTGCCAGGTGCCTTCCATCTCAAGATTGCCTGTTATGTTCTGGTAGCCGAGCGCGTTGATGACTTCCTTGGACTTCGGATCTTCGACCAGGGTCAGGTCGGCAGCGAATTTTTCCGTAGTGCCGGAAAACGCCATGGCCTTGCCGTCGGCCGGCGGCGTGATTGCGATGGCAAGCCCGTCCATCGAGAAAGCAGTTTTGTCAGCCACTTTGACTGTCATGTTGTCGAGCTCGGCCGATTTGTACATCATCAGCGAGCCCAGCGGACCGGTTGCGCCTTCGGCCGGAACGGTCATGTCGTGGATGACGAAAGGGCTGAGATTGAGCGTGACGCCATCTTCGCTGTGTTCGAACGGCGAAGTCGATACCGTCGCGATTTGATAGCCGCCATTGGCTTCGGTCACGCCTTCGAGCTTGACGTCGCCGATCTTGAGCGCCTCCTTTTCGGCCGCCGGTTTGACAGCTACGCCTTGCAGAACCATGCTGGAGGTGTCGCCGGTTACTCCGGTCCAGGAGAGGTCGACGCCCTGGGCGGCGAGGGCAGCCTTCAGCCGGTCGGCAACCGCGGTATCCTGCGCGAACGCCGCATTCAGCGGCAGCGTCAGCAAAAAGGTCGAAAAAGCCAGTCTTTTAATAAGTGTCGAGTGTCTGATCGTCATCGAGAGCTCCCCTGAGAGTGTCCTGAAATTCTTTTCAAATCGTCGCGTCGCCACCATTCGGTGACGAACTGGACCGGAAAAAGGCGGGCCTCGGCACAATGGTCGAAAATCGCGGCCAAAGGCAAACCCGATCCATCAGCCTTGCGATAGAAGCAGGATGTAACGGGTTGATGTTGGCCGGCGTCGTGACGCTTCCAATTCCTGTTGCATAATGGATGTCGCGCAAAAGTGTGCAGCGGGTTTTGCGATAACGGCATGTATCAAAACAAGGACCTAAAGCGTCGCATGGGGCCGGTCGAATGCGACTCGCTTTAGGAGGATGCATACCGGTGCCTCTTGCCGCGAATCACCCGCTCGGCTAGTGCCAGCCCATGGGAAAAAGGCTTTTGCCGCCCGAGAGTGGCGGCGGCGACAATATCGAGCCGGTCGATCTGAAGAAGGCGCTGGAAGAGCGCTATCTCGCCTACGCGCTGTCGACCATCATGCACCGGGCACTGCCGGACGTGCGCGACGGGCTGAAGCCGGTGCATCGTCGCATCATGCATGCCATGCGTCTGTTGCGGCTCAACCCCGACCAGGGCTTTGCCAAATGCGCCCGCATCGTCGGCGAGGTGATGGGCAAATTCCATCCGCATGGTGACCAGTCGATCTACGACGCGTTGGTGCGGTTGGCGCAGGATTTTTCGATGCGCTACCCGCTGGTCGACGGGCAGGGCAATTTCGGCAATATCGACGGCGATAACGCCGCCGCCATGCGCTACACCGAAGCGCGCATGACCGAAGTGTCGACGCTGCTGCTGGAAGGCATCACCGAGGACGCCGTCGATTTCCGCCCGACCTACAACGAGGAAGACGAGGAGCCGGCCGTGCTGCCCGGCGCCTTCCCTAACCTGCTCGCCAACGGCTCGTCCGGCATCGCCGTCGGCATGGCGACCTCGATCCCGCCGCACAATGCGGCCGAGCTCTGCGACGCCGCGCTTCACCTGATTGATCGTCCGGATGCGCCCGTCACCAAGCTGATGGATTTCGTGCAAGGTCCGGATTTCCCGACCGGCGGCATCATCGTCGACAGCCGAGCCTCGATCCTCGAAGCCTACGAAACGGGTCGCGGCGGCTTTCGTGTCAGGGCGAAATGGAGCCAGGAGGACCAGGGCAGGGGCACCTGGAACATAGTCGTCACCGAAATCCCTTACGGCGTCCAGAAGGCCAGGCTGATCGAAAAGATCGCCGAGCTCTTGATGGCACGCAGGCTGCCGCTGCTCGAGGATATCCGCGACGAGAGCGCCGAGGACATCCGCGTCGTGCTGGTGCCGAAAAGCCGCTCGGTCGATCCCGGCATCATGATGGAATCGCTGTTCAAGCTGACCGAGCTCGAAAGCCGCTTTCCGCTCAACATGAACGTGTTGTCGCGCGGCAAGGTGCCGAACGTGCTGTCGCTGAAAGGTGTGCTCAAGGAATGGCTGGAGCACCGCCGCGACGTCCTGATCCGCCGCTCCAAGCACCGCCTCGGCGAGATCGAAAGGCGGCTGGAGATCCTCGCCGGCTATTTGATCGCCTACCTCAATATCGACGAGGTGATCAGGATCATCCGCGAGGAGGACGAGCCCAAGCAGGTGATGATGGCCCGCTGGTCACTCACCGACACCCAGGCTGAAGCCATCCTCAACATGCGGCTGAGGGCGCTGCGCAAGCTCGAGGAATTCGAAATTCGCGAGGAATTCAATGGCCTGACCGGCGAGAAGAAGCAGATCGAGGCACTGCTTGCGTCCGACGCCAAGCAGTGGGCGACGATCAAGTGGGAAGTCGCCAGCATCCGTGAGAAATTCGGACCGGAGACCGAGATCGGCAAGCGCCGGACCGAGTTCGCCGATGCGCCCGAACATGACCTGACCGATATCGCCCATGCCATGATCGAGCGCGAGCCGGTCACTGTCGTCGTTTCGGAAAAGGGCTGGCTGAGGGCCATGAAAGGTCATCTGACCGATTATTCGACCCTGACTTTCAAGGAAGGCGACAGCCTCAAGCTCGCCTTCCATGCCCAGACGACCGACAAGGTGTTGGTCTTCACCACCGGCGGCAAGTTCTACACGATCGGCGCCGACCGGCTGCCGGGTGGGCGTGGCCATGGCGAGCCGATCCGCATCATCGTCGACATGGACAACGACCAGGATATCGTCACCGCCTTCGTCCATGATCCCAAGCGCAAGCTGCTGCTGGTGTCGCATGACGGCAACGGTTTCATCGTGCCGGAAGAAGAAGTCGTCGCCAACACCCGCAAGGGCAAGCAGGTGATGAACGTCAAGGCGCCCGACGAAGCCCAGCGCTGCATAAGCGTCGCCGGCGACCATCTCGCCGTTGTCGGCGAGAATCGCAAGATGCTGGTATTCCCGCTGGCCGAGATCCCGGAGATGGGGCGCGGCAAGGGCGTGCGCCTGCAGAAATACAAAGATGGCGGCGTCCTCGACCTCAAGACCTTCACGCTCGCAAGCGGCCTGTCCTGGCAGGATTCGGCAGACCGCACCTTCACCAAATCGCGTGACGAGCTTGCCGAATGGATTGGCGCCCGCGCCTCGGCCGGCCGCATGGTGCCGAAGGGTTTCCCGAGGACTGGCAAGTTCGGGTGAAGCGGTAATCTCCCCCTTGAGGGGGAGATGGCCGGCAGGCCAGAGGGGGTCCCCGCGCATGAAGCGCCAGCCTCCTTTGTTCGTGGTAAGGTCGCGTCAGGACGTCCCGACCCCCTCTGTCGCCTTCGGCGACATCTCCCCCTCAAGGGGGGAGATTAGCAGCTCCACCCAAACATTTGGAATGTCGTCACGATTGCTGCACTATATCAGGGCATAAGCGATACGATGGGCCAGGGAGAGGTAGCCGCTTGAAGGAAGTCAGGATCCAGAAGCCGGAGCGGCAGCAGCGTCTGTTTGGCCTGTCGATGCCGCTCAGGGCCGCTGTCATTCCGCCGCTGTCGGCGGCGCGCTGGCTGCTGGTGCTGATCGTTGCCGCCGGCGTTTATTTCTTC
The DNA here is from genome assembly GCF_040321085.1 of Mesorhizobium sp. M0522. Taxonomy (NCBI): domain Bacteria; kingdom Pseudomonadati; phylum Pseudomonadota; class Alphaproteobacteria; order Hyphomicrobiales; family Phyllobacteriaceae; genus Mesorhizobium; species Mesorhizobium sp. M0522. The sequence continues at coordinate 162,501 of NZ_JAMYQW010000005.1, forward strand.
CACGGCTTCCTGTTTCCGGTCCTTGCCGCCCTGGTGATCGCCTTCGCCAGCTGGCCGCTCTATCGGCGGCTGCTCGCCGGCGTCGGCGGCAACCGCACCATCGCTGCGACGCTTGCGATCTTGTTCATCCTGACCTTCCTGGTTGTGCCGATCGCGCTTGCCGGCACCTACGCCATCAATGAGGTGCGCGAGTGGGTCAACTGGGCGATCGAGACCAACCGCTACGGTGCGCCGACGCCGCACTGGATCGCCACCATGCCCGTGGTGGGCGAATGGCTCAATGAACAATGGACGGTCAACGTTGGCCACCCCGGCGGTATCGGCGAACTGATCCAGCTGATCAGTGGCGCCAATATCGGCAGCATCTATCGCGGCGTGCTTGCCGCCGGCGGCAGCGCCTTCGGCCTTTTGCTGACGCTGCTATTCATGATGATCGCGCTGTTCTTCGCCTATCGCGATGGCGAGCATTTCGCCGGACAGGTCGATCGCCTCGGCGAACGCATCCTGCCGGCCAGATGGGAACGGATCTCACGCGTGGTGCCTGCGACAATCTCCTCGACGGTGACCGGCATGACCGTTATCGCCATCGGCGAAGGGCTGGTACTGGGTATCGCTTACTGGTTGGCCGGCGTGCCGTCGCCGGTGACGCTCGGCGCGCTGACCGGCATCATGGCGCTGATCCCCGGCGGCGCACCGCTGTCCTTCACACTGGTCTCGATCTATCTCGCGGCCAGCGGCTCGCCGATGGCCGGGCTGGCACTGTTCATCTGGGGCGCGGTCGAACTCTTCATCGTCGACAAGACATTGCGCCCGAAGCTGGTCGGCGGGCCGATAAAGCTGCCCTTCCTGCCAACCTTTTTCGGCCTGATTGGCGGCGTCAAGACAATGGGCTTTCTCGGCCTGTTCATCGGCCCGGTGCTGATGGCCCTGCTGGTCGCAATCTGGCGCGAATGGCTGCGCGAAGTGGAACTGACCGATGAGCTCGCTGCCGCCGAACCGGCGGAGCACGATGACGCACCGCCGCAGATCGAAATTGTCGCCGGACGCGCCGCCGCGAAAAAGAATCAGGCCGGGTGACTGACGGCGAACGTGGCGCGGCGCTTGCGCCCCTCGTGCAACTGCCAGAGCGAATGGCCGATCAAGGTCATGATGAGGATCGCGCCGCCGATCAGGCTGTTGCGCGACGGTGTTTCGGCGAAGATCATCCACACCCAGACCGGCGCCAGCACGGTTTCAAGCAGGTAGAACATCGCCACCTCCGGCCCGGAGATGTATTTCGGGCCGTTGGCAAGGCAGAAGAACGAGATCGGCATGATGACGGCACCGTTGAAGACGATCCACCATGGCGCGTTGACGTGAAAACCCACCTTGGAAACCATCAGGGTGGCGACGGCCAGCGGCAGGACCACTCCGATCAGCGCCGTGAAACCCATATCCTTGCCGCTGGCGCGCGAGATGGTGATGGCCGCGGCGATCATGAAAGCCGAGCATAGCGCCATCAGGTCGCCGAAGAGATGTCCGGTTCCAACGGAATCGCCGACAATGATCGTCACGCCGACGATCATCAGTGCCAGCGCTGCAAGCGTCAGGGGCCGTGGCCTCTCCTTCAGGAACAGCCATGACAAAAGGGCCGCGAACATGGTTGTGAACGCCAGGATGAAAACGAGGTTGGCTGTCGAGGTATTGTAGACACCGGTGATGAAGGCGATCGAGCCGAGCCCGTAGAGGCCGGCAACGATGAGCCCTGACCAGCCCGGCACAAGCTGCGGTGCCTTTGCGCTCAGCGAGCGCCAGGCGGCCCAGATGATAAGCGTGGCGACGAAGGTCGTGCCGGTGCGCAACAGCAGGATCGTCCACGCCTCGCCGTCGGCGAGCCGGATCAGCGGAATGTCGACGGTCAGCGTCAGCCCGCCGATGGCGGTGATCAGAAGGCCTCTCTGGTGGTCGTTGTGGGAAGACATGCGGCAATTCTCGCGTAGGCTTGGAGGCGCAAAATTGACCGCCCGGTTTTCCAGCCGATCGGCCGGAAGCCCAGCGGCATCCTCCTCGAAACAATTTAAGAGTGAATACCGAAAGCGAAGATCAGCGCGAAACCGCTTCGTGATTGTAGCGTTCCCAGCCTTTCGGGCCGAGATGCTCCTGCGGCTGGAAGCGCATCTTATAATTCATCTTGCGCGAGCCGTTGACCCAGTAACCCAGGTAGACATGGGGCAGGCCCATCGCCCTGGCGCGGGCGATGTGGTCGAGGATCATGAAGGTGCCGAGCGAACGGTCCTCGAAGTCCGGGTTGAAGTAGGAATAGACCATCGACAGGCCATCGGCCATCTTGTCTGTGAGCGCCACGGCGATAAGCTCGCCCTGGCCCTTGCCGGTGATGAAGCTGTCAGGTCCGCGGCGACGGTATTCGATGACCTTGGTGTCGACATGGGTATCCTCGACCATCATGGCGTAGTCGAGCACGGTCATGTCTGACATGCCGCCACGGCGGTGGCGGGCGTCGAGATAGCTGCGGAACAGCGAATACTGTTCGGTGGAGGGTTCGGCGTCGTGCATGGCGCCGACCAGATCCGAATTATGCTGTATGACCCGTTTCAAGTTGCGGCTGGCGGTGAATTCCTGCGCCAGGATGCGCACCGACACACAGGCGCGGCAGGTCTCGCAGGCCGGCCTGTAGGCGATGTTCTGCGACCGCCTGAAACCGCCCTGCGTCAAGAGATCGTTCATCTCGGGGGCCTTGTCGCCGACCAGGTGTGTGAACACCTTGCGCTCGAACTGGCCCTCGAGATAGGGACATGGCGAGGGCGCGGTCAGAAAGAACTGCGGCGACTGGGTCGGGTGCTGCGTCATCGAGCCTTGGAAACACTCCTGCGAATCGCTCTACCTTTGGCGCGGACGCCGAAAAATTCAACAGGATTGTGAAAGCCTGGTTGATTGGACGTCTTCACATTTGTGCGCAAAGGCTGCGGCCGCGCTTCAAAAGTCTGCTCAGCGGCCGCTGCGGCTGACGACGGTGCCGAGCAGCAGGTCGTGCAGCGTGCGCTTGCGGTCGGAAAACAGGCTCACCAGCAGGACCAGCGGCGAAAGGATGACATTGCCGGCCCAAAACAGCACCGAATGCACGACGGCGGTCAGCCCGTCGATGCGGCTGCCGTCGAGCCGGTCGAGCCGGATGCCCATCATCTTCATGCCGGTGGTGGCCTGGTCTTTACTGCCGAGCGTGTTCCAGATGTAGAGGATGGCGACGGCCGGCACGAGTATGGAAAACAGCATCCAGCCGAGGCCGAGCGTCAACAGCCCGAACAGGAACACCAGGATCGCGAATGGAATGGTGAGCAGCGCGACGATGAAATAATCAATGACGAAGGCGAGAATGCGCCGCGTGCGCACGCCTTCATAGGCGCGGACGTCTTCGAGCCTGCTGGTGATGATATCGCCGTCGAGAACGCGAGCGTTCATGTCATTTCCTCGTAATCGAACCCGGGTTAATGCACGGGCCGCGTGTTGATGAAATGGTGAAGGTTCGCGGCGGAATCAAGATCGAGCCTTTGGCCGCCGTGTAGATGGTGACGGAGTGCCTGGGGCCGTCTGACTTGTTGAATTCATGGCGCGGATAGCGTTAGTTTGCTGCGGCGCAACAAAGCGCGCCGAGCCGAGGGGACGGGGCGACATGGACTACGACATGCTGGTCATCGGCAGCGGCCCATCCGGGCGCCGCGCCGCGGTGCAGTCGGCCAAGCTCGGCAAGTCGGTGCTGGTGGTCGACAGAGGCCGGCGTCTCGGCGGCGTTTCGGTGCATACCGGGACCATACCGTCGAAGACGTTGCGCGAGACGGTGCTCAACCTCTCAGGCTGGCGTGAGCGCGGCTTTTATGGACGCGGCTACCGCGTCAAGCAGGACATTTCGGTCGGCGATCTGGTCGAGCGCTTGCACAAGACGCTCGACCATGAGGTCGAGGTGCTGCAGCACCAGTTCATGCGCAACACGGTCAAGAGTGCGCGCGCCGCGGTAAAATTCCTTGGCCCCAACAAGGTCAGCCTGACCACCGACACCGGCGACTACAGCGAGGCTGGCTTCTCCCATGCGCTGATCGCGGTCGGCACCCGGCCGCACCGGCCGCACGACGTGCCGTTCGACAAAACACGGATTTTCGACAGTGATGAGATGCTGGAGCTCGATCGCCTGCCGCGCACGCTGACGGTGATCGGCGCCGGTGTTATCGGTGTCGAGTATGCGACGATCTTTTCGGCGCTCGACGTGCCGGTGACGCTGGTCGAGCCGCGCAATACGATGTTGGATTTCGTCGACCGCGAGATCGTCGACGACTTCATCCATCAGATGCGCGACCGCGGCATGACCATCCGCTTGGGCAGTGCCTTCAAGGAGATCGCCTCGAAACCCGATTACGCCGAGGTGACGCTGGCCGACGGCCGCACCATACGTTCCGAGATCGTGCTCTATGCCGCAGGGCGTACCGGCAATGTCGGCAGCCTAGGGTTGGAAGCGGTCGGCATCGAGGCCGATTCCAGAGGCCGCATCAGGGTCGATCCGCAGACGTTCCAGACCAGCGCGCCCAACATCTATGCCGCCGGCGATGTCATCGGCTTTCCGAGCTTGGCATCGACCTCGATGGAGCAGGGCAGGGTGGCCGCCTGCCATGCCTTCGGCGTGCCCTTGCCGCCGCCGCCCGAAACCTTTCCCTACGGCATCTACGCCGTGCCGGAAATCTCCACGGTCGGGCAATCCGAGGAGCAGGTGCGTGAGAGTGGTGCCGCCTACGAGGTCGGCGTGGCGCGGTTCCGCGAGACATCGCGCGGCCACATCATGGGCGTCAACACCGGCTTCCTGAAGCTTCTGTTCTCGATCGAAACACGCCGTCTGCTCGGCGCCCATATTGTCGGCGAGGGCGCGACCGAACTCATCCACATTGGCCAGGCGGTCATCAATCTCGGCGGCACCGTCGACTTCTTCGTCAACAACACCTTCAACTATCCGACGCTGGCCGAAGCCTACAAGATCGCCGGGCTGGACGCCTGGAACCGCATGGGGCGGGCGTAGACCATGATCCCGAATCGAAGGACCGCGTGGGCACCGGTTTTGCTGCGCGGACCTTCGGGATGGGGCAGGACACTCAGCAGTGGCGCATTGCAACCGACATGGTAGCCGTTGCGTTTCAGCCAAACGGATTGCCGAACAGGGCAAAGCAATGACTGGGCCAGCGCCAAGGAAAACCTTCGCCTGGATTTCCCGAAACACGGTGCTTCTGGCGCTGGCGAGCCTGTTTGCCGACATTTCGACCGAGATGCTTTATCCGATCCTGCCGATCTTCCTAACCCAGACCCTGCACGCAAGCGGGAGCGTCGTCGGTCTGGTCGACGGAATCGCCCAGGCGACGCAGAACATCGTGCAAGGTTTTTCGGGCTGGCTCTCGGACAGGCTTCAGAAGCGGAAACCGATAGCCCTCATTGGCTATTTTCTGGCCTCTATCGCCAAACCGCTGATCGGCGTGGCCACAGTGTGGCCGATGGTCCTGGGCGCGCGGTTTGTGGATCGGCTCGCTGCAGGTTTCCGGTCCGCTCCGCGCGACGCGCTCCTTGCTTCGTCGGTGGCCGACGAGCACCGAGGCAAGCATTCGGCCTAGAAGGCATTGGCGACAATCTGGGAGCGTTTCTGGGGCCACTGCTCGCGGTGCTGCTTCTCATCGCGCTCAAAGTCGATATCCGCTGGATCTTCTATCTCGCGCTCATTCCCGGTCTCCTCGCCTTCCTCATGGTGGTGTTGGTGCACGAGCAGCCACTGGCCGTAGCCGCAAAGGCCAAGATCGACGTCAATCTGCGGCAGTTTCCCAAAGCCTATTGGATCTATCTCTTGGTGACAGCTCTCTTCGGCATCGGCAATTCGAGCAATGCATTTCTGATTCTGCAAACACAGGATATCGGTGCCTCTTTGGAGGCAACCATTCTTATCTACGCAGGCTTCAATCTCGTTGCGGCGCTGATTTCCTACCCGGCCGGCTTTCTATCGGACCGCTTCGGCCGCAAGGGCGTGTTACTGTCGTCCTTCGTCATCTTCCTGATCGCCTATCTCGGCTTCGTCTTGACCCGGAACATCTATCTGATCGGGCTGCTTTTTGCCTTCTACGGGTTCTATCAAGGCATCTTCCGCTCAGTCGGCAAGGCATTCGCCTCGGACTTCGTGCCGCAAGAGCTGCGTGCCAGCGGCATCGGCTGGTACAGCACCACGGTCGGCCTGCTGGAACTCGCGGCAAGCGTTGTCGCCGGACAGCTCTGGGATCGTGTAAGCCATGAGGCGGTGTTCATCTACGGCGCTGTCTTCGCCGTGGTCGGCAGTGCTGGTCTGCTTGCCCTGATTCCCTGGCGAACCGACGGTCATAGCGTGTCGGCGGCGTCGTAGTGCTGCCGGGGCGTTGCCGATGATGAGCAGCCTTTAATAAAACGTTCTACTCAAACTGAAAGGTCCCCGGTCATGACGCCCGTCAGTGTTCGCTATATTGTCGACGATGTCGCCGCTTCCATCGATTTCTACGTGAAGCATCTGGGCTTTGCCATTGAACGGGATGCGCGGCCGGCTTTCTGCTCGGTCACGCGCGGCGATCTGCGGCTTCTGCTGAGCGGGCCGGAGAGCTCGGGTGCACGGGCGATGCCGGATGGCCGCCGGCCGGTGCCGGGAGGGTGGAACCGCATCCTGCTGGTGGTGCCGGATCTGAAGCAAGAGGTTGCGCGCCTGAAGGGCGCCGGGCTCGCCTTCCGCAACGATATCATCAACGGCGTCGGCGGCTCGCAGACCCTGCTCGAAGACCCGTCCGGCAATGTGATCGAGCTATTCCAGCCCGCCGCACACTGACATTCGATGGTCGGGCCCGCGTTGTGCGTGCGCTCAATCCGCTCGTTCAGCGGTTGCCTGACCCCGCCAGCCACTGCCTGACGATTTCAGCATCCGCGTCGCCGATTTCATGGCCGGAGGCAATGGTGTGGGTCTCGACCTTGGCGCCATGCGAGCTCAGTAGAGCGGCCAACACCGGCGCGAATGGCGCGTAGGTCAGGTCGGCGGCGCCGGCGACGATCAGAGCCCGCGCCTTCGACATGTCGGCCGGCGGCACCTCGTCGAGCACCGGCATCGGACGCAGCAATGCAGCGCGCTGGATGAGGCCCGGATGCAGCAGCATGACGCTTGAAACCAGATTGGCGCCGTTCGAATACCCGAGAAAGGTCGCGCGGCGGAGATCGGGGCTGTGGCGCTTCGCGACGCCGGCGACGAAGCCTGCAAACGCATCTGCCTCCGCGCGGATACTTGCCTGCTCGAATCGCGTCGGGGTGATTCGCGTGAACCAGCGGAAACCGTCCTCCTGAGGGATGCGGCCACGGACCGTAACCAGCGCCGCATGCGGCGCGATTTGCCGACCAAGCGGCAGCAAGGTCGTCTCGTCGACACCCGATCCATGCAACAGGAACAGCCAGTCACCGGGTAAATTGGCGGATCGATGGAGCCGGTAGAAAAAGCCTGAATTCTCCTGCAAAATACCGTCTTCGAGGCTTTGCTCGGCCATAGTCACATCCTTTTGATTCCGCGTTACTTTCGTTAATTTGCCGGCTTCAAAACGGAATATTTTCAAGCTCCGCGAAAGTTGATTGAACCGGGCGCATTTCAGTCCGTTTCTTTGCCGATATAATCCCCGCGGGGGGATCGAAGCAGTGTGCGCCGGGTGGTCGCCCGAGGGATCGCATGCCGGGCATGAACAACCAGCTTTAAGGCCTTTTATCGATGACCATGCCAGTTTCGCCGGAACGCGATACGCGTATTGATGTGTTCCGGGCTCTCGCCCTCCTGACCATATTCGTCGACCACGTGCCTGGCACCGTTTTCGAAACCCTGACCTACAAGAATTTCGGGTTTTCGGATGCGGCCGAGGCCTTCGTGCTGATCTCCGGCATGTCCGTCGCTCTCGCCTACGGCACTAAGTTCCAGCCGGGAAACCGGCTGATTGCAACACTGAAAATGTGGCGCCGCGCCGGTGTGCTCTATGTCACCCACATCGTCACGACGATGGTGGTGATGGCTATCTTCTGCGCGGCGGCGGTGTTTGCGAAACGGCCGGATCTTCTGACGCTGATCAACATCGAGCCGCTCGTCAGGAACCCGCCACAAGTCCTGGTCGGCATCGTCACGCTCGGCCATCAGCTCGGTTACAACAACATACTGCCGGTCTATGCGGCGCTGCTGTTGATGGCGCCGGTCTTCCTGCTGTTCATCAGCTACCGGCCACTGGCGGCGCTCGCAGTATCCGCAGCCCTTTGGCTGATTGCCGGAATCTACCAGATCGCGCCGCCGAACTACCCGGAGCCCGGCTTCTGGTTCCTCAATCCGCTGTCATGGCAATTGCTGTTCAATATCGGCATGGCCAGCGTGTTGCATGTGCGGCGCGGCCGCACCATCCCTGTCAATCGCTGGCTGGTCGGCGCGGCCGCCGCCTATGTGCTGACGGCACTCGTCTGGGTGCACAGCCCGCTGTGGGGGCATGTGTCGTGGCTCGACCTGCCGGTGGTGCTGACCGGTTTCGACAAGACGTTCCTGTCGTTGCCGCGGCTGCTGCACATCCTGGCGATGAGCTATCTGGTCGTCGCCTTGCCTTTCGTCTCGAACCTGTTCCGCACCGGCCGCGACAATCCGCTCGCCATATTGGGCAAACGCTCGCTGCCGGTTTTCATTGCCGGCACGGTGATTGCCATGGCGGCGCAGGTGATGAAGCTGGTCAACCCGGGCGGCTTTGCCTATGACAGTCTGCTGCTCGCCGCCGGCATCGCCATGCAGTTCGCGCTCGCCTTCTATCTGGAATGGCTGTCCGCTATCGGCTGGTCCGGCAAGGGCAAGCCGGTCCGCAACGAGGCGTCACCGGTCCGTCCATCCTTTGGCATCGGTCCGATGGCGGCCAATCGATAAGATTTGGAGCCGATCTGCCCAGTCAACCTGTGCCTGGCGGCGGCCCGGACGACGCCCTGACGACAAGTTCGACATCGAGCGTTTCTCGCCGCACCGTGCCGTCGAAGTCGAGGATTCTTCGCGCTGCCCGGCGGCCGATCTCGGCGATCGGCTGGGCGATGGTGGTGAGCGGAGGCTCGCAAATTGCGGCTTCAGGCACGCCGTCGAAGCCGACGACGGAAACATCGCGAGGAACCGCGATGCCCCGCGCGCTGAGCCATTCCAATGCTTCCATCGCGACCCGGTCCGACATCGCCAGGATGGCGGTCGGCGGTTCTGCCGAGGCGAAGAGGGTTTCGAGGCCGGCCTTTGTGCTGGCCTCATCGTTTTCAGTCTCGTAGACCGGCACCTTGGCGGTATCGACGCCGAACCGGGAAAGCTCTTCGAGATAGCCGAGGAGGCGGTCACGGGTTCCTGTATAGACTGCGGTCCGGACCTGCTCGGGCGAGACAAGTCCGGTGCTGTCGTCGGCGAAGGCCAGCGACAGCACGGCGAAGCGGCGATGTCCAAGTTCCGCCAGATGGCGCGCCGCGAGCCGGCCGCCGGCAACATTGTCGACGCCGATCGCGGAGACCGTGGCGTCCTGCGAGCCGAGCTCGAGCGCGACGAAGGGGAGCTTGCGTTCGCGCGTCAGTTCGACGAGGCGCGGACCGCCCTCGATGCAGAACAGGATGAAGCCGTCGACCAGGGCGCTCTGGATATTCCAGGCAAGTTTTTCCTCGTTGCCGGCCGACACGAGGGCTATTCCCGCGCCGGTGGCGTCGCATGCCTCCGAGATGCCGGCCATCATCACGCGCGCAAAGGGGTCGTCGAAGAAATAGGACAGCGGCTCGGTTGTGGCGACGCCGATCGCATTGACCTTGCCGGCGCGCAGCAGGCGGCCCTTTGGATCGGGGCCGGCGTAGCCCAGCGCGTCGGCCGCCGCCTTGACCCGCTCGCGGACTTCCTCGCGTACGATTTCGGGACGGCTGAAGACATTGGAGGCAGTGCCGTGTGATACGCCCGCGGCTTTGGCGATGTCCGCCAGCCGGATGGGCCTCCTGCCTTCGGTGAGTGATGCCATTTGTTTGTCTCCGGGACTCCGGTCCAACAGTATCGCCGACTACCTAACACCTTCGTTGGATCGATTCAAATTTTTGCTTGACATTTGTGGTGCGATGCGTATTCTTTGAATCGATCCAAGAGCGTTTTTCGTCCCCAGATTGGATCGATACAAGAGGAGAGCGCCATGCACCCCGTCAATTATCTGTTCGAGGACATTTACCGGAACGACTGGAGCATCCGTTCGAGCGCGGAGGCCCGGAAGCGGCGAAACAGGACCGGTCCGTGGATTCGCGACCTGGGTTTCCTCGTAGGACGCAAGCGGAGCTGATCGGTGGCCTATTTTTGTGCCCGCTGATTGGATCGATTCAAAAAACTAGAGGAGATTAAACCATGCACCCGATCAAGCGTCTGTTCGAAGACATCTATCGCAATTATTGGGGCATCTCGCCGGCCACCGAACGGCCGGAGCGGCGGCGTGTAGTCAAGACGACCAACAGCGATGGCCAAGTCCGGCCCGAACGTCCGCGAGACTGAGCTGGCAAGACAGAGCTCGTGGATCGAGGGCGGCTGGCGAAGGAGCAGCGGCCGCCACTGGTTGCCGCATCAATGGCGGCGCGGCCGCACCAGCGCAGAAGCGGCCATCACCAGCCAGCCGCCGATGAGCAGCGTGCCGCCGATCGGCGCCGACATCGGGAACAGCCGCGAGCCAAGGAAGTCGCGGGCCAAAAGATCTCCCGAGAATAGCAGAAGCCCGACGAGAAGGATGAGGCTTCCGGTTCGCAGAATGCTATTGCCACCGAGCAGCCCGACGGTAAGGAAGACCGGCGCATGCAAGAGCAGGAAGGATGCGGCCGTACCGACGAAAGCGCCGCCGAGATGTGCCGCCGCCGCCGAAAGCGCCACGCCGGTTGCGCCGCATAGGCCGCCGGCAAGAACCAGAATGCGGCCGCCTGCCGCGTGTTCATCCGTGCTCATTTCCACGCCTCCGTGATTCCTGGCGACCGCCTGAGATAGTGCCGCGAACCGTGTCAGGATTTGCCGGCTTCCGCCAGCATGTCGCGTTCGCGGCGCGACTGGACCAGCCAGTTATAGGCCGCTCCGCCCGCCATCAGAATGGATGTGCCGAGAAACACCGAGCGCATACCGAAATGGCCGCCGGCGAAGCCGCCGAGCAACGGTCCGGCGACCTGCCCGACATATTGCGCCGAGATCGACAAGCCCAGCACGTTGCCGCCGACCCCGTCGGGCACATTGTGGCGGATGACGCTGGTGATGCAGGGCAAAAGACCGCCAAGCGCCAGGCCCATCAGGAAACGCAGGCCGACGAGCTGCCAGCCCTGGGTAACGAAGGCCTGCGGGATCAGCAGCAGCGCCGAGACGGCGAGTGCGGCAACGATGACGTTCCAGTGGCCGATACGGTCGGCGAGCTTGCCGAGCCGCGACGCCGACAGGATGGCGCCTAGCGCTGCCGCGGACATGACGATGCCGGAGACCAGCGTGACCTGGCTCTGATCTTCGATGAGCTGCTGGACATAGACGGTGATGATCGGCTCGATCGACATGGTGGCGAAACTCAACAGCATGCCGGTCGCCAGCATGGCGACGACGGGGCGCTTGTCGGGAATCTGCGACCAGCCGTCTTTCACTTTTTCTTCTGACGCGGCCTTGGCGGCAACCGGGCGAGGGGCCTCCTTGATCAGCAAGGTGGTTGCCAGAAAAGCCAGGAAAATGACGCCGCCGGCGAGCAGGAATGTGGCGCGGATGCCAATCAGCGGCGGCAGCGCGCCGCCAAGCAGCGGACCGACCAGGGCACCGGCCGTGATTCCGGCCGACAGCACGCCCAGCGCCCAGCCGGAGCGATCCTTCGGCGTCTGCATGGCAACCAGGATGGTCGAGCCCGAAGAATAGCCGCCGGCAAAGCCGATCAGCAGGCGCAAGAGCACCAATTGCCAGACGGTCTGCACCATGCCGGTCAGCGACATACACAGCGCCATGCCGAAACTGGCTCGCACCAGCATCAGTTTGCGGCCGTAGCGGTCGCCTAGCCGCCCCCACAGGGGCGCGACCAGCGCGGCAGCAAGGAAGGTGGCGCCGTAGGCGATGCCCGACCACTGCACGATCGCCGCATGGCCCTCGGCGCCCAGCTGCTCGACGTAAAGCGGCAGGAAGGGCAACAGCAGCGTCATCGCTACAAGCGTGCTGAACGAGCCGGCAAAACACACGGCGAGATTGCGGCGCCAGTGGACGTTGTGCGTGCCTTGCATGGCGAGGGCGGCGTCTTGCGGCATGTCATGTCCTGTCCGGCCAGCTTGCATGAAACTTGCTACGGATACCAATTTGGGATACCAAACTGGTATCTGTCATGAACGCAAGCCCCGTCGCTGTCAATGCGGGCCTCTCAAACATGATCGACAAAGGCCGGCGTGATCGGCCAACGCCGGCCAGTGACCCGATTGCCGGAACAAATGACCTGAACGGAACGCCAATGTCGCAGATGCAGAACGTCGAAAAGCAGCTTCGCGAGATGATCCTCGGGCTCGAGATCGGTCCCGGCGAGCGGCTGACGGAGCGCTGGGTCGAAAGCCGCTTCGGTGCATCGCGCACGCCGGTCAGGGCGGCATTGCTGCGGCTCGAGACTGAAGGCCTGATCTGCCGCGACGGCCGCGGCTGGACGGTCTCGCCCATCAATCTTGCTGAACTCGAGCAGATCGCCGTCTATCGCGAGGCGGTCGAGGTCGCGGCACTCAGACTAACTTGCACCTTGCAGGACAGAAGTGCCGTCGAAATCATCGAGGCGATGCTCGATTCTTGCGACGACAAGACGCCGCGCGAGGAATGGCATCGCGTCGGCAGGGATTTTCATATCGAGTTGGCGCGTCTATCCGGCAACGAGTTCCTGTTCAGAGCGGTTCGCGACGTGATGACACGCCTGTCGCGCGCCCGCTGGCTCGAGGTTCGCGACGAGGCAGCGCTCGGCCGTGCCTGGGCCGAACACCATGCCATTCTGTCGGCGGTGCGGGCCGGCGATGCCGATAGCGCCGCCCGCCTGCTTTCGGCCCATATCATCGGCAGCCGCGACCGGCTGGTGACCTCGCTGCGCAACGACCGGCGCGGCCTGCGCGCCCGGGGATTTGCCGTCGTCGCTTGAGTGAGGATCGGCTGCCATTGATCACGAAAAGAGCAGATGAGCGAAGAATGCTACTTTCGGTCTCGCTTCGCAAATGCCGATGGCGTAAGAGCAGCGATGGAAAACAACCGATTTGACACACCCGTGACCGTCAAGGGCGCGGCGGGAAGCAATCAGCTCTTGCGTACGGCCCGCGAGGCTTCCGACTACCTCCTCAACAATTGGCCCGGCAAGCGCAGCCCCAAGCACCGCGAAGCGTTGCAAGCCTGTCATGATGCGCTGGCCGGCGACAAGCCGGCCATGAACGCAAGACGGGCCTTTATTGCCGCCGCGCGTGAAGTGAACGTCTTCGTCAGCGACAAGGCGCCCGCCTGAGGCATAGCGGGATTTGACCGAGGCCCGGACCGCCTGACAGGCCGGGCGTCATCACTCGGTCGTTTCGGTTTTGGTTTGGGACTCGCTCTCGCCCTCGGGCTTCGATCGCTCCTTGGCTGCGACCTTGGCAGCCTGCTTTTCCGCCTTCTTGGCAGCCTTCTGCCGGTCGCGTTCCTTGCGTTCCTGACCGTAGTTCGGTGCTCGTGCCATATCGTTTCCTTTCATTGTGCTTGGCCTTTGCCTAGGAGCATTGGACCGCAAACACAACACCGCAAGGCACGATCGGGCTCCATATCTCGGCGCAGTCCGGAGAGCCCGGCTTTTCAGGCGCCGTCGCGGTCGAGGACGAGATCGGCCGGCCCGAACCGGTCCTTTGCCGTGAATTGCTGGTGCCAGTAGGGATAGAGCACGGGCGGCCTGCTGACCACGTCGAGCCGTGTGCGCTCCTCATCGGCAAGCACAAGGCTTGCAGCGGCGATATTGTCTTTGAAATGCGCTTCGGTTCGTCCGCCGATCACCAGCGAACTGACAGCGGGCCGGCCGAGTAGCCAGGCAAGCGCCACTTGCGCTGCCGACACACCGTGGTTCTTGCCGATATCGATCAGCACGTCGACGATCCGCCACAGCCGGTCCTCGTCGCGGATCGGCGGTTCCGACCAGCCGCTGAGCTGGCGGGCGGTCGGCTGGTCACGGTGGTATTTGCCGGACAGCAACCCGCCGGCAAGCGGGCTCCAGACCAGCACGCCGAGCCCTTGGTCGACCGAGATCGGCAACAATTCGTACTCGGCCTCGCGCGCTTCCAGCGTGTAATGGATCTGCTGGGTGACGAAGCGTGGCTGGTGATGACGGTCGCTGATCCCCAGCCCCTTCATAACTTGCCAGCCGGAATAATTGGAGCAGCCGACATAACGGACCTTACCCTGCGCGACCAGCGTGTCGAGCGCGGCGATGGTTTCCTCAAGCGGTGTCAGGCCATCCCACTCGTGCAGGAAATAGATGTCGATGACATCGGTCCTGAGGCGCTTCAGGCTCCTCTCGCATTCGCGGATCAGATGGTAGCGCGACAGGCCTTCATCATTGGGGCCTTTGCCGATCCGCATGCGCGCCTTGGAGGCGATCAACACGTCGCCCTTGCGCTTGCCGCCGAGCGCCTCGCCGATGATCTCTTCCGACACCCCGTTCGAATAGACGTTGGCGGTGTCGATGACATTGACGCCGGCATCGATGCAAAGGTCGATCATCCGACGCGCCTCGTCGAGGTCGGTCTTGCCAACCGCCGAAAACGCGCCGCCGCCGCCGAATGTCATGGTGCCCATGGTCAGGGTCGAAACCTTCAGCCCGGAACGGCCGAGAGTGCGGTATTCCATGTCGTATCCTCACGATTTATCGGGAAAGGGCGTTGCAAACGACAGCCCCTCAGTGAACCGGGCATTTGTAGGATAATTCGTTCCGCTTGTCGCCCGCCCCGCAGGGCAAGCTCGATCACATCTTGCGGATTGAACGCACAGCCGGCGCAGTAGTGGCTGCAATAAAACCGTCATTGCCGGCCTATACTAACATCGGTCCAGCGCTTCGATTTCCGGCCGCCGGGCCGGGCGGCAGAGCGCCTGACAGCGGCCGGCAAGGCCTGTAAGCGGAGCAGCGCAAATGACCGAGATAAAACAGAATTCCCCGGCCAGGGACTGGCTGGAAGCGGAACTCGCCGACACGCTCGACGAAGATTATGAGCTGGAAATCTCGGAGCCGGCGCTGTCGATGGAGATCGCCAAGATCTACAAGAATGCGCATCCGCCATCGATCGACCGCCTGCAGTATTTTCGCAATCTCATCACGCTGCAATCCGAATTGATCAAGCTACAATCCTGGGTCGCCTATCACAAGAAGAAGCTCGTCGTGGTCTTCGAGGGCCGCGACTCGGCGGGCAAGGGTGGTGTTATCAAGCGCATCACCCAGAGGCTTAATCCGCGCATCTGCCGCGTCGCAGCACTTCCGGCGCCGACCGAGCGCGAGAAGTCGCAATGGTATTTCCAGCGCTACGTTCCGCATCTGCCGGCCGGCGGCGAGATCGTGCTGTTCGACCGCTCCTGGTACAACCGCTCGGGCGTCGAGCGGGTAATGGGCTTTGCCCAGCCGGATCAGGTCGAGGAGTTCTTCCGCGACGTTCCGGATTTCGAACGCATGCTGGTCCGCTCAGGCATTACGCTTGTCAAATACTGGTTTTCGATCACTGACGAGGAGCAGCAGATGCGCTTTTTGATGCGCATCCATGACCCGATGAAGCAATGGAAACTGTCGCCGATGGACCTCCAGTCGCGCGTGCGCTGGGAGCAGTACACCAAGGCCAAGGAAGAAACGTTCGCCCGCACCAATATCCCGGAAGCCCCGTGGTTCATCGTCGAGGGCAACGACAAGAAGCGGGCACGGCTGAACTGCATCGACCATCTCCTCAAGCAGATGCCCTATGAGGAGGTGCCGCACGAAGAGATCACACTGCCGGAGCGCGTCTTCAATCCCGAATACGAGCGCCAGGTACTGCCGCGCGAACTGTATGTGCCGGAGAAGTACTGACTAAAGCGGCGAGGAAGGCGGCGCCTCCATGGCGGCGCCCTGCAACAAGCTAGGTGCGCTCGATGATGACATGCGTGGCCTTCGGCGTCGCGACCTGCTCGCTGCAGCGATAGCCGAGCTTGGGCATGTCGATGCCGGCAAAAAGGCTCTCGCCGGCGCCTAGCAGGACCGGTGAGATCGCCAGATGCATTTCGTCGATGAGCTTTTCCTTGAGATATTGCCGGATCGTAGAAACGCCACCGCCCAGCCGTACATCCTTGCCGTCAACCACTGCTTTCGCCTTCTCCAGCGCTGAGTGGATGCCGTCGGTCACGAAATAGAAGGTCGTGCCGCCCTCCATGACAATGGGATCACGTGGATGGTGCGTGAGCACGAAGACCGGCACATGGTAGGGCGGGTTGTCACCCCACCAGCCTTTCCAGCTGTCATCCGGCCATTCGCCGCGGATCGGCCCAAACATGTTGCGGCCCAGGATCCACGCGCCGATGTTTTTGAAGCTGCGCGCGGCGAACGCCTCGTCAGTGTCCGTGGTCCCGCCATCCTTGCCGAGGACCATCTTGCGGAAGGTGCGGGTGCCGAACATCCATTCGTGCAGGGCTTCCCCGCCAACACCCAGCGGGTTCTTCAGGTCTTGGTCGGGACCGGCGCCGAAGCCGTCGATCGACAAGGTGAAAGCGCTGACGCGAAGTTTGGACATGAGAGCCTCCTCGATAACCAATTGTGAGATGCAAGCAGTTATCGGGGTAGCTTAACTGATTGCATTTTGCAAGCGGTATTTTGAATCGCCGGCGGGGCAATCGCTTCCAAATCATGTTGGAATAACTAATCTCAATGTCGGCGCCGCCCGTCATCCGCCTGCCGGCAGCTTCTCCCTGTATAGTGACGGGGAGAAGGGGCTGGCCGCAACGTCGATATTTTTGCAACGCTGGAGATTGGTGAAATCTTTTACGAACGCGTCTTTCTCCCTGCCACTTTACGGCGAGAAATGCCCGGCAGGGCAACGAGGGGCAGCGTAAACTTGAAGCGATGTCCTGCGGCGTTCCATGTCGCGCTTTGGACGAACGAACACTACTCGATGTAGACGCTACAAAGGCGCATCACCCCTTGAGCATCGCCGCCACTTCGGGCGCAAAGTAGGTGAGAATCCCGTCGCAGCCGGCGCGCTTGAAGGCGAGCAGCGATTCCAGCATCGCCTTTTCGCCATCGATCCAGCCATTGGCGGCGGCGGCCTTGATCATCGAATATTCGCCCGAGACCTGATAGGCGAAGGTCGGCATCTGCAACTCGTCCTTGAGCCGCCGGATGATGTCGAGATAGGGCAGGCCGGGCTTGACCATCAGCATGTCGGCGCCCTCGGCGAGATCCTGCTCGGCCTCGCGCACCGCTTCGTCGGAATTGGCGTGGTCGATGTAATAGGTCTTCTTGTCGCCCTTGAGCAGGCCGGCGGTGCCGACCGCCTCACGATAGGGGCCGTAAAAGGCGGATGCGAACTTGGTCGCATAGGACATGATCGCCACATCCTGAAATCCATTGGCGTCGAGCGCATCGCGGATGGCACCGATCCGGCCGTCCATCATGTCCGAGGGGGCAATGATGTCGGCCCCCGCCGCCGCCTGGATGACTGCCGCCGCCGTCACCTGCTCCACCGTTTCATCATTGACGATAATGCCCTCGCGCAAGATGCCGTCATGGCCATGCGAGGTGAAAGGGTCAAGCGCGGCGTCGGTGATGATGCCGATCTCCGGCACCGCGTGCTTGATGGCGCGGGTGGCACGGTTGATGATGTTTTCCGGATCGAGGATATGCGAACCGGTCTGATCGCGCAGGCCGAGCTCGACATTGGGGAAAGTGGCGATCGCCGGAATGCCAAGTTTGGCCGCTCGCTCAGCCTCCTTGACGGCGAGGTCGAGCGACAGGCGGAACACGCCGGGCATGGCGGCAATCGGTTCGCGCACTTGTCTGCCGTCGACGACGAAGATCGGCCAGATCAGATCGTCGACCGACAGCCGGTTCTCCTGGACAAGGCGGCGCGACCAATCGGCCTTGCGCATGCGCCGCAGCCGCCGGCTGCCGGTGATCTCGTCGACGCTGCGCGCGCCGGCAGGCTTTGCAGGGGTGAATTTGTTCATCGCAAAAACTCCGGATCGGGCGGCTTTTACCACGAGCTTTCGCTGCTGACCAATGCGACACGATTGTGCCAGCGGTCCTGTCGGGCGCTATTCTGGTTGCCCATTGCCCGATAGGATCTGCGCAGCACCCCGCATGGCGACGCGGAATGCCTCGTCGAAGCTGACGCCGCGCACTTGCCAATTGTAGCTCTTGCCATTCAAGGCAAGCCGCCAGTCGGCTATCCAGCCCAGTTCCTTGTCGCTCCAGACGATACTGCCGGCGAGCGCCTGGTCGGCTCCGGCCTTCCTGGCAAGCTGGTCCAGCGTCGTGATATCGGCATGGCGCAGGGCCTGGTCGTTAAGCTTTGAGGCCGATAGCAGCGACGCTTCGGGAAACACAATCCGCATGACCAGCGGACCGGTGGCGTTGACGAACGATTCGCGCATCGCCGCCCCGCGCTCATCGTCGGCGGTCAGCACGAACTGCCTTGTGCCTTGCTCCGCCGCCAGGAAAATTACCAGGCGTGGCCGCTCGCCAAGCCATGGTTTGCTGCCGAGCGTGGCAAGCACCGGATCGATAACGTCAGGCCTGTACAGACAAGTGAGATCGTGCGGCCGGTCATGGGTGCCCTGTTCGTCATGGACCGGAATGCCTTCGAGACGGTCGCGATAGCGGAATTCGGCAACGAAGCTGCCGGCCTTGTCGCGCAGCGCCGCCATCTCAGTTCTCTTCGGCAGCCGCTGATCGCCGGACACACGAACCAGCACCGCATCGAGGCAGGCCTTGAAACCGATCTGCCTGTTGACCTCGCCCTGGCCGGTGACGATGGTCTGCGATTGATAGAGCTCGTCGACGGTTCCGGCCGATACGGGAGGAGCGTTCGCAGCGATCAGGCCGACCACCACAACAGCAAGGCGCGGCAACCAAGGCATGGTTCAACCTTCCGGTTCAAAGCGCCAGCATTAGCACTGGGTGACGCCGACGACCATGCAGCGGATTGGGCGCCGCCATTGACGCGGCCATGCGCCACGCTTTAGCACTTCACTCCCGGCGGGCGCGGGGAGGGATTCTCTGGCGATGGATTTTGGCGGAGGCGACGAGATTCGCTTCGAAAGATTGGGCAGGGCCGGCGTCGTCACGCTGACGCGGCCGCAGGCGCTCAATGCCGTAACCCACCGCATGGTCAAGGCGCTGGACAAGGCGCTGCGCAGTTGGGAGCGCAACGACGGCGTCGACGTTGTCGTCGTCAAGGCCGAGGGCAGGGCATTTTCGGCGGGCGGCGACATCCTCCACATCTACGAAGCCGGCCGCGCAGGAAGGCCTCCGGTCGATTTCTTCGCCGATGAATACCGGCTGAATGCCCGCATCGCCCGCTTCAAGAAACCCTATGTCGCGGTGATCGACGGCATCGTCATGGGCGGCGGCGTAGGTATCTCCTTCCATGGCTCGCAGCGAGTGCTGACCGAGAACGCCCAGTTTGCCATGCCCGAGGTCGGCATCGGCTTTTTCCCGGATGTCGGCGCCAGCCATCTGTTGCCGGATCTCGGCGGCAGCTTCGGCATGTATCTGGCGCTGACCGGCAACCGCATCCGCTATGGCGATGCTTTGTGGTCGGGCCTCGCCACCCATACGATCAAGGCGGAGGGCCAGGCCGGCTTCCTCGACCGTCTGGCGGAAAGCGGCGACCCGGAATCGGTGCTGCGCGGCTGCTTCGTCCCGGCCAGGCGCGAGACCGACAGGCCGACGCTGGAAGCCATCGCCCGGCATTTCGCGCAGCCGTCGCTGGCCGATATCGTCGCTAGCCTGGAGCGGGCAGCCGCTGCCGACGAGTTCGCGGCAAAGACGCTGGCCACCATCCGCACACGTTCACCGACCAGCTTGCATGTTGCATGGCGCCAGATCAGCGCCGGGCAGACGTTGTCGATGGACGAGTGCATGAAAATGGAGTTCCGTATCCTCAACCGCATGCTTGCCGGGCACGACTTCTATGAAGGTATCCGCGCCGCCATCATCGATAAAGGCTCGACGCCGCAATGGCGGCCGGCAGGCATCGATGACGTCAGCGCCGCCAACGTCGACGCCTATTTCGCACCGCTCGGCGAACGGGAACTGAAGCTGTGAGCGAGGTCGCCTCGAGACGCGTGGTGCTGCAGCCCTCGACGATCGAGGTCATCTTCGCCTGGTTCCAGCGCGTCATCGCCGGCTACTGTCTGCTGTTCGGCATCTTGTACTGGATCCGGCTGATCGGCTTTTACCCCGGCCCGTTGTGGCGCTTCGACCTGATGCCGGTGCACTGGCAGGTGGCGGCGGTGGTGCTGGCGGTGTTTTTTCCGTTCGCTGCCGCCGGCCTCTGGATGCTGGCGTCCTGGGGGCCGGTGATCTGGTTCATCTGCGCGGTGACCGAGTGCGTCATGTATGCCGGCTTCCCCGAGCTGTTCGGCCACCGGCCGCTGATCGTCGCCTCGCACCTTGCGGTGGCGCTGCTCTACATAGTGTTCCGCGTGGTGATCTGGATCCAGAAGCGGCAACCCCGGCGATAGCAATTCCGGCCAGGATCGTTGGCTAAATCTTTAGGTTAATTATCCTTGCTCGGGTGACCGTCCGTTAAGCCTCTTTCGAAACCCCTTACCGGTAAGCTCTTGTTAGCCTTGGCGTTTAAGTCGAATTTTATGAGTATTCGATAGTGTCGCGATCAAGGTGAAGAACAAAAAATCACCGGGCGACAAACGAGAGGCAAAGACAATGATCAATTCGCGTCCGGCGGCGAAGACCGCCAACGTATCCGATGACCGCCGCGAGGCGATCCGTTCGCTGTACATGGAATCGCTGCAGCTGGTCGAGCGGCTGCATCGCCGTCTGCTTGACGTGATCAAGGACGAATTCGACCGCAACGGTCGCTCCGACATCAACGCCATCCAGGCGCTGCTCCTGTTCAACATCGGCAATTCGGAGCTGACCGCCGGCGAACTGCGCTCGCGCGGCTATTATCTCGGCTCGAATGTCTCCTACAATCTGAAGAAGCTGGTCGATCTCGGCTTCATCAACCACCAGCGCTCGCGCATCGACCGCCGTTCGGTGCGGGTTTCGCTGACGCCGAAGGGCAATGAGGTGGCGGAAGTCGTCGCCGGCCTCTACGAGCGCCATGTCGGTTCGATCGAGCAGGTTGGCGGCATCAACACGGAAGAGTTCAAGCAGATGAACCGCGCCCTGCAGCGCCTGGATCGGTTCTGGAACGATACCATCGCCTACCGGATGTAATCGCATCCGCCGCATCAAGATCTGAAGCTGGACTACGGAAATGCTGCCGCGGAGTGGACCAAAGGCCGGTGCCGAAAAGCACCGGTCTTGCCGTTTCGTCAGGCCGGCCGATCCAAATTCGAGCAACAGCCACGTTGCCGCCATATTCCAATGGAACCGAAGATGCGGGTGATGCTGGGGCCAAAGCCGTGCATTTGTCCTGTGCTCAAGTCACTTCCCATGTGGTTTTACACCGAAGTGATGCGGGCCATGGTTGGCTAATTGTTAAGAAGCCAACTCTAGAGTGCGGGCGAGACCGCCCGGTGGGTTGAATTGTAGCAAGAATGTCTGGAACGTCCATGAGAACCAGCCGCCGTTTCTTCCTTTCAGGAGCCTCCGCGCTCGCAGCCGCAATGGTCGCCGGCCGCGCCAGTGCGCAGGATGTGATCGGGGATATCCTGAAATCCTCGGCGCGCGGCAATTGGGACGACCAATTCGATGCGCGTGCCAGCGAAGGCGGCAAGGTTGCCTCGACGCTGCCGATCTTCAGCCTGCAGACGGTGTCCTTCACCGAGCAGGCGATCATGCAGTATCAGAATATCGTCGCGCAAGGCGGCTGGGAGCAGGTTCCAGACACCAAGAAGCTGCAGCTTGGCGTCGAGGATCCCGATGTGGTGCCGCTGCGCAGGCGCTTGATGATATCGGGCGATCTGGCGCAGAGCGCCGGGCTCTCGGAAGCGTTCGATTCTTACGTCGACTCGGCGCTCAAGCGCTTCCAGTTGCGTCACGGCTTGCCGGCCGACGGAACCACGGGCAAATATACTTTCGCGGCAATGAACGTGTCGGCGCCGGTTCGGCTTGGTCAGCTGCAGACCAATCTGCAACGGCTGCGTGAGCGGGCCGGCACGCTTGGCAACCGCTATGTTCTGGTCGACATCCCGGCGGCGCAGATCGAGGCAGTCGAGAACGACCGCGTTGTGCTGCGCCACACCGCAATCGTCGGCAAGATCGATCGCCAGACGCCGATCGTCAATTCCAAGATCAACGAAATCATCGTCAATCCGTACTGGAACGCGCCGGTCTCGATCGTGCGCAAGGACATCATTCCGCTGATGCGGAAGGACCCCAACTATCTCAAGGATAGCCATATCCGCCTGTTTGCGCCGGACGGCAGCGAGGTCGACCCAATGACGGTCGACTGGTCGACCGACGATGCCGCCAAATACCGCTTCCGCCAGGATCCCGGTTCCGGCAACGCGATGGCCTCGGTCAAGATCAATTTCCCCAGCCCGGACGGCGTCTACATGCACGACACGCCGCAGCAGAGCCTGTTCGGCAAGCTGATGCGCTTCGATTCCTCTGGCTGCGTGCGGGTCCAGAACGTGCGCGACCTCGTCACCTGGATTCTGCGCGACACACCGGGCTGGGATCGCCAGCATTTCGAGGCGGCGATCAAGACCGGGGAGAACACGCCGGTGCAGGTCACCAATCCGGTGCCGGTTTATTTTCTCTACGTCTCGGCCTGGTCGACAGGGCCGGGCGTGGTCCAGTTCCGTGACGACATTTACGGCCTCGACGGAGCCAACGAGCTGCAGATCACATCCGCGCTCTAAGCAGCTGAGTTCATTTGCAAAAGGCCGCCGGAAGGGCGGCCTTTTTCGTTGCCGAGTCTTTCGCGGCAAGCTTTGCTGGACTGATCGCCGGCAAAAGAACGCGCGGCGCCGTATTCGGAAATCGCATCATGCATGTCGCAATGTTCATTCTGGTCGTGCTTATCTTCGTCGCCGTTTCGGGCGCGCTGGTCCGGCCGGTGCGGGTTCCGCTACCTGTGCTGCAGATCGCCATCGGCGCGGCACTGGCTTGGCCGGTGCGCGGAATGCATGTCGAGATCGATCCCGAGCTGTTTCTGCTGGTGTTCATCCCACCGCTGCTGTTCAGCGACGCCTATGGTGCGCCCAAGCGCGAACTGATCGCGCTGCGCGGGCCGATCCTCGACCTCGCCATCGGGCTGGTCTTCTTCACCATTGTCGGCTTCGGCTACGCTTTGCACTGGCTTGTCCCGAGCATCCCGCTCGTCGTCGCTTTCGCACTTGCTGCGGTGCTGTCCCCGACGGATGCGGTGGCCGTCTCCTCGATCGTCGACAAGAGCCTGGTCCCGGCTCGGCTGATGCACATCCTGGAGGGCGAGGCGCTGCTCAACGATGCGTCGGGCCTCGTGATGTTCCGCTTTGCGGTGGCAGCTGCCTTGACCGGCAGCTTCTCCTTCGTCGCGGCGTCCGTGACTTTCCTCTATGCCGTCGCTGCCGGCATCCTGGCCGGCGTGGCTGCCTTGTTCGTCGCCGCCAAGGCGCTGCAATTGCTGAACCGTATCGGCGGCGTGCCGGCCGAGGTGCAGGTGCTGGTCATGGTCCTGCTGCCGTTCATCGCCTATCTCGGCGCCGAGAATGTCGGCGCCTCGGGCATTCTGGCGGCGGTCACGGCCGGAGTGCTCACCGGCGGCTCCGGGATTTTCCGCTTTCTCGGCGTCTCGGCACGCATACAGACCGTATCGCTGTGGACGACGCTATCCTTCGTCTTCAACGGCGCGCTGTTCATCCTGCTCGGGTTGCAGCTTCCCGAAATCATCGGCAACGTGCCGCCTGAGCTCGGCAGCCGCTATCCGGTCATCCAGCCAATCGCCACGGTGGTCGCGCTGACACTATGCCTGATCGGGCTGCGCTTCCTGTGGATCTGGGTCGGCGACATTGCGACGCGCGTCTCAGCGCGATTACGCGAGCAGAAGGCCGAGCCGTTCGGGCTGCGCGTTCGGATCGCCGGCTCTGTTGCCGGCGTGCGCGGCGCCATCACGCTGGCCGGCATCCTGTCGCTGCCGCTCGCCATGCCGAATGGTTCGCCCTTTCCGGCGCGCGACGTGGTGATCTTCCTCGCCGCAGGCGTCATCATCTGCTCATTGCTCATTGCCAGCCTTGCCTTACCCAAGGTGGCACGAGGGCTGGTCGAGCCGGGCGAGGATCCTGGCGCTGCCGAGGAGCGTCTTGCGCGCGTGGGCGCGGCCAAGGCCGCCATCGCCCGCATCGAGAGCATGGCCGGCGCGACCGACGGCGATGAAGGGGAAACACCCGGCGCCCGGCTTACCACCGCCGACAGCATCGTCGCCGGCTACCGTCGCCGCATCGCTGCCTCCGACGAAGCCGACGAGGCGCGCGCCGAGGCCCGCGAGGCCGGACGGCTGGAACTCGAATTGAGGCTGGCGGGCATTGAGGCCGAACGCGCAGCGGTTCGCGCAATGTTTCGCAGCGGCCAGATTAACGACCATACGATGCAGGCGCTGTTCACCGAGATCACGCTCACCGAGGCCCTGCTGAAGGGCCGGCAGGCAAGGAAATAGAGGCTGCCAGTCTCTCTGGCGCAATCCGGCCAGCAAATTTCGCGCTGCAAACGTGGCGGGCCGAAAGCAACTGTGTTAATGGCGCGACAGACCCCGAACCTTGAGGATTTCAACCCATGGCAACAGCAGCGGCAGTGTCGAACAAATTCGAATCCTTTTTCGAAACCACGCTTGCCGATGCCGACCCCGAGATTTTCGGCGCAATCCGCAACGAACTCGGCCGCCAGCGCCACGAGATCGAGCTGATTGCCTCGGAAAATATCGTCTCGCGTGCCGTGCTCGAGGCACAGGGGTCGATCATGACCAACAAATATGCCGAGGGCTATCCGGGCAAGCGCTACTATGGCGGCTGCCAATTCGTCGATGTCGCCGAGGAACTGGCCATCGAACGCGCGAAAAAGCTGTTCGGCTGCAACTTCGCCAACGTCCAGCCGAATTCCGGCAGCCAGATGAACCAGGCGGTGTTCCTGGCGTTGCTGCAGCCCGGCGACACCTTCATGGGCCTCGACCTCAATTCCGGCGGACACCTGACACATGGCTCGCCGGTCAATATGAGCGGCAAATGGTTCAAGGTCGTCTCCTATGGCGTGCGCCGGGACGATCATCTGCTCGACATGGATGCGATCGAGAAGACCGCCCATGAGACCAGGCCGAAATTGATCCTGGCCGGCGGCACAGCCTATTCACGTGTCTGGGACTGGAAGCGTTTTCGCGAGATCGCCGATTCGATCGGTGCCTATCTGATGGTCGACATGGCTCACATCGCCGGCCTGGTCGCCGGCGGCATGCATCCGTCGCCGCTGCCGCATGCCCATGTGGTCACCACCACGACGCACAAATCGCTGCGCGGGCCGCGCGGCGGCATGATCCTTTGCAATGACGAGGATATTGCCAAGAAGATGAATTCGGCCGTCTTCCCCGGCCTGCAGGGTGGACCGCTGATGCATGTGATCGCCGCAAAGGCGGTGGCTCTGGGCGAGGCGCTGAAGCCGAGCTTCAAGATCTATGCGGAGAGCGTCGTCGCCAATGCCAAGGCGCTGGCCTCCAGTCTGCAGGAAACCGGTCTCGACATCGTCTCCGGCGGCACCGACAACCATCTGATGTTGGTCGACCTGCGTCCCAAGAACGCCACCGGCAAGCGCGCCGAGGCTGCCCTTGGCCGCGCCAACATCACCTGCAACAAGAACGGCATCCCCTTCGATCCGGAAAAGCCTTTCGTGACATCGGGCGTTCGGCTCGGCACGCCGGCCGGCACCACGCGCGGCTTCGGTCAGGCCGAGTTCCGCGAGATCGGCAAGCTGATCGCCGAAGTGCTGGATGGGCTGAAGGTCGCCAATTCCGACGAGGGCAATGCGGCCGTCGAGGCGACCGTGAAGGCCAAGGTGGCGGCATTGACCGATCGTTTTCCGCTTTACCCGTATCTTGGTTGACCGACGCGGAGTGTCGCCCGTGACAACTCCGGTGCGACAGCAAGGCAACTGCGGAGAAGCTTAATGATGCAAACTTTCCGTTTCGCCGGCTTTGGTGCCTTGCTGGCATCGGCTATTCTGCAGCTGTCCGGCCGCGCCTTGGCGCAGACCGAGCCAACCCCGGCAACACCCAAGACAGAGACCTTCGGCAGGTGGTCCACCACGATGGACGAGGTCAACACCGGTGAGGATGTGCGCAAGACCTGCGCCGCGTCGACGGTCTTTTTCGACGCAAACGGCACCAGCGGCACCCTTACACTGGCCATCTCGAATGGCGACGTATTGCCACCCGATGGTTATCCGAGCCTCATCATCGCCGTGAGAAACAGTGACTTGCCCAAGGGCGATAACATCCCGGTGGTGTTCCGGGACGTCAACGACAAGATCAAGGCCGGTTTTCGTCTTATCGCCGACGGACAGTGGATGATAGACAACAAGTCCGAGACCACGCTCGCGGTACTGCGCGCCATGCGCCGCACCAGCGCCCTCGATGTCAGCTTCGCCGACAAGCCGGTCGCGACCATATCGATGGACGGCTTCACCAAGGCCTATCGCTATCTCGGCACGTCTTGCGGCTTCCCGACCGGCGACGTCGCGCCCTGATTGGCGGACCGCTGTCAACTGATTGCCGCTCTCGCAATTTTCCTCGCGCCTCGCTATCTCTGAGACGCGATCGGTCATCGGCCATACTTTGCCACGGCGGCAAAAACCTCTAAGCCTTTCGCTCCACGAGAATCGCGAACCGAAGGCTCTCCATGCGCTGCCCTTATTGCCAGTCCGAAGATACGCAGGTGAAGGATTCTCGCCCCGCCGAAGACGGCGCGGCGATCCGCAGGCGGCGCGTCTGCCCGGATTGCGGCGGCCGCTTCACCACTTTCGAGCGGGTACAACTGCGCGATCTCGTCGTGGTGAAGAAGTCTGGACGCAAGGTGCCGTTCGACCGCGACAAGTTGCTGCGCTCTGTCGAGATCGCGGTACGCAAGCGCAATGTCGACCCGGAACGTATCGATCGGGCGGTGACCGGCATCGTGCGCCAGCTCGAAAGCTCGGGCGAGACCGAGGTGGCCTCGGGGGAAGTCGGCCGGCTGGTCATGGAAGCACTTAAGTCGCTCGATGATGTCGCCTATGTGCGCTTTGCCTCCGTCTACCGCAATTTCCGCGAGGCCAAGGATTTCCACGACGTGTTGGGCGAACTCAAAGGCGACGAGCTCAAAACCGACGAGCCCAGGGGCGAAGAGCTGAAGAGCGAAGAGGACGCCAGCTGAGCATGGCAGGGTCCGAACGCAGCACGGCTGAGCAAGAGGTCCTCGATCGCCGCTATATGGCGGCAGCCCTCAGGCTGTCGCGCAAGAATGCCGGGCGGACCTCGACCAACCCTTCCGTCGGCACGCTGATCGTGCGCGATGACGGCGACGGGCCGATGATCGTCGGCAGCGGCGTCACCGCCGTCGGCGGCCGGCCGCATGCCGAGACCGAGGCTTTGGCAGAGGCCGGCGAACTGGCGCGCGGCGCCACCGCCTATGTAACGCTGGAGCCCTGCGCCCATCACGGCCGCACGCCGCCTTGCGCCAATGCGCTGGTCAGTGCCGGCGTGGCGCGTGTGGTCGGCGCTGCCAGCGATCCGGACCCGCGTGTTTCCGGCAAGGGCTATGCAATCTTGCGTGCCGCCGGCGTCGAAGTGGTGGAAAAAGTGTTGGCGGCCGAGGCCGCGGAGCAGATGGCCGGCTATTTAATTCGATCTCTGAAAAAACGCCCGGAAGTGATCCTGAAACTTGCGCTTTCGAGCGACAACAAGATCGGCGTGAAAGGCGAGGGACAGGTCTCCATCACCGGCGATATTGCGCGGCGCGAAGTCTATCTGATGCGCGCCGAAGCCGATGGCATATTGATCGGCATCGGCACGGCACTGGAGGACGATCCGGCGCTGACGGTTCGGCTTCCGGGACTGGAGAGCCGTTCGCCGGCGCGCATCGTACTCGACCGTCAGATCAGGCTACCCGAGACTTCGAAACTGGTCGCCGGCGTCAACCGTGTGCCGCTCTATGTCGCTGCCTGCGCCGAGGCCGATCCGCACCGGCGCGCCGCGCTCGAACGCACCGGCGTGCGCTTTATCGGCACTGAGACGTATGAAGGCGATATTGCGTTGCCGGAACTGCTCGAGGATCTGGCGGCGCTCGGCATGGCCAGCGTGCTGGTCGAGGGCGGCGCCGAGGTGGCCAAGGCGTTCCTTGAGGAAGGCCTAGTCGACCGCATCGTGCTGTTTCAGGGGCCGGATGCGATCGGCGAGGGCGGCATTACATCGCCGGTCGATGCCAACAATATCCCGCCGGGATTTCGCAAATTGCGCAACATGCGTTTCGGCGAAGATACATATGCGGAATGGATAAGAGACATCTAGGACCGAACTGATGTTCACGGGGCCAAACTAATGTTCACTGGAATCGTCACCGACGTCGGCACTGTCGCTGCCGTGAAGCCGCTCAGGGAAGGCGTCGGTTTGCGCATCGACACCGCCTACGATCCGCAGACCATTGCTATCGGCGCCTCGATTTCCTGCGGCGGCGTCTGCCTGACGGTGACGGGATTGCCGGAAGACGGCGCCAACGCACGCTGGTTCGAGGTCGAGGCCTGGGAAGAAGCACTCAGGCTGACGACCGCGATGGGCTGGAAATCCGGCACGCGCATCAACCTGGAGCGGGCGCTGAAGATCGGCGACGAGCTTGGCGGCCATATCGTTTCAGGCCATGTCGACGGCATGGCCGAGATCGTGGGGCGCAAGGAGGAAGGCGACGCCGTTCGCTTCACCCTGGATGCACCGCGCGACCTGGCAAAATTCATCGCGCCCAAGGGTTCCGTCGCACTCGACGGCACTTCGCTCACCGTCAACAAGGTCGAAGGCAGCCGCTTCGACGTGCTGTTGATCCACCACTCGCTGACGGTCACCACCTGGGGCGAACGCCAGGTCGGCGATCGCGTCAATCTCGAGATCGACACCATGGCCCGCTACGCGGCGCGACTGGTGGAGGCGGCTAAAGAGGGGCTTTGAGGCGCTCGTCCATAAAGCCCATTCCCTGATGCGACCGCCGCCGAGTTGGCCTTGAAAGTTCCTTCGGCAATCTTCCGCTTGCGATCAAACCGGCTTCGGCCTAAGTCACCGGCGATCCCCGGAGACATCTATGGCAGGCACATCCCAACACGGCAAAGCGTTCATCCGTCCGAAGAAGAAGGCCCACCTTCTTGTCATCGAGGCGCGCTTTCACGACGACCTTGCCGACGCGTTGCTCGAAGGCGCGACAAAGGCCCTCGAGGAAGCGGGCGCGACATACGATGTCGTCACTGTTCCGGGCTCGCTCGAAATCCCGGCGGTGATTTCCTTCGCGCTCGACGGTGCCTCCGAAGGCGGGACGAACTATGACGGCTTCGTCGCCCTCGGCACGGTGGTCCGCGGCGACACCTATCATTTCGATATCGTCGCCAATGAATCCAGCCGTGCCCTGATGGACCTGTCCGTGCAGGATGCAGTCTGCATCGGCAACGGCATCCTGACCACCGAAAACGACGAACAGGCATGGACGCGAGCAAGACGTTCGGAAGGCGACAAGGGCGGCTTTGCGGCGCGTGCGGCGCTGACCATGATCGCTCTAAAGGAACAGCTGGGAGAGCGAACGTGAGCGAACCCGCTTCGCCCGGCCAGCCTGCGGTTCGCCATGCCAACAAGCGCGGTGCTGCCCGTCTGGCCGCCGTGCAGGCGCTCTACCAGATGGACGTCGCCGGCAGCGGTGTGTTTGAGATCACCGCCGAATACGAGGCGTTCAGGCTCGGCAAGGAAGTCGATGGCGCGCTCTATCGCGAAGCCGATGCGCAATGGTTTCGCGCCATTCTTGCCGGCGTTGTCGAGCACCAGAAGACCATCGATCCAGTCATCCGACAGGCGCTGACCGAGGACTGGCCTCTGTCGAGGCTCGATTCGACGTTGCGCGCCATATTGCGCGCCGGCGTCTACGAGCTGATGCAGCGCGAGGACGTGCCGGTGGCGGTCATCGTCTCCGAATATGTCGACATCGCCAAGGCATTTTACGAAGAAGACGAGCCGAAACTGGTCAATGCGGTGCTTGATCGCGTGTCGCGCCGGGTGCGTGGCGAGGGCCGGGGCAAGGACGCCTCATGACTGCTGTCGTCGCCGTTGAGGCGGGCAAGGAAGCGCGTCGCACCGCCTTCATCCTCGCAGCCTCGCAGGCGATCATCGGCTCGGCCGCACCCATCGCCATTTCCATGGGCGGATTGGCCGGGCAGTACCTGCTCGACGCTGACAAGTCGCTGGCAACCGCGCCGATCACCGGCTTCAATGTCGGCGTGGCGCTCGGTTCCCTGCCGGCCGCGGCGATCATCCGCCGGCTCGGCCAGCGCGACGGCTTCATGACCGGCACGGGGGTGACAGCGCTTGGCGGCCTGATCGCCACGTTGGCGCTGTTTCATGACAGCTTCTGGCTGTTCGCTTTCGGCTTGGCCGTGATCGGCATCGGGGGCGCCTTCGTCCAGCAATTCCGCTTTGCCGCCGCCGACAATGCTCCGCCTGAATTCAAGGCGCGTGCCATCTCCTTCGTGCTGGCCGGCGGCATCGTCACCGCCATACTCGGGCCGCAGATCGTCATCTTCACCGGCGATCTATTCTCGCCGGTGAAGTTTGCCGGCTCGTTTGCGTCCATCCTGGTGCTGGCGGCGGTCGGCGCCGCCATTCTCTCTTTGTTGCGTATCCCAGCCAAGGCAACCGAGAAGGTGGAAATTTCCGACAGCGACGCCCGGCCGCTCTCGGAAATCGTCACCAGGCCACGCTTCGTCGCGGCGTTGTTTTGCGCCATCGGCAGCTACGCACTGATGAGCTTCGTGATGACCGGCGCGCCTCTGGCCATGGTCGGCTGCGGCCTTTCGACCGACGACGCCACGCTCGGCATTTCCTGGCACGTCATGGCGATGTTCGCGCCGAGCTTCTTCACGGGGTCGCTGATCTATCGCTTCGGCGCTGAGCGGATCGTGGCCATCGGCCTGGTGCTGCTGATTGGCTGCGCCATAGTGGCGCTGTCAGGGTTGGCACTGTGGCAGTTCTGGACGGCGCTGATCCTGCTCGGCCTTGGCTGGAACTTCAGCTTCATCGGTGCCACCGCCATGGTGGCCGACAGCTACCAGTCATCCGAAAAAGGCAAGGTCCAGGGGTTCCACGATTTCGTCCTGTTCGGCTCCGTCGCCTTCGCCTCGCTGATGTCGGGGGCAGTCTACAATGCCTGGGGCTGGGAGATGTTGAACTGGATGATTTTCCCGGTCGTCGTGCTGTGCTTCGTGGCACTGGGCGTGTTGAAGATGACGGGCTTGCGCGCGGCCAACTGACGTCACCCTGTCGGGACGTCGCGGCAGCGGATTCACTCACATCCGAACAAAATTATTGCGCCCATCCCCCCTCTTATGAAACCGTGTACCCCGACGGGGCATCGAAGCCATGCTCATATGCGGCAGCCGTATTCCGGTTCACAGCAAGGGATTTGTGAGATGTTTTCAATCAAGATTCTGGCCGGCGCTGTACTGGCGCTCGGAATTGCGTTGGCCTCGGCGAGTGCCCAGGTGGTGGTGTCGTCGAAGATCGACACCGAGGGCGGTGTGCTCGGCAATATCATCCAGCTGGTGCTGAACGCCAATAATATCCAGACTACCGACCGTATCCAGCTCGGCGGCACGCCCGTGGTACGCAAGGCGATTACAGCCGGCGAGATCGACATCTATCCGGAATACACCGGCAACGCCGCCTTCTTCTTCGAGAAGGCCGACGATCCGGTGTGGAAAGACGCCGCCAAGGCCTATGAGACTGCCAAGAAGCTCGACTACGACTCCAACAAGATCGTCTGGCTGTCACCGTCACCGGCCAACAACACCTGGGCGATCGCCCTGCGCAAGGAGGTCGCCGATACCAATAAGCTCGTCACCCTTTCCGACTTCGGCAAATATGTCTCGGGCGCCGGCAAGGTGGTGCTGGCGGCCTCCGCCGAGTTCGTCAATTCGGCGGCCGCGCTGCCCGCTTTCCAGAAGACCTATGGCTTCACGCTAAAGCCGGACCAGTTGATCACGCTGTCGGGCGGCGACACGGCGGCGACCATTGCCGCTGCGGCCAACCAGACCAACGGCGCCAACGCCGCCATGGTCTACGGCACCGACGGCGGCATCGCGCCCTCCGGCCTCGTCGTGCTTGAAGACGACAAGGGTGTGCAGCCGGTCTACCAGCCGGCGCCGATCATCCGCGAGGCGGTGCTGAAGGAGCATCCCGAGATCGAGACACTGCTGAAGCCGGTGTTCGCCAAGCTCGACCTTGTCACGCTGCAGGAGTTGAACGGCCGAGTGCAGGTCGGCGGCGAACCGGTCAAGGGCGTCGCCGAGGACTTTTTGAAAAAGAACGGCTTCCTCAAGTAAGGCGATTCCGGCGCGCCGCTTTCGAGGTGCGCCGGATCGGCCGATGGGGGAGGGCGTGCGCATCCGGTTCGACAAGCTCGGCGTGGTCATCGCGGCGATATCAGCCTATGCGGCTTTTGCGGCACCATTCGCCACCTTCCGCGCCAATCGCATTGTACCCGGCGAGGCGCGCTCGATCCTCGAATCTGTGCCTGCGACGGTCGGTCCGCTGTTGATGGCGATTGTTGTCGCAGCGGCGCTCATTGCGCTGCTGAAAACGCCGCTTGTTCTGCGCCTCGCCGCCAGTGTGGTTGCGCTTGCAGCGCTGGCGCTGCTGATCGGCGTCGCCGGCAGTTTCCTGACACCTGCCGGCAACACCTTCGCCCGTATCTCGCCGGCTTCGGGCTTTTGGCTGCTTATCTTCGCCTTCACGCTTCTGCTCGCCGACGTGCTTACGCGGCTGAACCTGTCGCCGCAGGCACGGATCGGCGTGCTTGTTGTCGCCGCCGCGGCGATCGGCCTGCTGCTCGTCTCGGGAAGCTGGAACAGCCTGTCGATCCTCAAGGAATATTTCAATCGCTCCGATAGTTTTTGGGCGGAAGGCTCCAAGCATGTGACGCTGGCGCTGGGTTCGCTGGCGGCAGCGGTGATCATCGGCCTGCCGCTCGGCATCCTCTGCCATCGCGTCGAGAAATTGCGGGCCGGCGTGCTCAACGTGCTGAATATCATCCAGACCATTCCTTCGATCGCGCTGTTCGGCCTCTTGATCGCACCGCTCGGCTGGGTCGCTTCGCATGTGCCGGGTGCTGCCGCGCTCGGCATTCGCGGCATCGGCACGGCGCCGGCTTTCGTCGCTTTGTTCCTCTATTCGCTGCTGCCGGTGGTGGCCAACACCGTGGTCGGCCTCGCCGGTGTGCCGCGTGCCGCCAACGACGCAGCGCGGGGCATGGGCATGACCGATCGCCAGCGGCTGTTCGGCGTCGAGTTTCCGCTGGCTTTCCCGGTGATCCTCACCGGCATCCGCATCGTGCTGGTGCAGAATATCGGCCTCGCCACGATTGCCGCGTTGATCGGCGGCGGCGGCTTTGGCGTGTTCGTATTCCAGGGGGTCGGCCAGACGGCGATGGACCTGGTGCTGCTCGGTGCTGTTCCCACGGTGGTGCTGGCCTTCGCCGCTGCCATCATCCTCGATGCAGTGATCGAAATGAGCGCCAGCAAGCGCAGGGTTGAAACGGCATGATCGAGATCGAAGGCATTACCAAGCGCTACGGCGAGACGACAGTCGTCGACGACGTGTCGATAGTAATCGAGCCGCGCAGCATCGCCGTCATCGTCGGCACCTCCGGCTCCGGCAAGACGACGCTGCTTCGCATGATCAACCGGCTGGTCGAGCCGACATCGGGCGTGATCAAGCTCGACGGCGTCGATAACCGCTCGGTCCCGGATTATGAGCTGCGTCGCAGCATCGGCTATGCCATCCAGGGCCACGGCCTGTTTCCGCATCGCACGGTGGCGCAGAACATCGCCACTGTGCCGGTATTGCTCGGCTGGGGCGCCAACCGCATCAAGGCCCGCGTCGACGAGCTGATGACGCTATACCAGCTCGACCCGCAAGCCTACGGGCCACGCTATCCGCATGAGCTTTCCGGCGGCCAGCAGCAGCGCGTCGGCGTCGCCCGGGCGCTTGCCGCGGAACCCAACGTGCTGTTGATGGATGAGCCGTTCGGCGCGCTCGACCCGATCATCCGCAACAAGGCGCAGGAGGATCTGCTGGCGATCCAGAAACGCTTCGGCACCACCATCATCCTCGTCACCCATGACATGGAAGAGGCCGTTCACATGGGCGACAAGATCGCGGTGATGGATGGCGGCAAAGTAGTGCAATATGCCGCGCCGGCCGAGATACTGGCGAAACCGGCCAGCGCGTTTGTCGAGACCCTGGTTGGCGCCAGTGAAAAACCGTTCCGGCTGTTGTCGCTTGGCCGGGTGCGCGACGCGGTGGAAAAAGGCACGGCCGAAGGCGAGGCGATCCCCGGTGACGCCAGCCAACGCGACGCGTTGGCCGAACTCCTGTGGTCGGGCCGCCCGGCACTTCCGGTGAAAGATTCTGACGGCAAATCGCTTGGCCGCGTCACTGTGGACGGGCTGGTTAAGCGTGCGGCGAGGCCGGCATGAAAGCCTGGCTTCCGTCGCTGCTCAGGCTGGCCTTGGTGGTAGTGCTTATTGCCTTCGTCACCAATCCCGGCTGGTTCGAACCGCTGCTGAAGCCGCTGACAGAGAACAACGCGCCGGTAATCTACAATCAGGGCAGCCTTTTGACGTTGACGCTGCTGCATCTGCGGACCGTGCTGATCGCGACGGTTGCCGCGACGATCGTTGCGGTCGCGCTCGCCATTCTGGTCACCAGGCCAGCCGGCGCCGAATTCCTGCCGCT
The DNA here is from genome assembly GCF_040321085.1 of Mesorhizobium sp. M0522. Lineage (NCBI taxonomy): Bacteria > Pseudomonadati > Pseudomonadota > Alphaproteobacteria > Hyphomicrobiales > Phyllobacteriaceae > Mesorhizobium > Mesorhizobium sp. M0522. Next base: position 197,679 of record NZ_JAMYQW010000005.1, read on the forward strand.
GTCGCGCAGCCTGGTCAATATCGGCCAAACGTTTCCGCCGGTGGCGGTGCTGGCGCTTGCCGTGCCGGCCGTCGGCTTCGGCGAAAAGCCGACGCTGATTGCGCTGTTTCTCTACGGACTGCTGCCGATCTTTGAGAATGCGCTGACCGGCCTGACGACGCTGCCGGCCAACGTAGTCGAGGCGGCGCGTGGCGCCGGCATGACCGGCTGGCAAAGACTGGTCAAGGTCGAGCTGCCGCTCAGCGCGCCGATCATTCTCGGTGGTATCCGGCTGTCGGTGGTGATCAGCCTTGCCACCGCGACCATCGGCTCGACGGTAGCGGCGAGGACACTGGGCGAGGTGATCATCGCAGGCCTGCTGTCGAACAACCTCGCCTTCATCCTGCAGGGTGGCCTGATCGTCGCCGCCCTTGCCGTGCTGATCTATGACGGGCTGTCGGCGGTCGAGCGCTATACCGCCCGGCGCATGGGACGCGAGCCCGAGTAGCGTCTCGGGGCGAAGTTCGCTCTTTTTTCAGTGGCCGGTCGACCGCGTCGGATGATCGAGCGTCAGTTCCAGCGTTGTGCCCGTCTCGCCGGTGATCCAGCGGCGGCGGATGATGGCGAAATCGTGCTGTGTGTCGGCTCTAACCACAGAGACCAAGTCGCCCACCGCGCAATCACTGTCGAGATCGAGGGCTTCGACAGTCTCGGCAATGTCTTGCTTGCCGGCATAATGTCTCGCAATGGCTGTGAGCACGATGATCACTGGCCCACCCGTTGCGCGATCTTCGGGACTCGGCGATTGATGAGTGTGATGCCCCGATCTTTCAGCAGGAGTTCTTGCCATGACCGCGCGTTTCTCCAAGATCGTCATGTGTTTGTGTCTGGCGGCTTTCGCCTGCCTCGTCGCCTTCGGCAACATCACCGATTACGGCTCAAACTTCGCCTTTGTCCAGCATGTGCTGAGCATGGACACGACCTTTCCCGGCAATGCACTGATGTACCGCTCGATCACCAACCCGTCGCTGTGGACGGCTGGCTACTGGCTGATCATCATTGGCGAGGCGCTGACCTGCCTGCTTTACCGCCTGGCAACTCTGGCAGGCGCGCAACGCCAGCGGACAGGCTTTCAACGATGCCAAGAAGTTCGCCATCATTGCCGCCACAATGGGCTTCCTCGTTTGGTATTTCGGCTTGACGGTCGTTGGCGGCGAGTGGTTCGCCATGTGGCAGTCTTCGATTTGGAATGTTCAGGAGGCGGCGTTCAAATTCTACATGACCATGCTGGTGGTGCTGGTCTTCGTCGTCCAGCCGGACGGCGACCCGCGTAAAGCCTGACCGCCGTTCGTCGATTTCAACCGATCTAACCGGATGGCACTGTCGACAGGCGCACACTGCCGTCCAGCCTTTTGGACGAAACCCGGGATCTTTTGGGCGAAAGCCGGACAGGAACGGAACAATATCTTGACGTTCCGAGCCCTGTTTCGCATAAGCCGCTGCGAAGGGACGGATTCCGGTTGCGGAAAATTCGTCCCCTGTCTCAACGGCCCGGGGAGGGGTTCTTTTGGGCCACCAATCGAGGAAAATTCGGCAATGACCATACTTTCAGCTGTCATCGCCTGCGGTCTGCTTTCAGTCCTTTACGCCATCTGGGCGACACGTTCGGTCCTCGCGGCCGATCAGGGCAATGCACGCATGCAGGAAATTTCCGCGGCCATCCGCGAAGGCGCGCAGGCCTATCTGGCGCGCCAGTACACCACTATCGCCATCGTCGGCGTCGTGGTCCTGCTGCTCGCCTGGTGGCTGCTTTCGATCACCGCCGCCATCGGCTTCCTGATCGGCGCCGTTCTATCGGGCGCCGCTGGCTTCATCGGCATGCACGTCTCGGTGCGCGCCAATGTGCGCACCGCGCAGGCGGCTTCCAACAGCCTCGCTGCCGGCCTCGAGATCGCCTTCAAGTCGGGCGCCATCACTGGCATGCTGGTTGCTGGCCTGGCCCTGCTCGGCGTCTCGATCTACTACCTGATCCTGACCCAGTTCATGGGTCTGCAGCCCGACGATCGCGTCGTCATCGACTCGCTTGTTTCGCTCGGCTTCGGCGCCTCGCTGATCTCGATCTTCGCCCGTCTCGGCGGCGGCATCTTCACCAAGGGCGCCGACGTCGGCGGCGATCTCGTCGGCAAGGTTGAAGCCGGCATTCCCGAGGACGATCCACGCAATCCGGCCACCATTGCCGACAATGTCGGCGACAATGTCGGCGATTGCGCCGGCATGGCCGCCGACCTGTTCGAGACCTATGCGGTGACCGTGGTCGCCACCATGGTCCTTGCCGCCATCTTCTTCGGTGGCACCGCCGTGCTCGGCGCGGCCATGCTCTATCCGCTGGCCATCTGCGGGGCCTGCATTCTCACCTCGATCGTCGGCACCTTCTTCGTCAAGCTCGGTTCCAGCGGCTCGATCATGGGCGCGCTCTACAAGGGCCTGATCGTCACCGGCCTGCTGTCAGTCGTCGGCCTTGCCGTCGCCACTTCGGCATGCGTCGGCTGGGGTGAGATCGGCACCGTCGCCGGCATGGCCATCACCGGCACCAACCTGTTCATCTGCGGCCTGGTCGGCCTTGTGGTGACCGGGCTCATCGTGGTGATCACCGAATATTATACCGGCACCAACAAGCGTCCGGTGAACTCCATCGCCCAGGCCTCGGTCACCGGTCACGGCACCAACGTCATCCAGGGCCTCGCGGTCTCGCTGGAAGCGACGGCGTTGCCGGCGATCGTCATCGTCGGCGGCATCATCTCGACATACCAGCTCGCCGGCCTCTACGGCACAGCGATCGCGGTGACGACGATGCTTGGCCTCGCCGGCATGATCGTCGCGCTCGATGCCTTCGGCCCGGTCACCGACAATGCCGGCGGCATTGCCGAAATGGCCGGCCTGCCCAAGGAAGTGCGCCAGTCCACAGACGCGCTCGACGCTGTCGGCAACACCACCAAGGCGGTAACCAAGGGCTACGCCATCGGTTCGGCCGGCCTCGGCGCGCTGGTGCTGTTCGCGGCCTACTCTAACGACCTGAAGTTCTTTGCCGCCAATGGCGACAAATACCCGTACTTCCAGGGCATGGGCGACGTCTCCTTCGACCTCTCCAATCCTTACGTCGTCGCCGGCCTGATCTTCGGTGGCCTGATCCCGTATCTGTTCGGCGGCATCGCCATGACCGCCGTCGGCCGCGCCGCGGGTGCTATCGTCCAAGAGGTGCGCAAGCAGTTCCGCGAGGATCCGGGCATCATGGCCGGCACCTCGAAGCCGAACTATGCGCGCGCCGTCGACCTTCTGACCAAGGCAGCGATCCGGGAGATGATCGTTCCGTCATTGCTGCCGGTGCTGGCGCCGCTGGTGGTCTATTTCGGCGTCCTCCTGATCTCCGGTTCGAAGGCATCCGCCTTTGCCGCGCTCGGCGCCTCGCTGCTCGGCGTCATCGTCAACGGCCTGTTCGTTGCCATCTCGATGACTTCCGGCGGCGGCGCCTGGGACAACGCCAAGAAATCGTTCGAAGATGGTTTCGTCGACAAGGACGGCCTCAAGCACCTCAAGGGCTCCGAAGCGCACAAGGCTTCGGTGACCGGCGACACGGTCGGCGATCCCTACAAGGATACTGCCGGCCCAGCGGTCAACCCGGCGATCAAGATCACCAACATCGTCGCGCTGCTGTTGCTGGCCGTTCTCGCGCACGGCTAAGCTCGGTCGCTATGGCCTTAAGACAAAAACCCGCGGGATCGCTCCCGCGGGTTTTTCATTGCCTGAGATATGCCGCTTACAGGGAAGCGAAAGGAACGGAAGGAAGCCGACACCCTCGGGTGGATCAGGTGCCGCCGAGCGTGCTGCCGCCGCTGGCGCCGGGAACACCAGGCGCCAGTTTGCTGGCGCCACTGATGATCTGGCTGAGGAAGTTCTGGTCCTTGCCGCCGGTCGGCGTGGTGCGCGAGATGAAGTCGAACACCTTGCCCTCCTTCAAGCCGTAATTGGCGATCTGGGTGACGCGCCCGTCATCGCCAAAATAGACCGCCAGCACATGTTGGTCGACCAGCCGCGGCTTGTCGAAGGCGACATAGCGCTTGCGCGTCTGAGAAATGTAATAAAAGGCCTCGTTATCGAAGGTCGCCTTCGTCGAGGGAGTGCCGAGCGCCAGCAGCACCTGTTCGCGGCTTGAGCCGACCGGCACCAGGTCGATCGCCTGCTGGTCGATGACGTAGCCTTGCGTCAGCGTCTCGCTCGGATTGAGATCGCCGATCATCTTGGACGAATTGCAGGCGGAAAGCGCCGCAGCGATCACCAGCAGCGAAACCGCACCGCCGGGCCTGGGCAGGAAAGTCGACTTGAATTTCAGCGCGCGCAACTACAACTCCATAAGCTGGCCGCAACTTGCGCTGGGCCGCAAAACCGGTAAACCAGCTTGCTTGCCGATGCAACAAGGCCACTTCAACAAACGGTCCCGGGAGACCACCCTCAAATGTTCCAGCGCCTCTTTGGCCACGAACGACATGCCAACCGCGCCATCACCGAGGCGCTTTACGCACAAATCGTGGCGGCGGCGCGGCAAACGGTGTTTTATTCCGCCTGGGACGTGCCGGACACGCCGCTCGGCCGCTTCGAGATGCTGTCGTTGCACATGTTCCTGTTCCAGCACCGGTTGCGCGGCGAGGGCGGTGCTGCGGCAGAGGTTGCGCAGGTGCTGATCGACGAGTTCTTCATGGATGTCGAACATTCGTTGCGTGAATTGGGCATTGGCGACGTCGGCGTGCCGAAGCGAATGCGGAAACTGGCGAAGATGTTCTATGGCCGTACCGCCGCCTATGATGATGCGCTGCAACGAAATGACCATGATGAACTCGCCGCCGCCCTTGCCCGCAATGTCAGGCCGGATGCCGGCGCCTGGCCGCAAGCGTCGCAATTGGCACTCTATGCCGCCGATGCATCAAGGCAACTCGCGGAACAGCCGACCGAATCGATCGTTTCCGGAACGGTGGCATTTCCCGTGGCCAACGCTTGAGCGACGGCAGGCCGATGAAGGCGGCGAAGTGGAGGCGAAGATGAAACACCCTGATACCCACAGCCCAGTGTCATTCCTGGCAAATGTCGCCCGGCTGCCGCAAAAGGGGCTGCCGGTGGTCATCGATGCCGACGCTGGGCAGCGCGCCCTGCTGGCCGTCGAGCACGAGCTGCTTTCGGTCGAGAACTATCGCGCCGAACTCCTGGTCGAGCCCTGGAAGCGCAACGGGGTGAAAGTCAGCGGCCATGTCGAGGCCGATATAACGCAGGCCTGCATCGTCACTCTCGACCCGGTCGAGGCGCATATCGATGAGCCGGTCGAAGCGCTGTTCCTGCCGGAGCAATCCAAGCTCGGGCGGCAAGGTTTCGACGGCGGCGGTGAGATCCTGCTCGACGCCGAAGGCCCGGACAGCCCGGAAACCTTTTCCGGCGATGCGATCGACGTCGGGGCGCTTGCCGAGCAGTTCTTTGGCTTGGCGATCGATCCATATCCGCGCAAGCCGGGTGTATCGCTGGAGGCCGCCGGCGATGCCGAGCCTGTGGAGAATGAATTCCAGCAAAAGCTCAGATCACTGTTGGGAAAATCCTGATAGCTGACCCAATTTGAGAAAAGTTGGTTGTGCGGCAGCCCAAAACCGTTATTTTCGCCGAACCTTCGCGAGCCCCGCACCTTGGCAAGCCCGCTGGCCAAGCAACCGTGAGATGAACACCGCGTGATCAGGATTTCCATCGATGCCATGGGCGGCGATCACGGGCCAAGCGTGGTCATCCCGGCGCTCATGACTGTCGCCACCCGCCGTCCGGATATACGCTTCGTCATTTATGGGCGCGAAGAAGTGGTACGGCCCGAACTCGCCAAATTCCCCAAGCTGGCGGAAGTGAGCGAGTTCGTGCACTGCGAGATCGCAGTGCGGATGGACGACAAGCCGAGCCAGGCGCTGCGCCATGGCCGCTGGAAGTCATCGATGTGGAAGGCCGTCGAGGCGGTCAAGGCAGGCACTGCCGACGCCTGTATCTCGGCCGGCAATACCGGCGCGCTGATGGCAATGTCCAGATTCTGCCTTCGCACCATGGCGACCATCGATCGCCCGGCAATCGCGGCGCTCTGGCCGACATTGCGCGGTGAGAGCGTGGTGCTGGACGTCGGCGCCACCATTGGCGCGGATGCGCATCAACTGGTTGATTTTGCCATTCTGGGCACCGGCATGGCGCGCTCGGTTTTCGGCATCGAACGGCCGAGCGTCGGACTGCTCAATGTCGGCGTCGAAGAGATCAAGGGCCAGGAAGAGGTCAAGGAGGCGGGTCGTATGTTGCGCGAGGCCAACATGGCCTCGATGAACTACCATGGCTTTGTCGAGGGTGACGACATCGGCAAGGGCAGTGTCGACGTCGTCGTTACCGAAGGATTTGCCGGCAACATCGCGCTGAAGACGGCGGAAGGCACCGTCAGGCAGATCGCCGGCTATCTACGCGCGGCGATGAACCGGACGCTGATGGCCAGGATCGGCTATATCTTCGCCAAGACCGCCTTCGATCGCCTGCGCGAGAAGATGGATGTCGGCCGCTCCAATGGCGGCGTCTTCCTCGGATTGAACGGCATCGTGGTGAAAAGCCATGGCGGGGCTGATTCGGATGGCTTTGCGGCGGCGATCGAGCTTGGCTACGACATGGTGCGCAATAATCTGCTTGACCGCATCGAAGCCGATCTCGACCTGTTCCATGCCCGCAATCCGAATGCCCAGACAATCCGGAAATCCGACGTCGTCATCGACGCAAAGGAATAGGAAAGAGCATTGATCAGATCAGTCGTGCGCGGCACGGGCGCCGCGCTGCCCCGCCGCATTATGAAGAATGCCGATTTCGAAGGCATGGTCGAGACGTCGGACGAGTGGATCGTCCAGCGCACCGGCATTCGCCAGCGCCACATTGCGGCCGACGACGAGACGACGGCCTCGCTGGGCGAGGCGGCAGCGCGCGCAGCCCTCGACAGCGCCGGCCTGACGGCTGACGACATCGACCTGATCGTGCTGGCGACCTCGACGCCCAACAACACCTTTCCCGCGACCGCGGTCGAGATCCAGAACCGGCTCGGCATGCACCACGGTTTTGCCTTCGACCTGCAGGCGGTCTGCTCCGGCTTCGTCTATGCAGTGACGACCGCCGACCTCTATATCCGCGGCGGCTTGGCCAGACGGGTACTGGTGATCGGCTCGGAAACATTTTCGCGTATTCTCGACTGGAACGACCGCTCGACCTGCGTTTTGTTCGGCGACGGCGCCGGCGCGATGGTGCTGGAAGCAGGCACGGGGGCAGGCGGCATCGCCGACCGAGGCGTTCTGGCGGCCAGCCTGCGCTCCGACGGCATCCACAAGGACAAGCTTTTCGTCGACGGTGGGCCGTCGACCACCGGAACGGTCGGGCACCTCAGGATGGAAGGCCGCGAAGTGTTCAAGCATGCGGTCGGCATGATCACCGACGTCATCGAGGCGACGTTCGCACAGGCCGGCATCGGCGCCGCCGATCTCGACTGGTTCGTGCCCCATCAAGCCAATAAACGAATTATTGACGCTTCGGCCAAAAAGCTCGGGATAGAGGAGCGGAAGGTGGTGGTGACCGTCGATTTGCACGGTAATACCTCGGCGGCTTCCGTGCCGCTGGCACTGTCCGCAGCCGTCGCCGACGGTCGCATCAAAAAGGGTGACCTGGTACTGCTCGAGGCGATGGGCGGCGGCTTCACCTGGGGTGCCGTCCTGCTCCGCTGGTAAGTGCCGAACTATCGGGTTCGGGTCCCTTGACCTTGACGGATCAATTACTTAGGTTCTGCCGTTGCTTGTATCGATTTATGTTTTTGAGCTGATGGGACGGTTCGTATGGGGGGAAAGACACTTACGCGCGCCGACCTCGCCGAAGCCGTTTACCGCAAGGTTGGGCTGTCGCGTACTGAATCGGCCGAGCTTGTCGAGGCGGTGCTGAATGAGATCTGCGAGGCGATCGTTCGCGGCGAGACGGTGAAGCTGTCGTCCTTCGCGACCTTCCACGTGCGCTCCAAAAACGAGCGCATCGGGCGCAATCCCAAGACCGGTGAGGAAGTGCCGATCCTGCCGCGCCGGGTGATGACCTTCAAGTCGTCGAACGTGCTGAAGAACCGTATCCTGCGCTCCCATCAAAACAGCAAAGCCAAGGGCAGCAAGTAGCCGCCCAATCCCCCTTTGCCGAGAATCCTGCTCCAGGCTTCGGTTGAAAAGCGAACCCTGCTTTTGCGCCGGGCTTGAATATTGTTTCATAAACCGCTGAAATAAGATGCGATTCGGTAGGCCGGATCGGTATTTGGGTGTGATCCGTTCCGGCGGGACGGAAAGCTGCTCTCCTTGTTAAGCGTGATGTCGCCCGAACCCGGTTCCCGCCTTTCGCGATCATGCTCTAGCGTGAGGATTCGCCCATGGACAAGAGCCCTGATGCTTTCCGCACCATCAGCGAGGTTGCGGAGGATCTGGATTTGCCGCAGCACGTGCTGCGCTTCTGGGAGACGCGTTTCAACCAGATCAAGCCGATGAAGCGCGGCGGCGGCCGCCGCTACTACCGTCCGCAGGACGTAGAACTGATCAAGGGTATTCGTCATATGCTCTACGACCAGGGCTATACGATCAAGGGCGTGCAGAAGCTGTTGCGCGAGAACGGCAACCAGTTTCTGATCGCCGTCGGCAGTGGCGACATGGCGGCGGTCGAGGCGATCTCGCAGCGCCGACAGGCCGACACGGTACCGCTGACGCAAGCGGCGCAGCCGCGCGGCCCGGACGACGAAATGCTGGTTGGCCAGCCGAGGGTGAAACCCAGCCGTCGTTTTTTCGGTATAGGCAAGACCGACGAGGAAGGTCCGGTTCCGCCGGACACGTCAAAACTTTCCCGTGACAATCGCGCATTGCTGCAGGAGGCGCTGTTCGACCTCCTGGAATGCAAGCGCCTGCTCGATCAGGTTCGCTAGAGCCCGCCGGGCTGACCGGAACGGTCTTCAGGGTCATGCGTTAGGCTTCCTTCTACAGATGAAGGAAGCACGTCATGGCATCGCTTTCGAGCATCTCCGACACCGATCTGGACAAACAGGTCGCGGCCCTGACCAGGGAACTGGCCACCTTGAAGAAAGCCGTGTTAAAGCGGGGCGGCGCCTTTTACGAAGACGGGCGCGATACCGCGTCGGATTATTATTCGGATATCACTGAGCGCCTCGGCGACGCCTTGCCGGCAATCAGAAGGCAAGGCCGGGCGATCGAGAAGACCGCCCGAGATCACCCGGCGACGGCGGCCGCTGTCGGGCTGGTTCTGGTCGGGCTCGTCGCCAGTCTGTTCCTCGGCGGCCGGCAGCAACAAGCACCGCGAGCGCGTTCAAGATCGGCACGTTGAGATAAGCAAATGGCGGTGGTCAGCGGACCGCCGCCATTTTTCGCCGACACGGAAAGCCCGGCAAGCGCGCCGCCCTTGATCAAGCACCAGAACGCCTGATTGCGGGTTGTTCGCCCGAGGGTGTTTTCAGTACTTCTTCGCGACGACCTTCTTGTGATGGTGGCGGTAGTGGTGGACGCGGTGATGGTAGTGATGGCGGTGATGCTTCTTGACGGTGGTGTGCATCGTCGTTGCATTCGCGCTGCTTGCGCCGATGATCGGCATCGAGAGGGCAAGTGCGATTGCAAGTCCAAGGGCGGAGAGAAGAGTCTTCTTCATGACATCGTTTCCTTTTTGCGCAGGCGGAATTTGAGCGTCACTGATTCAGGTCGGTGACTCGAGCGCTGCGGTTGGGACTATCGGCTTGGAGTTTTTCGGCAGTTTTTCCGGCCTGTAGAATTTTGTTTCCGAACTGTGTCTGCTGACGATCCGGCCAGATGTCGGCGCGCCGGCATCCGCCATCCATTCCGGCGTCGGTTCACGATGCCGTGACGCTATCTTTGATGCTTGGCAAATCACCGGCGAGCGGGCATTCTCCCGATCGTCTCAGGCAACAACATGATTTGATCTAACTCTTTCATCCCACGGAGTTGCCAATGCCCCAAATAGCAAAACGCGAACCTTACTCCGAACTGGCGGCGAGCGCGGTTACGCCTGAACGCAGTGCCGTCCGAACCGCCCGGGAAGCCCGTGGATACAGCATCGAAGAGCTGTCCCTGGCGTGCGGGCTGGCAGCCTATGAGATTGCCGACATTGAAAGCGGCAAGGATGCCGATCCCTCGAAACGTCGGCGTATTGCCTCCGCGCTTCAACTTCCGGAAAGCGCTCTGTTTGACGAAGCCGTGTTGCCTGCCAAAAGGCGATCCGTGTCGTAGCGACGTGTCATGCTTTTATTCCACGAGCTCGCCATGGGTCGCCCTGGCGGGCTTCGTTTTTTCGGCCACGTAGTGGACTTGCCGGCCGCCACGGCGACGCCAGACGGAAATTGCCGGAGATGAGCCTCGAATCCGTTCGCGCCTTTTTCGCCGCACACGCGCCCGAAATTGATGTCATCGTCACGGAGGCAAGCTCGGCGACGGTGCCTCTGGCCGCCGAAGCGCATGGCGTAGCGCCGGCGCAGATTGCCAAGACGATCTGCTTGCGCGCCGGCGACCAGACGATGCTGATCGTGGCCAGCGGGATCTCCAGGCTGGACAATCGCAAATTCAAGGACCGGTTTGGTGGCAAGGCGCGAATGCTGGACGCCGAGCAGGTGCTCGCCGCGACCGATCATCCCGTCGGTGGGGTGTGCCCGTTCGGCCTACCGGCGCCGCTCCCGGTCTACTGCGACATCTCGCTGCGCGCCTTTGACGAGGTCGTCCCGGCGGCAGGCGCGACGAATGCCGCCGTGCGGCTCAGCCCGCAACGCCTGGCCGAACTCGTCGACGCCGAGTGGGTGGATGTGTGCCAGTAGCCATTTATCCGGGTCGTGGGATCCGCTGAGCGTTACCGCTACTCGGTCTTCTGTGGCTCTTCTTTCTTGATCGTCTGAGCGTCCGTGACAGTCGACATATCGGCCTTCTCGACGCTTGCTGTCTTCGTCTGCGTGTCGACCGATGCCTGGACCTTGGAATGCGCGGGGCAATCCGCAGAGGCAGCTGATATGGACATGGTCAGTGCCGCGGCTATTGCGAGGAATGTCTTCATGATCATTCTCCTCTTTCGTTCGATGGGTAAAGTTAGCCCGTCTGGCACCGACCGCAAAATCACATTTGTTCACACGCGCTCTTGCGCACACGGAAGCCGACGCTGGGCCAGTAATTCAAATGGTTGCGCGGATAGCCGCTTGCCGTATCAAAGCCCACTGGCTCCGGCCGGAGGATTTTTGGCGTTAAAGATCTCGCCGCTCAGAGCCAGTCTCAAATCTTCGGCGCTGAGCTGACCACTTTCAAATAAATCCATCACCCTGCGGCCGAGCAGTTCTCTGCCTGGATCTCCATCAGCGAGGCCTAGTTCACGGCATCGGGCATCAAGTGCCTTGGTCAACATGGTCAGATCGGCACGACAGGCAACCCCTTGAAGCGACATTGCATCTCTCCCGGAAAGGGCGAAAGCGCGTGGCATCTTCGAAGCGTCCGCTCGCCCTTACAACTGCGGACGACGGCAATTCAACTAGAGCCAACCTTTTTCGAACTCAACATTCAAACGTACCAAAACGCCGCGCGCTCCAATGGGAGGATCCTGCTACAATACGGTATGGCCGTCCGAATAGCGGTTGTCCTCGCGCTTCTTTTCGCCTTCGCCTACGGTTTCGCAAAACTCGCGGAACATTATGGCAGCGTTGGCGACAGGCCCTCTCCGTGTGAAGAATTGCCCTATCCTGATTGTCCTGACCAAAAAGCTCCTCCCCGGGAAGAAACTGAGCCTTGAGCGCGCGCCTGTTCAGGCCAGGCCAGCCGTCGGGATTGAATTAGTTCTTTCCAACCGACGGTTGGTGGACGCATTGCAGCTGATGCGCCTAGGGTTCACTACGATCCGCGCGCACCGGGCATGCCCAACCCCCGAGTCACCCCTGCCTGATGCAAGGCGCCTGATCGAGTCCCGCCGTTCTGGCATGTGCGGCGGGACCTTTTCTTATTGAAGCTGGAATACGGGCTCACGATAAAGGTTGGCGTACGCAGCAAAGCTTACCTAGCCATTACCGCGCGGTTTCTCGGTGGGCTTCTGGCTAGACGCCAGCCTCCGTGCCTCGCGCACGAGTGATGCGTGATCGATTCCTCGATGAGATCACGCGCCTGCGTATGTTGCGCTGGCTGCAGTGCGGCTATTGTCTGTACAGCCAGTTTGGGGGAAAACTGGCTAAGCCTTTGGATTTTAATGGTCGGAGTGGCCGGATTCGAACCGACGACCCCTTGACCCCCAGTCAAGTGCGCTACCGGGCTGCGCTACACTCCGGACCGGTCGCGATGTATCGTGATAGACCGGGTCCGGTCAACCGAATTCGGTTGCTGTCCTGCCTGAAGCAACCGCGACGGGGATTGCCGGTCGCTGCGCCGCCCGCAGCTGCCACTGGTGGCGGTATTCGAGCGCGATGGCACCCCAGATCAAGCCAAGCAGCAGGTAGACATGGCGCCAGTGGTCGATGTCGATGAAGGTGCCGAGCCCGATATTGCCGATGAAGGCGACGTAGGCGCATAGAAGATAAGGCTGCCACGGCCGGTCGCGCAGCAGAATGCGGAAGCCGGCGGCGATCGTCCAGCACGTCAGCGTCAGGAACGACACGAAGCCGAGCCAGCCGTAATCCATCAGCATCTTCAGCCAGATGTCGTGCGTGTCCTCGCCGAACATCTTGCCGAAGACGAGCGGGCCGATGCCGAACGGATGCTCCAGTGCCATCTGAAAGCCGATCGTATAGCGGGCGAAGCGGCCGAGCCGGGCGGTGTCGTAGCTTTGTTCGAGCTGTGCGCGGTTCGAGAACATCTCGGCGACGCCTGGCAGTTGCAGGATGACGATCATTGCGATGACCAGCAGTCCGACGGCGGCGATGGTCATGACGACGACGCGCAGCTTGAACTTGCCGCTGGCGCTCTGCAGGAACAAGGCACCGGTCAGCAGGATCGCCGAAACGGCGAACATGCCCCAGGCGCCGCGCGAAAAGGAAAAGAAGATGCCGGCGGTGATTATCAGCAACGGCACCGCCAATAGCGGCATGCGTGCGACCGAGCCGGTAAGCAGCAGGTAGAGCAGGTAGATGCCGGGCAGCACCAGGAACGGACCGAACACGTTCGGGTCCTGGAAGGCGCCGGCGGCACGGTCGTATTTGGTGAAGATCTCCGCTCCTGGAAAGGCATGGAAATAGCCGGCTATGCCGACCAGCGAAGTCAGCACTGCCGACACCACATAGGCGACGAAGATCACCCGGTAGAGACTGGGCTGGACGGCCGTCATCGAGGCGAAGAACACTGCGGTCAAGGCAAGGAACAGCGAGACTGCGAGATAGAGCGGCGTGCTGGCAAGGTCCGACATCTGCGTCATCGAGATCATGCCGCCGATATTCATGATCACCAGCAGCACCAGCAGCGGCACCGCCGCGCGGTGGATGCGCAGGCCGAACAAGGGCCACACCACGATCAGTCCGATCATATAGAGGTCGTATGGCGCCGGCTCGGCGATGACGAAACCGGACAGGAAGACGCCGAGGAAAACCGCCCCCGACACAATCAGTGCGATCAGCTTGGCGTTGACCGCCGCCGCCGGCAATTCGTAGGCCGTCGCGATCAATACGCGTTTTCCGTATTGAGCAGGCGGATCGGCGTCAGGAACAGGATTCTGAGGTCGAACAAGAGCGACCAGTTCTCGATGTAATAGAGGTCGTATTCCGTCCGCATGCGAATCTTCTCGTTGGTGTCCATCTCGCCGCGCCAGCCATTGATCTGCGCCCAGCCGGTCACACCGGGTTTGACCTTGTGGCGGGCGAAATAGCCGTCGACCACTTCATTGTAGAGGAGGTTGTGCGACTGCGCGGCAATGGCGTGCGGGCGCGGCCCGACCAGCGACAGCGAACCGAACAGCGAATTGAAGAACTGCGGCAGTTCGTCGATCGAGGTCTTGCGGATGAAGCGGCCGACGCGGGTGACGCGCGGATCGTTCTTGGTCACGGTCTGCTTCGCCGTCGGGTCCGCCTTGTCGGTATACATCGAACGGAACTTGTAGACGTCGATAATCTCGTTGTTGAAGCCGTGCCGCTTCTGATGGAACAGCACCGGCCCCTTGCTGTCGAGTTTGATCGCGATTGCGGTCGCCAGCATCACCGGCGAGAACACGATGATGCCGATGATCGAAAAGACAATGTCGAAGGCGCGCTTGGCGACCGAATCCCAGTCGTTGATCGGCTTGTCGAAGATATCGAGCATCGGCACCGAGCCGATGTAGGAATAGGCGCGCGGCCTGAACTGCAGCGCGTTCGAATGCGCCGATAGCCGGATGTCGACCGGCAGCACCCACAGCTTCTTCAATAACTGCAGCACGCGCGATTCGGCGGTCAGCGGCAGCGATACGATCAGCATGTCGATGCGCGCGATGCGGGCAAATTCGATGAGTTCGGAAATTGTACCGAGCTTGGGATAACCGGCGACAACCGGCGGCGACCGCTTGTCGCCGCGGTCGTCGAAGATGCCGCAGATGCGGATGTCGTTGTAGGGCTGCCTTTCGACCGAGCGGATCAGTACCTCCGCCGCCTTGCCGCCACCGACGATGACGGCGCGGCGCTCCATCCGCCCGTCGCGCGCCCAGCGCCGGATCAGCTTCGACATCACCAGCCGGAGACCCAGGATCAGCACGAAGCCAATAACGAACCACGTGCCGAAGAGCAGGCGCGAATAGTCTTCCGACATTTTCATGGTGAAGGCGGTGAGCGCCATCAAGGCGAAGGTTCCAGCCCAGACCAGCAGGAGGCGGCCGAAATTGGCGATCGGCCGCATCAGCGCGACAATCTGGTAGCAGTCGGTGACGTCGAACAGAACGACCGCGAGGAACGAGGTGGCGGCGATCGTCAGCGAGTATTGCCAGGCAAGATAGTTGAAAAAGCCGACATAATAGAAATAGACGGCAAGACCTGACACCAGCAGCAGCGCGAATTCCACCATGCGCAGGACGCCGCTCACCATGATCGGCGACATCGTATCGCGCCGGTATTGCGAGGCGACCTGGCGGGCAACATCGTTCATGCCGCCGGCCGTATTGTTCTCGGCAGGGGCGTCGAATTTGCGCACCGCGTCTAGCGAAAAACGGCGCGCGGGGTCGATTTCGTTCATGGGGCGTCCGCAGGTTTCCCTCAGGTGAATAGCAAAAGAGAGCTAAGAAACCCTTGAAACAACACATGGCTTTGGAGACGCTTTCACCAGGAGCAGCCCGGTGGAAAACCCGTTGCTCTATTTTTTGAGCGCGGCGAAATAAGCCTTTTCGATTTCGGCGGCCATTACATCGGCGCCGAAGCGTGCCTTGAGGTCGGCGAGGCCGGGCATCAGGCCTTTGTAGGTGTCGAGATCGGCCAATGCGGCGCTTATCTTGTCGCCAAGTTCGCGCGGGTCGGGCCGGATCAGGGCAGGCGAGCCGGTGTCGAAGATTTCCGGTATGCCGCCGACCGCCGTCGCGATGATCGGCTTGCCGGCGGCGAGCGCTTCCAGAACTATATAGGGCATGGCTTCCGCGCGCGAGGGAACGACGACCAGTTCGGCCAGCGTGAAGGCGAGCCTGGCCGGCATCGGCGCCAGGAAACCGACGTCGAGGCCGAGCTGATTTACCTGGGCGCGATAGCGCGGCAGGTCGTCGCCGTCGCCGACCATCAGCGCTTTCAATGGGCGGCCGAGCCGTGTCGCGGCTAGCCCCAGCGCATCGATGAAGATGTCCGGGCCTTTGAGGTCTCGCATCATGCCGATATAGAGGAGGTCAACCGCATTGTGCTCGGTCCGCACCGGCTCGAACTCGGCGGCCCGCAGGCCGTTGTGGACGAGAGCGTTCGGAATGGGCGGTTCGCCGACCTTCCTGCGATAAGTCCGCCGCTCATAATCGGAAACAAACAGCAGGCAATCGGTGAAGCGAGCCATGAAGCGCTCGAGCGCGAAGAACAGCTTCCCCATGGCGGTGGTCTCGTCATAGTGAAGCGAGCCGCCATGCGGCGAATAAAGGCGGGCTACGCGAGACCTGGATACCCGCAACAATGAGCCGAACAGACGGGCATAGGCGCCACCTTTGGCGCCATGCCCGTGCAGCACGTCCGGCCGCAATTCTTTTATGATCCTATAGGTGCACCGGGCCGAGGCGAGATCGCCTGGCCCGACATGCCGCTGCATCGGGGTGCGGTGAATGCCGAGCGCCAGGCTGCCTTTCATCTGTTCGAACAGCCGTTCCTCGAAATCGCCGCCCGTCGTCGAATCGCAGACGATGCCGACGGCATGGCCGGCGGCGACCTGAGCCTCGGTCAGGTCGCGCACATGCCGGAAGATGCCTCCGACCGGTGAGCGAAAGCAGTGGACGATCCTGAGTGTGTCCGCCACTTTGTCAGCACATCAAAACAGGCGTTCGCGAACATAGACTGTATCGCCGGGCAATAGCGGGTCGGAGGTCACCACGCGTCCGGTTATCACCTTGCCGTTGATGTCGCGGGTAATGTCGACGCTTTCCTGGTTGGCGCGTGGCGTGAACCCGCCGGCGATGGCGACGGCTTTCTGCACGGTCAGGCCTGGAACGTAGGAATACTGCCCCGCCGCACCCACTTCACCCATGACGAAGATCGGCCGGTAGCGATCGATTTCGACCGAAACATCGGGATCCCGCAAATAACCCTGGCGCAGTTTCTCGGCGATCTCGCTTTCAAGCTGTTGGGCGGTGTGGCCGCGCGCCGGCACGTTGCCGACGAGCGGCAGCGAGAGATAGCCGGACTGGTCGACGCTGTAGGTATTGGTCAGTCCTTCCTGCTCGAACACGGTTACGCGGACGCGGTCGCCGGCGCCGAGGCGATAGGGCTGGTCGAGAACTTCATGGAATGCGGCCGGCGTCGGCCGGTAGCTGGAGCAGCCCGAAAGCATCGATACGGCAAGCAGCGCGCGGAAAAGGGGAGCAGTGCTTTTCATGAGCGGACACGTACCTTTGAATAGCCGGCGACTCTGCGGCAAACCTTAACGATCGAGCTCGGTTATCATCCTGTTAGGGTTAATGGCCGGTAAAGGCGCGCGGCCGATGCGGGCCGGATCGACAAATGCAGATGGTTTTCAGCCTCTTGTTTGCGGCTTGTTAGTAGAGCCTAACAGGTTCTTACCGCGATATTAACGGCTGAGTTACCATAGTTGTTTACGGTGCATGCTGACTCAGTACCGGAGCAGGGATGCATGTCCGTTCAATCCGCGGCCGCAGATGTCGACGTCGATCTCAGGCAGCTTTTCGCCAGCCTGGCGCGAAACTGGTTGCGCATCCTTGTCGTCGCACTGGTTGTAACCGGCCTGGCCTTTGCGCTCGCCTGGCTTGCAACGCCCGAATACAAGGCGGCAGCCAAGCTGGAGATCGGGCCTCGAGAATCGGAGTTCACGCGGCCAGCCGGGGCCAACGGCAACGAGCGGTCGATTCCCGACGAAGAGGCTGTGGCCACCGAGGTCCAGATCATCTCGTCCCCCGACATCCTCAAGCAGGTGGCGGCGAAGCTCAACCTGGCGAAATTGCCCGAATTCGACGAGGCGCTGAAGATGTCGGCGCTGAGCCGCGCCCTTGTCCTTGTTGGCTTGAAAAGCGATCCGTTCGAGATTCCGCTGGAAGAGCGCGTGCTGGACGCAATGCATGAGAAGCTCAACGTCTATGGCGTTGAAAAAACCCGCGCGATCGCAATCGAGTTCTCGTCAGAGGATCCAAAGCTTGCCGCCGCGATCCCGAACGCCATTGCAAACGCCTATATCGCCTCCAAGGGCAATGCCAAGCTCGAATCGAATTCCGCCGCCACCGACTTTCTGGCGCCGGAAATCGCGGATCTGCAGAACCGGGTGAAGGAGGCGGAAGCCAAGGTTGCCGCATTCCGTGCGCAGTCCGATCTTTTGATGGGCGGCAACAATTCGGTGCTTGCCACCCAGCAGCTGTCCGAATTGTCGAGCGAACTGTCACGCGTGCGCGCCAATCGCGCTTCGGCGGAAGCGACCGCTGACAGCGTGCGCAGGGCGTTGCGCAATGGCGGCTCGCTGGATGCCGTTCCGGAGGTGTTGTCTTCCGAACTGATCCAGCGCCTGCGCGAGCGGCAAGTCGAACTCAAGAACAACATCGCCGACCTTTCCACCACCTTGCTCGACAACCATCCGCGCATCCGCGCGCTGAAGTCGCAGCTCGCGGATCTCGACCGCCAGATCCGCAACGAAGCGGAAAAGATCATGAAAGGTCTGATGGCGCAGGCCGAGACGGCGAAGGCGCGAGAGGCTCAACTCGTGGCAGACGTCAACACGCTGAAGGCGGCGTCCGCCCGCGCCGGCGAAGAGCAGGTGGAACTCGATGCGCTGCAGCGTGATGCCGCGACCAAGCGTCAGCAGCTCGATCTCTATTCATCCAGCTATCTCCAGGCGGCCGCACGCAAGGATCGCAACTATCTGCCCGTCGACGCTCGCGTATTTTCGGAGGCCCAGGTGCCGGCCGAACCTTATTTCCCCAAGATTGGTCCGATTGTCAGTGCGGCCTTTGTCGGCTCGTTGCTCATCATGGCGATCGTCACGCTGCTGCAGGAACTGTTTTCCGGCCGCGCCATGCGTCCGGCCGCCGGTGCCCATTTCGAGCGCATCGAGCAGGTTGCGATGCCGGCTGTCCAGGCCGAACGCGTGATGGCCGAGCCCGACCCGTCGGTTGGCCGGTCCGAACCGGCAGTCGTCGAGATCGATGAGGCCGACGACGACAATATCATTGAAAGCAAAGTGGAGCCGGAACCCGTCGCGGTGGCGGAAGCGGCTGCCGAGAAAATCGAACCGGAGTACTCTGAAATGGCCGCTGGAGACATTGAACCGGCACGTTCTATCCTCGGCGAGGTCGACATCGACAAGGCCGCGGAAAAACTGATCGCCACCGGTGCCGCCCGCGCCATATTCGTGTCGCCAGAAGGCGACGAGGCGGCCGCCTCGGCGGTGTTGGTGGCGCGCGCAGTCTCCGACGCCGGGCTACGCGTGCTGCTGCTTGATCTCACCGCTTCGGGTGCCGCCTCGCGGCCGATGCTGGACAGCGGGCTGTTTCCGGGCATCACCGATCTGCTCGCCTCGCAAGCGCAGTTCAGCGATGTGATCCACCCCGATCTCTATTCGGACTGCCACGTTATTCCCGTCGGCACAGCCGATCCGGTCCGCGCCATGCGCGCCGCCGACCGGCTGCCGATCATCATGCAGTCGCTGACCACCGCCTATGATTTGGTCGTGGTCGAATGCGGACCGGCCGACGCGCAAGGCATCAGCCGCCTGGTGGGCGAGGGGACCGAGGTCTTGCTCTCCATGCTTGAGCCGGACGACGAGGTGACGCAGGCCGCGGTCGCGCTCATCGAGAGTGGCTATCCCGACCTGACGCTGGTCACGCCCATCGGCCATGTGGCGCCGGGCCCAATGCCGGGACGGCGCTCGGCCGCCTGAGGCAGTTTTCTCTCAAATCGAAATCAGCTGTCGTCTTCGCCTGCGGCCGGTGCTGTCCGCCCCACGGCTTTGCGGCGCAGCAGCTTGGTCAGCTTCCAGACCATTGGGCTGTGCTTGATGAATGCCTTCAGGCTTGCGCCGTGCCTGAGCGCAAGCGCCAGCGCACGACCTTTCAGCGTCAGCGGAACCAGCACCTCGAAATGCTGCGTTTCGACATCGCACCACAATCGCTTGTAGGGTTCGTCGCCGACCGAGAAATCATAGATTTCGAAACCCGCCTCGCAGGCTTCCAGGATGTTCTCGAAGAACAGGAAGTCGCCCGGGCTGGTGTGTGCGAGGTCGTCCTCGGCGATCGCCCCGAATTCGCAGATCAGCCGCTTCCCCGTGCGGCTCGATCCGGTGACTGCACGAAGTTTCCCGGCGACTTCCAGCCCATGCAGGACGAAGGACGGATATTCCTCTTGAAGCGCGTCGGCAAACAGCGAGCGGAAAAAAGCGCGCACCTCCGCCTCACCGAAAACATTGGCGATGCCCATCTTGCGGAAGCGGAATTCCTTCATCTCGAAAAAGGCATCGAGCAGCATGTGCACCTCGTCCGCAGTCCTCGCCTCGATGCGACGATAGCTGCCAACGGCCTCGAACTTGCGCGCCTGCGAGCGATGCTTCTTGCGCCTGCGCTTGCCGCTCACGCGGGTGAGCAGTGCGTCAAATCCTCCCACAAGACCGGCGGCCAGCGACAGATTGGGGCTCGAAAAATGCGGCAAGGCGGAGAGCGGGTTGGCAACGCCGTCGAGATCGGGCAGCAGCCGCTCCAGCGCAACAAGATCGATGTCGCGCCGCGTCTTGGCAATCGCAGCCAGCATCGAGCGGATCGCCGCGCTATCGGCATTCGACAGCCATTGCGGGTCGGCGGCGGCAAAATTGCCGTTTGCATGGCGGCCGCCCATGAACCGGGCGACGCGGAACGCTCCACTGCGAGTGACCTCCAGCGCCAGTGAGAAAACCGGCCTGTCCTCGGCGCGCAGCGTCGCAACGACAACGTCGGCGCCGGTATGTGCGGCCCAGTTCAGGATCCAGCCTGCGCTTTGCGCAGGGGCAAAAAGCGCCGAATGGCAGAATTCTGCGTACGCCGCCAACGCCGCACTATCGGCGACCGAGGTTGACAGGCCGGCTTTGCCGGCCGGCAAGGCACACGGCGACGCCTCGCTGCTTGCCAGCTGATTGCCGTCAAATGACGCGGTGGCGTCAACCATACCTCAATCCTTAGGGCGTATTCGTCGCGATTGGGGGTCCGCGCAGGCGCATTCCATGCTTGATGAGCTTAGGCGCAAAAGGTGAATGAATGATCGACGGGGGCGAGGCAATCCGCAAACTGGCGCTCAATCTCGCCCGCTATTCCGGTCTCGCTCCGCTGGCCAAGCCGTTTATCGGCGGTCTCGGCGCTATCCTGATGCTGCATCGGGTAACCGCGACACCGGAAAAGCCGAACGGCGTCAACCGCCACTTGAACATCGCGCCTGGGTTTCTCGACACCGTGATCGCCGACATGAAGGCGAACGGCTACAGTTTCGTCACGCTTGACGAGGCGATCGAGCGCATCAAGGCTGGCGACAAGGACGGCCAGTTTGCGACGATCACCGCCGACGACGCCTATCGAGACAACATGACCGAGGCGCTGCCGGTGCTGGAGAAACACGGCGCGCCGATCACCATCTACGTCGCGCCGGGACTGATCGACGGCGCTGCCGATTTGTGGTGGGACGTGGTCGAGGACATCGTCAATGCGCGCGATCGCCTGACGCTGACGACGCCGGATGGCCCGGTGACAATCGACTGCTCGAGTCCGGGAAAAAAGGTCCAGGCCAATGCGCGCCTGCACGCTCATCTGACGCTGAAGGTGCGCGAGCAGGACCAGCGTGCGGTGTTGCGGGATCTGGCGCGCTCGAACGGCATCGAGTTGGGTGCTCCGCGCCCGAGCACGCTGATGAACTGGGACGAGATCCGCACCATGGCCGAGCACCCGCTGGTGACGATCGGCGCACATAGCGTCAATCACTGCAATCTGAAGCGGCTTTCCGAGAGCGATGCGCGACATGAGATCGGCGACGTCAAGCGCATATTGCAGGCCAAACTCGGCGAGGAGCCGCGCCATTTCGCCTATCCCTACGGTTATGCCAGTGCCGTCGGCCGCCGCGAAGTAGGCCTAGTCCGCGATGCCGGCTATGCCTCGGCGGTGACGACCCGCCACGGCATACTCCGCGCCGAGCATGCCGGCTTCCTGCACGCCCTGCCGCGCATTTCGGTCAATGGCCGCTATCAGAGCGTCGCCCACATCCGAACAATGTTGTCGGGCGTGACGACGCCGCTGGCCAATGCCGGCAAGACGGTGGTGACGATCTAACTGTTGCCTCGCCCCTTCGGCCGCGGCTCCAGGATCAGCCATTTGATGATGCCCATCGCCGGCAGCACCCACAAAAGCCCGCTGAGCAGGAAGAAGATGAAGTGCGCCAGCGGCCCGGACTGCGACAATTGGGCGACCGCCACGATCGAGGCGACCAGCGCATAGACTATGACCAGCACTACCAGCAGGAAGCTTCCGATCAGCTTTTTCAGGCGAATGGGCATGGCGCGATCTCGTTGAAGCTATCGCTTAGGCCGAACAGCCAATACGCGCAACCCGCCAGAAACGGCGCGACGGCGTGCCGCGCTGTCCGGTCTTGCAAGCCGGGTTGCGATGGTTCACCAATCCGCGACTTCAACTGCCGGGACAAATCCATGGCTGCTGCCATATCCGATGCCGCGCCTTTCGCCGCCCGCGATCGCGACCTTCGCAACCGCGCGCTGGTGCGCGGTTGGCTCTATGTCGTGCTCCTGGTGCTGTTTGCGCTGGTACTGGTCGGCGGCGCTACAAGGCTCACCAATTCCGGCCTGTCGATCACCGAATGGCAGCCGATACACGGCGTCATCCCGCCGCTCAATGATGCCGAGTGGCAGGAGGAGTTCCTGCGCTACCAGCAGATCCCGCAATATGCCGAACTCAACAACGGCATGAGCATCGAGGCGTTCAAGTCGATCTTCTGGTGGGAATGGGTGCACCGCATCCTGGCGCGTAGTGTCGGCGTGGTCTTCGCCCTGCCGCTGCTGTTCTTCTGGGCGACGCGCCGCATCGAGCGCGGGCTCGGAACGAAATTGTCGGGCATCCTCCTTCTCGGCGCCCTGCAGGGCGCGATAGGCTGGTGGATGGTGGCGTCCGGGTTGGTCGACCGGGTTTCGGTCAGCCAATACCGGCTGGCGACGCATCTGACGCTGGCGGCGCTGATATTCACGGCGACCATGGTGGTCGCGCGCGGATTGGCCCCACACTCCGAACCGGCCGCCGACCGCTCAACGCAACGCCTGGCCGGCTTGCTGGTGCTGCTGGCGCTGGTCCAGATCTATCTCGGCGGGCTGGTCGCAGGGCTAGACGCCGGCTTGAGCTACAACACCTGGCCGCTGATGGACGGCAAGCTGGTTCCCGGCGACCTGCTGCTGCTGGAGCCGGCATGGCGCAATTTCTTCGAAAACCCGAAGACGGTGCAATTCGTCCACCGGGTCGGCGCCTACACGATCTTCGCGGCCGCGCTCTGGCACATGATTGCGACACGCCGGCGCCTGCCGGGCACGACGCATGCCCGACGCGCGACGCTGCTGTTCCTGATTGTCGTGGTGCAGGCATCGATCGGCATCGGCACGCTATTGATGCATGTGCCACTGCACATGGCCCTGACGCATCAAGCATTCGCGCTGTTTCTGCTCGGCTTCGCCGCCGCGCATTGGCGCGGTACCAAGGGCGCTTACCCGCTGCCCCACGAGATCGCTCTCAGAGGCTGAGCCGCACCCGCCGGATTGCCGCGGCAATCGCCAGTTCGCGGTTTTCGTCGACCGCATTCCGATCTTCATGGTGCCATGCAGCCGACAGGCAGCCATAGGCGATGGCGTGGTCCAGTATCGCGGGCGGCGACTGGCCGAGCGTTGCGGCAAAGACATGCGCCATATGCGCGATCCGCCGCGGATCGAGGCAAAGATCGTCTCGGTCGAGTGGGTTGTAGAACACATTGGCGGCATCGAAGCCGGGGTCGCCGAGAACGCCCTTCGGATCGATCGCCAGCCAGCCGCGCGGACCGTGCATGATGTTGTCGTGATGCAGGTCGCCATGCAGCGGCCGTACGTCGTGCGGATTGGACAACAGCCGTTCCGCGATTTCGGCAGCTTCGACATACAGGCTCTTTTCGCCGGCGGCGCGATCGGCCTTCGCCTTTTTGAACAGGCTGGAAAACCGGGTCCGCAACGGCTGAAGGTCCGGCGGGGCAGCGTGCTTCGACGGCGAGAACAGCTTGGCCATTACCTCCGCCGCGATCGCGGTGGCGACATTGTCGCCCTGATCCGCAATCATCTGTGACAGCGAGGTTTCGCCGGCATACTCGAGCAGCATGCGGTGGCCATCGCGGCCCAGCAGCCGCACCGCGCCTTCGCCGCGTCGCCAGGCGAGGAAATGCTCGCCGCGCAACTCGTCCTCGACATCGTCGAAAGGCTTTAGATCCTTGACGATTGCCGGTGAGCCGTCTTCGCGCGCGACCTTCCAGATGCGGCTGCTGAACGTTTCGGCGATGAGTTCGGGCGCGCCGACCTTCCAGCGCTTTGGAAATGCCGGCACATCCATTCAGAGGCCGAGCATCAGATCCATGTTCTGCACGGCGGCGCCCGAGGCGCCCTTGCCGAGATTGTCATAGACCGCAAGCAGCAGCGCCTGCGCTCGATCGTCATTGGCGAAGACATAGAGCTTCATCCGGTTGGTGCCATTATAGATCTCCGGATCGATGTCAGGCATGCGTTCCTGATGCAGATACGGCGCCACCTCGACCGCGCCGCCATCGAGGGAAGCGAAATGATCGGCGATCGCCGCGTGAAGCTCGGCGCCGGTCGGCACATGGTCGAGGCCGCCGAGTTGCAGCGGCACCACCGTGATCATGCCTTGCGCGAAATTGCCGACTGCCGGCTGCATAATCGGATCGTGCGAAAGCCTAGCATACGTCCTGAGCTCCGGCACGTGCTTGTGCTGCAGCGTCAGTCCGTAGGGCAGGAATTCCGGTGCATCCTCGCCCTTGGCGACATAATCCTCGATCATTGGCCGGCCGCCGCCGGAATAGCCGGAAATGCCGTTGACGGTGACCGGAAAATCGGCCGGCAGCAGCCCCGCCGCAACCAGCGGCCGCAGCGTCGCGATTGGTCCTTGCGGCCAGCAGCCCGGATTGGCGACGCGCTTCGCCGAAGCGATCTTCTTCGCCTGGTCCTTGTCCATTTCGGCGAAGCCATATTCCCACCCATCGGCGACACGATGCGCCGTCGAGGCGTCGATCACTTTGGTGGTGTCATTGGCGATCAGCGAAACGCTTTCCTTGGCGGCTGCGTCCGGCAGACAGAGGATCGCGACATCCGCAGCATTGAGGAACTCGGCGCGCGCTGCCGTTTCCTTGCGGCGCTCGGTCGGGATGGAGATGATTTCCAGGTCGCCACGCTCGGCAAGCAGCGCCCTTATCTGCAGACCGGTGGTGCCGTGCTCGCCGTCGATGAAGATTTTCGGTTTCATTGCTTGCCAAAATTCCTGTTATCTCAAAGCTATATGCCGCTTGCCTGATTCAATCCGGCGACGCCGTGATTGCCCTGGTTCATTTCTTCGAGTCGGGCCTTTCGTTCCGCCAACAGCCCGAGATAGTGCATGGCCACCATCGACCCGGCAATTGCCGTTATATCGGCGTGATCATAGGCTGGCGCAACCTCGACGACGTCGGCGCCGACGATATCGAGCTGGTTGATCTGGCGCAGCACCGACAGGATCTTTGCCGAAGACGGGCCTCCCGCGACCGGCGTTCCGGTGCCGGGCGCAAAAGCCGGGTCCAGGCAATCGATGTCGAAAGTAACGTAGGTCTTCTTGCCGCCCGTACGGTCGACGATGGCATACGCGATGTCCGACGCACGCATTTCCTCCACTTCATGGCCATACAGGATCTTGATACCGAACGTGTCGGGCGCATGGGTGCGGATGCCGATCTGGATCGACCGGTCGGGGTCGATGATGCCCTCCTTGACTGCACGGCCGACGAAGGAGCCGTGATCGATGCGCTTGCCGTCGTCGGGCCAGGTGTCCTGGTGTGCGTCGAACTGCACCAGAGCCAGCGGGCCATGGATGGCGGCATGCGCCTTGAGCAGCGGCCAGGTGACGAAGTGATCGCCACCGAGTGACAGCAGAAAGGCGCCGGATTTCAGGATCTTCGCCGCTTCGCGTTCGATCGTGGCAGGCGTCTTCTGGTGATTGCCGCTGTCGAGCAGGCAGTCGCCATAATCGACCACGGCAAGCTGTTCGAACAGATCGCGCGAAAACGGATATTGCGGATCGTTGTCGAGGATGGCCGAGGCGCGGCGGATTGCCTGCGGTCCGAAACGGGCGCCCGGCCGATTGGTGACCGCAGCGTCGAAGGGAATGCCCCACACCACCGCATCGGCGTCCTTCACGTCCTTCGAATATTTGCGCCGCATGAACGACAGGGCGCCGGCATAGGTCGGCTCGAACGACGCACCCGTCCTGGAGCGGGTGGTGAAGGCGTGATCGATGGTCCTTGGCGGCATGAAGCGATCTCCTGTGCGTCGACGCGCAACCTTATTGGACATAATTCTCAGAATTGCGACCCCTGCGGAGGATCATGGCCATTCGATCCGGTCACAAATCCTTGCTCGCCAGGCGAACCCGGCATGGCTCGCCAGGAGATTGCCTGGCAAGCAACCGAAAGTAGCCGCCGACGACTGCTTCGGCCGGCGCTGACCTGATTTTCCGGCATTTTGCAAGCCGGCTTCGTTCACTGGGGTGTCACGAGCGTCGCTTAACCGGGTGTCGATCCGGTACGGAGCGATTCTCATGCGAACGACTTGGCTGAGCCTTCTGCTTTCCGTCGCGCTGACGGTCCCACTTGGTCATGCGTCGGCAGGCGAAACGCGCGCGAGGCAGATACTCGACCGCTTCGAGCATGCCAACCAATGGCGCGACCATGTGATGGTGGCCGCGCACCGCGCCGGCGGCATGCAGGCCGGCAAGACGCTCTATCCCGAAAATTCGATCGCCGCCGTCGAGGCGTCGATCGCAATGGGCGCCGAAATCGTCGAGGTCGATATCAGGCGCTCGAAGGACGGACAGTTCGTCGTCATGCATGACAGTTGGCTCGACCGCACCACGACTTGCAAAGGTGAGGTCGACAAGCACACATTGGCCGAACTCAAGACGTGCCGGTTGGTGATCGAAGGCACCGGCGCCGTTACCGGCGAGACGGTCTCGACGTTGCGCGAGCTGTTGATGGCGACTAGGGACAGGATCCTCATCAATCTCGATAACAAGCTCGATACCGAAAGCCTGGCCGGCATGGTCGCGGTCGCGCGCGACCTCGGCATGGCCGAACAGGTGATCGTCAAGGAGAACCTGTGGGATGCGGAGAGGATCGCCACGGTTGCGGCCGCCATGGACGCGATCGAGGGCGGCTTCCAGTTCATGCCGATCATTGCCGACGATGCGGTTCACGACGCGATGTTTGCCGAAAAAGTCAGCCGGGCGTTCCCGGTGCGGGCGATCGAACTGATCAATTGGCGGGCCGGCGCCGAGACACTGACCGAGACCGGCGGCCCGCTGTTCAGCCCGCGCATGCGCGCGATCGCCGTGAGGGGCGACTGGCACATCTGGGCCGACACCTATGCCATCGTCAACAAGCCGGGCGGCTTCCTCGCCGGCGGCCGCGGCGACGAGCTGGCGGTCGCGGCCAGCCTGCCGCGCGAGACTTATGGTTTCTGGGTCGAGCGAGGCGCCACCATCATCCAAACCGACGAACCGAAGGCCGCCATCAGTTGGCTGGCGGCGAACGGTTTTCGCGTGCCCTATGCCGGTGAGAAGCGCCCGGCCGAGCCGGCCAACACGGCCAGCATCAACTAGACCGGCGCGGCGAGAACTGGATCTCCCTCTTGTGGGGACGATGCCCGGCAGGGCAGAAGGGCGCTGTCCCGCCGACCCCAGGCCGGCAGCGCCAAACTTTCGAAGGAACCCAGAAACAGAAAACCCGCCTCTGTGGGCGGGTCGTTGGAGCCAATTAGCACCACACCCAGATTAGTAGCATAGCTGCCGGCACAAAGCAAGAACAAAATGTGGCGTAGTGGCAGAAAAATGCGACGATCCTTCAGCGTCTCGGCTGTCCCGCCTGTAAGGTCGCGCGCCTTAGCTGTCGTGCCGGCAATCTTCCCCGCAAGGGAACCCACTTGGGGGAGATTGGCTCATCACTGCCTTCGGTAATCTACCCGCAGGCCGCCATTGCCACACCATCCAGCTCCTTGATGACATCGTCCGACAGTTCGAGGTCGGCAGCGGCGAGGTTCTCCCGCAGATGCGCGACGGCAGACGTGCCGGGGATCAGAAGAATGTTGGGTCCGCGGCGAAGCAGCCAGGCGAGCGCGACCTGCATGGGCGTGGCGCCGAGGCGTGCGGCGACCTTGGACAAGGTCGACGACTGCAACGGGTTGAAGCCGCCAAGTGGGAAGAACGGCACATAGGCGGTGCCGTCGTGGGCGAGATCGTTGATCAAGGCATCATCGCCCCGATGCGCCAGATTGTACTGGTTCTGCACGCAGACGATCCTGCACATCCTGCGGCCTTCGGCGATCTGTGCAGCGGTGACGTTGCTCAGCCCGATGTGGCGCACGAGGCCCTGTCGCTGGAGCTCGGCAAGCGTCGCAAGCGGCGCCTCGATCGACCCTTCGGCGGGGCCATGCGCGTCGAACATGACCCGAAGGTTGACCACCTCCAGCACGTCGAGTCCGAGATTGTGCAGATTGTCGTGCACCGCCTGTGTCAGCTCTTCTGCCGAGAAGGCCGGCAGCCATGAGCCATCCGTGCCGCGTCGGGCACCGATCTTGGTGACGATAACGAGGTCGTCGGGATAGGGTGCGAGCGCTTCGCGGATCAACAGGTTGGTCACGTGCGGGCCATAGAAGTCGCTGGTGTCGATGTGGTTGACGCCTTGTGCAACGGCTTCGCGCAGTACGGCCAATGCCGCGTCGTGGTCCTTTGGTGGGCCGAAGACGCCGGGCCCTGCGAGCTGCATGGCACCGTAGCCGAGCCGTCTCACCTTGCGGTCGCCGAGGATGAATGTGCCGGACTGGTCGACGCTGGACATGGTCTTTCTCCTTCAGGGATGGTGCAGAGATAGACGCTGTCCGATCTCATGATAATTGGGTACAATTCGCACGGGCTGTGCGGAATGACGAACAATGCAGATTGATCTCGGGGATCTGAACGCCTTCGTGGCCGTAGCGCGCGCCAAAGGCTTTCGCGATGCGGCACGCGCCAACGGCGGCAGTGCGTCCGGCTTGAGCGAGGCGGTACGCCGCCTGGAGACGCAGCTCGGTGTCAGGCTGCTCAACCGGACGACCCGCAGCGTCGTCCTGACGGAAGCTGGCGAAGGCCTGCTGGCGCGGCTCGGTCCTGCCTTGACCGAGGTGGAATCGGCCCTCGACGTAGTGAACGGCTTTCGCGACAGGCCGGCAGGTACGTTGCGCCTCAATGTGCCGGTCAGCGCGGCGCGGCTGGTACTGCCCAGCATCGTTCCGCCTTTTCTCGCCGCCTATCCGGGCATCCGGTTGGAGGTGATCTCGGAGGAGAGCTTCGTCGATGTGCTGGCGGCGGGGTGCGACGCCGGCATTCGCTATGAGGAGCGGCTGGAGCAGGACATGATCGCTGTGCCGATCGGACCGCGCGTGCAGCGCTTCGCCATCGCCGCCAGCCCGGCCTACCTGGATCGTCATGGCCGGCCGCAACACCCGCGCGACCTGCTCGGCCACGCCTGCCTGCGCGGCCGCTTTGCCAGCCGTGCGATGCCGCCGTGGGAATTCGAGCGCGACGGCGAGGTGGTGCGGGTCGACCCGACGGGGCCGCTTGTCGTGACCCTGGGCGGGGCGACTGACCTCAAAGTCGATGCAGCCATCGCCGGCACCGGCATCATCAGCCTGTTCGAGGATTGGCTACGCCCTCACTTCGAGAGCGGGGCGCTCGAACCGCTGCTTGAACCCTGGTGGCAGAGCTTCTCCGGGCCGTTCCTTTACTATCCCGGCCGGCGCCTCGTGCCGGCGCCGTTGCGGGCGTTCATTGACTTCATCAAGGCCTGAAGTCTGCCACCATGCGTGCGAGCCGCGCCCGATGGGGTGATTGGTGCCTCTTTTTGTGGAAAAGGCCGCCCGGAGGCGGCCTTTCGAAAACGTGTAATTGCGCAGCGCTTAACGCTTGGAGAACTGGAAGCTCCGGCGGGCCTTTGCCTTGCCGTACTTCTTGCGCTCGACGACGCGGCTGTCGCGGGTCAGGAAGCCACCCTTCTTGAGCACGGCGCGCAGCGCCGGCTCGTAATAGGTCAGCGCCTTGGAGATGCCGTGGCGCACGGCACCCGCCTGGCCGGAAAGGCCGCCGCCGATGACGGTGGCAACGATGTCGTACTGGCCGGCGCGATTGGCGGCGATGATCGGCTGGTTGAGGATCATCTGCAGCACCGGACGCGCGAAATATTCGGCGAACACCTTGTCGTTGACGACGATCTTGCCGGAGCCGGGCTTCACCCAGACGCGGGCGATGGCGTTCTTGCGCTTGCCGGTGGCGTAGGCGCGGCCCGACTTATCGAGTTTCTGGACGTGGACGGGTGCGGCCGGCTGGGTGTTGGTATTGCCGGTGGCAGCTCCGAGTTCTGCGAGCGAGGAAAGCTCAGCCATCTTACGAAACCTTCTTGTTCTTGGCGTTCAGCTTGGCCACGTCGAGGACGACAGGCTGCTGGGCGACATGCGGATGTTCCGTGCCTGCATAGACGCGGAGGTTCTTCATCTGGCGACGGCCGAGCGGGCCACGCGGGATCATGCGTTCGACGGCCTTCTCGACGACACGTTCGGGGAAACGACCCTCGAGCAGCTGGCGCGCGGTGCGCTCCTTGACGCCGCCGGGGTGGCCGGTGTGCCAGTAATAGACCTTGTCGGTGAACTTCTTGCCGGTGAACACCACCTTGTCGGCATTGATGACGATGACGTTGTCGCCGTCGTCGACGTGCGGGGTGAAGGTGGGCTTGTGTTTGCCGCGAAGATGATTGGCGATGACAGTGGCGAGACGGCCGACGACGAGACCCTCGGCGTCGATCAGCACCCACTTCTTCACCACATCCGCAGGCTTCTGCGAAAAGGTTGCCATGGATTGTTGCTTTCGGTTCGGACCTTCAAAAGAAGGCGTTTCTTGTTGCTTGGATTGGCGAAAGGCGCTTGCCCGCCGCCAATAACAAAACGGCGGCCTTTGCGGGCCGCTGTTCCGTGAGGGCTTATAGGAGAGGACGGCGACTGCGTCAAGGCGCGTGAAATGTCGGCAAGCTATCAAAATCCAGCAAAAACAATGCCTTGGGTTAAAGGTATTATTTTACCACACCATCAATCCGCTTTGGCGGGATCGAATAGGTGCCCGTTGCGTGCGCTACTGTGTGTCCCTCCGGGCCGGCGACGATGTCGATATCGAACACCATCAGGCTCTTGCCGAGCTTGAGGATGCGGCAATGGCCGTCGATCGGCCCGGCCTCGGCCTTGCGGACGAAATTGATGTTGAGACTGGTGGTGACCGAAAGCGCATCCGGTCCGGCATGCGAGAGCACGCAGACATAGCCGCCTATGTCGGCCAGCGTGAACAGCGCCGAACCCGACACGGTGCCGCCGGGACGCAAATGGCGCTCGTCGGCATTGAGTCGCACGACACAGCCGCCTGGAAACACCTCCAACGCCTCATAGAAGGTGAACTGGTCGTTGAGTTGCGGGAAAACGGTCGCCATCAGCGCGTTGACATCAGCAGCCGTCAGCACCGGCTTGAGGTTGCTTTGGGCAGGCATGTCGGTCCCTCGTTTGCGCCTGCCTGTATGAGCGTAGCGTGCTGTTTCTGGCTACAGCCATTCATTATGGCAGAAGCGGGGTGTTGGACGAAGCGAGACCGGCATACTAGATTAGTCGATCACCGATCCGGAATCGCGGAGGAATGACCCCATGGCCGAAATCGTTGCCATCAAACCTGCCGTTGCCGAAGGGCCGGTCGTCTCCAGGCTGGACAAGGGCGTGCTGCGCCTGACGCTTGCCAATCCGCCGGCCAATGCTCTTTCGCTTGCAGTGATGGCGGCGCTGATGGCGGAACTCGACCGCGCCAAGGCCGACAAATCCGTCCGCGTCATCGTGCTCGGGGCGGTCGGCAAGGTGTTCTGCGCCGGACACGACCTCAAGGAGTTGAGCGCGCACCGCGCCGATGCCGATCGCGGCAGGGGCTTCTTCGAAAAGACGTTTTCCGCCTGCGCTTCACTGATGCAGGCGATCGTTCGCCATCCTAAGCCGGTGATCGCCGAAGTCGACGGCCTGGCGACGGCGGCCGGATTGCAGCTGGTCGCCAGCTGCGATCTCGCCATCGCCTCGCACGAGGCGACCTTCTGCACGCCTGGCGTCAATATCGGACTGTTCTGCTCGACGCCGATGGTGGCGCTGTCGCGCAACGTCTCGCGCAAGCACGCCATGGAGATGCTTTTGACCGGCGAGACGATCGATGCGGCAACCGCCAAGGAATTCGGCTTGGTCAACCGCGTCGTGCCGCGCGAATATCTGAATCAGATTGTCACCAAATACGCGCAAACCATCGCGTCCAAATCCTCCCTGGTCGTCAAGATCGGCAAGGAAGCCTTCTACGAACAGGCAGAAATGGGGCTGGCCGAGGCCTATGATTACACCGGGCGCGTCATGGTCGAGAACATGCTGGCGCGCGATGCGGAAGAGGGCATCGGCGCCTTCATCGGC
This sequence comes from Mesorhizobium sp. M0522, assembly GCF_040321085.1. NCBI lineage: Bacteria > Pseudomonadati > Pseudomonadota > Alphaproteobacteria > Hyphomicrobiales > Phyllobacteriaceae > Mesorhizobium > Mesorhizobium sp. M0522. The sequence continues at coordinate 230,168 of NZ_JAMYQW010000005.1, forward strand.
AAGCGCAAGCCGGAATGGCCGGAGGAATAGGAGGCGGATATGGAACCGCGCATCTCCATCATCACCATCGCCACCGACGATCTCGACCGTGCGACGCGCTTCTATGAGGCGATGGGCCTGACCCGCCATGCCGGGATCACCGACGGCGTTGCCTTCTTCCAGATGGGCGGCGCTGTTCTTGGCTTGTTTCCGCGCCCAAGCGCCGAAGAGGATTCGGGCGTCAGCTTCTCGAAGGCGCCGTCGGCCGTCTACCTCGCCTACAACACCCGCTCTGACGCCGAGGTCGACGAAGTGCTTGCGGCGGCTGAGAAGGCCGGCGGCAAGATCGTCAAGCCGGCCGGGCGCGCCTTCTGGGGCGGCTGGTACGGCTATTTCGCCGATGCGGACGGGCATGTCTGGGAAGTGGCGCACAATCCGGCTTTTCCGATCGCGGAAGACGGATCGATTTCGCTGCCGGCCTGACGGCTTTCCCTGGCCCATTGCAAGCCACTGACGCGGCTGTTGGCACCTCACTCCGAAGCGCTGTATGACGAGGCATGAACCACGACGCCTATGACAACGCCTATATCGCCGGCATCCTCAATTCGGTGAAGACCGTCGCCATGGTCGGCGCGTCGGCCAATGACGTGCGGCCGAGCTATTTCGTGCTGAAATATCTGCTCGGCAAAGGGTTTTCGGTGTTCCCGATCAATCCCGGCCAGGCTGGCAAGGCGATTCTAGGCCAGATGACCTATGCCAGGCTCGCCGACGTTCCAGGACCTGTCGATATGGTCGACGTGTTTCGCGCTTCCGCTGCTGTGCCGGGCGTTGTCGACGAGGTGCTGCGGCTCGATCCGCTGCCGAAGGTCATCTGGATGCAGCTTGGCATACGCCATGACGAGGCAGCCGCACGCGCCGAAGCCGCCGGCATCAAGGTGGTGATGAACCGTTGCCCCAAGATCGAATATGGCAAGCTGTCGGGCGAGATCGGCTGGACCGGCGTCAATTCCGGCGTGCTGTCGTCGAAGAAGCCGCTGATGCGGCCGGGATTCCAGAGTTTCGGCGTTCGCCAGAAGTAGGTAGTGAATAGTGAATGGTGAATAGAAGGATTTTTCTGGAAGGCGGGCAAGGCGGCATATGAGCCGCTTGCAATCAAGGTGGCGCTGGCCGACTTTGCCATTCACCATTCACCATTGAGGGAGGTTATTCGATGGCCCGCACGCCCGGTTTCAATACGCTCGCCGTCCATGCAGGCGCCAAGCCGGATCCGGCGACCGGCGCGCGAGCGACGCCGATCTACCAGACCACCTCCTTCGTCTTCGACGATGCCGACCATGCCGCCTCGCTGTTCGGGCTGAAGGCGTTCGGCAACATCTACACCCGCATCATGAACCCGACCCAGGCGGTGCTGGAAGAGCGCATCGCCGCACTCGAAGGCGGCACGGCAGGCCTTGCCGTCGCCTCCGGCCATGCCGCGCAGGTGCTGGTCTTCCACAATCTGATGCAGCCCGGCGACAATTTCGTTTCAGCGACCAAGCTTTACGGCGGCTCGATCAACCAATTCGGCCACGCCTTCAAGAATTTCGGTTGGCAGGTGCGCTGGGCCGACACCAATGACATCTCGACCTTCGAGAGCCAGATCGACGACAGGACCAAGGCAATCTTCATCGAGAGCCTGGCCAATCCGGGCGGCGTCTTCGTCGATATCGAGAAGATCGGCGACATTGCCCGCAAGCACGGCCTGCCGCTGATCGTCGACAACACGCTGGCCTCGCCCTATCTGCTGCGGCCGATCGAACATGGCGCCGACATCGTCGTGCATTCGCTGACCAAGTTCATCGGCGGTCACGGCAATTCGATCGGCGGCGCCATTGTCGACGGCGGCACGTTCGATTGGTCGAACTCGGGCAAATATCCGATGCTATCGGAGCCGCGCCCCGAATATGGCGGCCTCGTCCTGCACGAAACCTTCGGCAACTTCGCCTTCGCCATCGCTGCTCGCGTGCTTGGCCTGCGCGACATCGGCGCGGCGATTTCGCCGTTCAACGCATTCCTTATCCTGACCGGCCTGGAAACCTTGCCGCTCAGGATGCAGCGCCACTGCGACAATGCGGCGGCGGTCGCCGGATGGCTTTCCAACCATCCCAAGGTCGCCTGGGTGTCCTATCCCGGCCTGCCCAGCGACAAGAACAATGCGCTGCAGAAGAAGTACTCGCCGCTTGGCGCCGGCGCGGTGTTTACTTTCGGGCTGAAGGGCGGCTATGCCGCGGGCATCAAGTTCGTCGAGGCGCTCGAGCTGTTCTCGCACCTGGCCAATGTCGGGGACACCAAGTCGCTGGTCATTCATCCGGCATCGACCACGCATCGCCAGCTTTCCGACGAGCAGAAGATCAACGCCGGGGCGGGGCCGGACACGGTCAGGCTTTCGGTCGGTATCGAGGACGTCAACGACATCGTCGCCGATCTGGAACAGGCCCTCGCCAAGGTTTGATCGCCATGACCACGCCGAAATTTCTGTCCGTCGACATCGACGCCGTCGAAGCCGAGCATGGCGCACCGGCGCCGGATCGCCTGATTTCAGGCGAACCGAAATTCCGCACCTGGAATGTCGAGGAACAGGACGGTGGCCTTTATGCCGGCATCTGGGAAGCAACGCCGGGCAAATGGCGCATCGAATATGACGAATGGGAGTTCTGCCACATCCTGTCAGGGGTTTCGGTGATCGCCGAAGACGGCGGCGATGCGCGCACCGTCAAAGCCGGCGATAGTTTCGTGCTGAGGCCGGGTTTCAAGGGGAGCTGGGAAGTGCTTGAAACGACTCGCAAGGAGTATGTGATTAGGCTTTGATCACCCCTGCCGGACCGAATGCTCAGAAGTGTACGGCGAGCGTTTCCAGGCCGTGGAAATGATAGGTGTCGCGGAAGCGCGGCTGTTCGGCAAGACGGAGCCGTGGCAGGCGTTCGAACAAGGTTTTCAGCGACACCTGCAATTCGAGCCGGGCGAGCGGCGCGCCGATGCAGAAATGGATGCCGGCGCCGAACGATACGTTCTTCTGGTCGGCACGGTCCGGCCTGAAGGCGAGGGGCTCGGCAAACGCAGTAGGGTCGCGATTGGCCATGCCGAGCAACAGCCCGATCGTCTCGCCCGGCTGGACGATGATCCCCGGCCCGGCCTCGACCTCCTGATAGGCGTAGCGCGTGAACATGTGCAGCGGCGCGTCGAAGCGCAGGCACTCTTCGACCGTCGCGGCTGTTGCTTCCGGTGAGGCGAAGAAGCGGCGCGGGTCGCCGCCTTGCGCAAGGATCGAGCGCACCGCATTGCCGGTCTGGTGGACAGTTGCTTCATGGCCGGCATTGAGCAAAAGGATGGCCGAGGATACCAGCTCGTCCTCCGACAGTTTCTGGCCGTCCTCCTGTGCCGCAATCAGCAGCGACAGAAGATCCTCGCCCGGCCTCTTTCGCCGCTCGGCGACGTAGCCGCGCAGAAAATCGGAAAAGTCGCGCGCGGCGCGATTGGCCGTGTCCTCCGTCTCGCGGGTGCGGCCATGCATGTACATGGCGACCATCCGATGCGACCAGTCGAGCAGCTGCGGCCCCATGTCGACCGGCACGCCGAGCATCTCGGCAATGATGGTGATCGGCAAGGGAGCGGCGAAAGCCGGCAGCAAGTCGACCCGGTCCGGCTCGAAACGGTCGATCAGTTCGTTGGCCAACGTCTCGACGCGCGGCCTGAGCCGCTCGACCTGGCGCGAGACGAAGGCGCGGTTGACCAGCGTTCTGAGCCGTGTGTGGACAGGCGGCTCCAGCTCCAGCATCGAATTGGCCTCGATGCCGTCGAACGCGCTGAGGTGCGTGCGGTCCTGACCGATGCCTCGGCTGTCCGGAATGCCGGCCGGGTTCTGCCGGCCGAAGCGGCGATCGCGCAGCAGCCGGTTGACGTCGTCGAAGCCGCCAAAGCACCAGAAACCAAACTCCTCCCAGAAGAAGGCGTTCGATGCGCCATGCAGGAAGGCATAGGCTTCGTAAGGGTTCTGGAAAAAAGCCGGTTCGTGCGGATCGAGCCGCAGGCGGCGGGAGGCTGGATCAAAGGCAAGATAGGGCGGCTTCAATTCGGTCATGCCAGATCATTAGCGCGGCTTGCCAGTCTGGTGCCAGACCGTATGTTGGCCCTCCCGTGAGGTGAGCCGCCGAAGCGGTTGCGGAAGGACGGTTTTCATGAATGTGATCGTGGTCGGTGCAGGCATTGCCGGGCTTTCCACGGCCTGGTCGCTGGTCAAGGCCGGGCACCTCGTCTCGATCGTCGAGCAGGGACCGATCCCCAATCCGCTCGCCGCCTCCGGCGACCATCATCGCATCATCCGCCGCGCCTACCGGGCCGGAACGGGCTACGGCCGGCTGATCACCGAAGCCTATGAAGCTTGGGATGAGATGTGGGCCGATCTCGGTGAAACCCATCTCGATCCGCGCGGCTTCATCTGCATTTCGCGCCAGCCGGGAGACGAGGCCGAGGAATACCGAGAAGGCATGGAAGCCGGGAACTACGCGTTCGAATTGTTCGAGCCGGATGCCGCGGTCGAACGCTGGCCGTTCCTAGAACCTGGTTCATTCCGCTATGCGTATTTTTCGCCGGACGGCGGCGCGCTGCACTGCCGCAAGATCGCTGCGGGCCTCGCCAGGTGGCTGCGCGCGAACGGCGCCAATGTCTATGAGAACAGCAAGGTGGTCGAGATCGACGCCGAGGCCGGGCATGTCGTCCTGGCGGGCGCCGAAACGATGCAGGCCGACCGGATCGTCGTCGCTGCCGGCGCCTGGGCGCTAAAACTGTTCCCGGAGCTGGATGGCGAGCTGAAAACCTGGCGCACCGCGCTCGCCTATGTCGAACCGCCGGCGGACCTGAAAGCGGTCTGGCAGGCAGCACCGGTCGTCCTCAACATCGGCGGCACTGTCGATGGCTACGCCATCCCGCCCTCGGGCGGGGCCGGCATGAAATTCGGCTCAGGCCTGCACAGGGTGCCGACCAGCGATGCCGACTGGAACCGTCAGGCGGTACCGGGCGAGGGTGAGGCGATCCGCAACCTGTTTTCGCCGCCGATTGCCCGTATCGAGGAGTACAAGGTCACCCAAGTGGTCACCTGCGCCTACACCTTCACCGCCGACGAGAAATTCCTGGCTCACCAGAAAGGCAGATGCCTGGTCGTCTCGGCCTGCTCCGGCCACGGCTACAAGTTCGGCGCGGCAGTCGGCAGAAGGGTTGCGGCCTACGTCGGCAACGGCGATGTCGATGGCCTGAAGAAATGGCTCAGGGCGGAGGTGGCCTGAGCGCTAATACTGGCAATGCCTCGGAATATGCACGCGGCGCCAGCTGGATGAGCCCTCCCTGACCACCACGCGGCGGGCCACTGTCTGATAAGACGCCGGAATGTCGATGATGCGCCGTTGCTCCGGCCGCACGAGAACCTCTTCGGCGACGCCCTCGTATTCGGCGGGGAGGACAACGCGCCGCCGGCGTTCCGGCTCAACCACGACGATCTCGGCCACGCGTTCATAGCGCGCCCTGTGCCTGACCTTGCACAGCACCTTGCGGCCATGAATGATGCGCCATTCCCAGGAATAGCCGCCGTCATTGACCCTCACGGTGCGGTAGATGGTGCGGGTGATGGCGGGCACGATCTCGTAGCTGACGCGCGCCGGCGCGATCTGCACCACGCGCTCGCGCGTCCCATAGATCGGCGCTTCATACTGCACCTGCTGGCCGGCTGGGCTGACGAGCACGTCCTCATAGACCGTGTCGTAGACGGCTGGCCGATTGACCTGCTCGTAGCATTCGACCGCGCGTCCGCCGGCAGCCGTTTCGGACGCCATGCCGAGAACGCTGATGCCGGTAAGGGCCAAGGAAGCAACTTTCTTGATCATCGCACTCCCCCTGTTTGAACTGCGTGAAGCGAGTTCAACGTTGAATTGTAGGGCTAGCCGTGGCCGGAAAAAGCGGTTTCACCACTTTTCGTTAAGCGATGCGGTTAAGAAACTGCTAAACAACGGCCAAGCATGAGCGCCCCTTCCCACGGCAGGAGAGGGGCTACAGGCACGGCGACAGGCGAAACTGGTTCGGAAACCTTGATTCGACTTAACCGGATGGCTAGGAGAGGCGGCCTTGCGCTAGGGTGAGCCGGCATCCTATTTACACAATAACGATCCAGAACCGATTCTGCCCGATTGCAAATCTCCGGCGCCGGAATCCCATCCTCAAAAAGGGATAGTCCATGAAGAACCCCGTCGAAACCTACATGAACCTCGTTCCGATGGTGGTCGAACAGACCAATCGCGGCGAGCGGGCCTACGACATTTTCTCGCGGCTCCTCAAGGAGCGCATCATTTTCATCACCGGGCCGGTGGAGGATGGCATGGCGACGCTGGTCTGCGCGCAGCTGCTGTTCCTCGAGGCGGAGAATCCGAAGAAGGAAATCAACCTCTATATCAACTCGCCCGGCGGCGTCGTCACCTCCGGCATGGCGATCTACGACACCATGCAGTTCATCAAGCCTGCCGTGTCGACGCTCTGCATCGGTCAGGCCGCCTCGATGGGCTCGCTGCTCTTGACGGCGGGCCACAAGGACATGCGCTTCGCCACGCCGAACGCCCGCATCATGGTCCACCAGCCTTCCGGCGGCTTCCAGGGCCAGGCTTCCGACATCGAGCGCCATGCCCAGGACATCATCAAGCTGAAGCGCCGCCTCAACGAGGTTTACGTCAAGCACACCGGCAAGAGCTACGATGAGATTGAAAAAACGCTCGACCGTGACCATTTCATGACTGCCGACGAGGCGAGGGATTTCGGCCTCATCGACAAGGTCATTTCGTCACGTGAGCCAGTCGAAGGTATTGCCTTATAGGCCCGCGGTGGCCCTGCGGTGGCAATGAGTGGCGGGATCACGCGCTTTTGGCACAGCTTGCGGCATTTCGGCCACAATTGGCTGTTCCCTCGACGGGTGCAATTGCCTACGTTAAGGCTATGTTGATTTTCGACGGCTTAGCTTTGCGTGGGGTTGTTCGAATCATTGCCCCGTTTTCCGATTTGTGTTTCGTACGGAATGCGTTGCGGGAGCCGGGGCACTGGCGGCAGCGGATTCCCGCGATAGATTGAATATGCGCCCTTTCAACCAGACCATCGGCGGGCGGCCATGAAAGGACAGGAAAATGAGCAAGGTCGGCAACAACAGCGGTGATTCCAAGAACACGCTTTATTGCTCGTTTTGCGGCAAAAGCCAGCACGAAGTGCGCAAGCTGATCGCCGGGCCGACGGTGTTCATCTGCGACGAATGCGTCGAACTGTGCATGGACATCATCCGCGAGGAGAACAAGACCTCGATGGTGAAGTCGCGCGAGGGCGTGCCGACCCCGCAGGAAATCCTCAAGGTTCTCGACGACTACGTCATCGGCCAGCCCTACGCCAAGCGCGTGCTGTCGGTGGCCGTCCACAATCACTACAAGCGCCTCGCCCATGCCGGCAAGAACAACGACGTCGAGCTGGCGAAGTCGAACATCCTGCTGATCGGCCCGACCGGCTGCGGCAAGACGTTGCTGGCGCAGACGCTGGCCCGCATCATCGACGTCCCCTTCACCATGGCCGACGCGACGACGTTGACCGAGGCCGGCTATGTCGGCGAGGACGTCGAAAACATCATTCTGAAGCTGTTGCAGTCGGCCGACTACAATGTCGAGCGCGCCCAGCGCGGCATCGTCTATATCGACGAGATCGACAAGATCTCGCGCAAGTCGGACAATCCCTCGATCACCCGCGACGTGTCGGGCGAGGGCGTGCAGCAGGCACTTTTGAAGATCATGGAAGGCACCGTCGCCTCCGTGCCGCCGCAAGGCGGCAGGAAGCATCCGCAGCAGGAATTCCTGCAGGTCGACACCGCCAACATCCTGTTCATCTGCGGCGGCGCTTTCGCCGGCCTGGACAAGATCATCTCGGATCGCGGCAGGAAGACCTCGATCGGTTTCGGCGCCATCGTCGCTTCGCCCGAGGATCGCCGCACCGGCGATGTTTTCCGCCTGGTCGAGCCTGAGGATCTCTTGAAGTTCGGCCTCATTCCCGAGTTCGTCGGCCGTCTGCCTGTCCTGGCGACGCTGGAGGATCTCGACGAGCCGGCACTGATCCAGATCCTGACCGAGCCGAAGAACGCGCTGGTCAAGCAGTATCAGCGGCTGTTCGAGATGGAGAATGTCGACCTGACCTTCCACGAGAACGCGCTCTCGGCGATCGCCAAGCGCGCCATCGAGCGCAAGACCGGCGCGCGCGGCCTGCGTTCGATCATGGAAGCGATCCTGCTCGACACCATGTTCGAGCTGCCGGCGCTGGAAGGCGTGCGCGAAGTGGTTATTTCGGAAGAGGTGGTGTCAGGCAACGCCCGGCCGCTCTACATCTATTCCGAGCAGAAGGAAAAGAAGGGCAACGTCAGCGCCTGACGTGAGCCGGCAATGGATTTTTTTTCCGAAACGGCGCCGCAGGGCGCCGTTTTGCTGTCGCAGACCGCGTACGGCGCCGCGTAATGGCTGCGGATTGGAGGGACGGACCGTGTTGACCCTTGATCTTTACCCCCCGTGCCTCCAACTAATGGCAGAAGGCCGTGGTGCCGAATTCTGTGCTGTAAAACTCCCGTCACAAACGGTGGTAGGCGGAACGATCCCCGGTCGTTAATATGAGATTCGCGGTTGGCCGATTGGCGGCCGCGACATGAAAGGTTGGACAATGGCCAAATTATCCAAGGCTCCCAGCGACGGCGTCTTCGCAGTCCTCCCACTGCGCGACATCGTGGTGTTCCCGCACATGATCGTTCCGCTCTTCGTCGGGCGTGAAAAGTCGATCAAGGCGCTGGAAGAAGTGATGGGTCAGGAAAAGCAGATCCTGCTTGCGACCCAGATGAATGCCGCCGACGACGATCCGGAGCCCGATGCCATCTTTGACATCGGCACGCTCGCCAATGTGCTGCAATTGCTGAAACTGCCGGACGGCACCGTGAAGGTGCTGGTCGAAGGCGCCTCGCGCGCGAAAATCGTCGCGTTCACCGACCGTCCCGACTTCCATGAAGCCCGTGCTGCGGCGCTGGTCGAACCGGAGGAGGAAGAGGTCGAGGTCGAGGCGCTGGCCCGTTCCGTCGTCACCGACTTCGAGAACTACGTCAAGCTGAACAAGAAGATCTCGCCCGAAGTGGTGGGTGCCGCCAGCCAGATCGACGACTATTCCAAGCTCGCCGACACGGTCGCTTCGCATCTTGCCATCAAGATCCCCGAGAAGCAGGAGATGCTCGCCACGCTGTCCGTCAAGGAACGGCTGGAGAAGGCGATGGGCTTCATGGAAGCCGAAATCTCGGTGCTGCAGGTGGAGAAGCGCATCCGCTCGCGCGTCAAGCGCCAGATGGAGAAGACGCAGCGCGAATACTATCTCAACGAGCAGATGAAGGCGATCCAGAAGGAGCTCGGCGAGGGCGAGGACGGCCGCGACGAGGCCGCCGAGATCGAGGCGCGCATCAAGAAGACCAAGCTTTCCAAGGAGGCCCGCGAAAAAGCGGAAGCCGAACTGAAGAAGCTGCGGACGATGTCGCCGATGTCGGCTGAATCGACCGTCGTGCGCAACTATCTCGACTGGCTGCTGTCGATCCCGTGGGGCAGGAACTCCAAGGTCAAGCAGGATCTGGCCTTTGCCCAGAACGTGCTCGATACGGATCATTTCGGCCTCGACAAGGTCAAGGACCGCATCGTCGAATACCTCGCCGTGCAGAGCCGTCAGAAGAAGCTGAAGGGGCCGATCCTGTGCCTCGTCGGACCTCCCGGCGTCGGCAAGACCTCGCTCGGCAAGTCGATCGCCAAGGCGACCGGCCGCGAGTTCATCCGCATGGCGCTGGGCGGCGTGCGCGACGAGGCCGAGATCCGTGGTCACCGCCGCACCTATATCGGCTCGATGCCCGGCAAGGTCATCCAGTCGATGAAGAAGGCGAAGAAATCCAACCCGCTCTTCCTGCTCGACGAGATCGACAAGATGGGCCAGGATTTCCGCGGTGATCCGTCATCGGCTTTGCTCGAGGTGCTCGATCCCGAGCAGAATTCGACGTTCATGGACCATTACCTCGAGGTCGAATACGACCTGTCGAGCGTGATGTTCGTAACGACGGCGAACACGCTGAACATCCCTGCGCCCTTGATGGACCGCATGGAGATCATCCGTATCGCCGGCTACACCGAGGACGAGAAGATCGAGATCGCCAAGCGTCACCTGATGCCCAAGGTGATCCGCGACCACGCGTTGCAGCCGAAGGAATTCTCCGTCGGCGAGGACGCGATCCGCGGCATCATCCAGACCTACACCCGTGAAGCGGGCGTCAGGAGCCTGGAGCGCGAGCTGATGAAGCTCGGGCGCAAGGCCGTGACCGAGATCCTGAAGACGAAGAAGAAGACGATCAACATCACGGCGGACAATCTTGCCGATTATCTTGGTGTTCCGCGCTTCCGCTTCGGCCAGGTCGAGAGCGACGATCAGGTCGGCGTGGTCACCGGGCTCGCCTGGACGGAAGTCGGCGGCGAGCTGTTGACGGTGGAAGGCGTCATGATGCCCGGCAAGGGCCGCATGACCGTGACCGGCAATCTGCGCGACGTTATGAAGGAATCGATTTCGGCGGCGGCGTCCTACGTCCGCTCGCGGGCCATCGATTTCGGCGTCGAGCCGCCGCTGTTCGACAAGCGCGATATCCACGTCCACGTGCCGGAAGGCGCAACGCCCAAGGACGGACCGTCGGCTGGCGTGGCGATGGCGACGGCGATCGTCTCGGTGCTGACCGGAATCCCGGTCAAGGCCGATGTGGCGATGACCGGCGAGATCACGCTGCGCGGCAGGGTGCTGCCGATCGGCGGCCTCAAGGAGAAGCTGCTTGCCGCACTTCGCGGCGGCATCAAGAAGGTGCTGATCCCGGAAGAGAACGCCAAGGATCTGGCGGAGATTCCGGAGAACGTGAAGAGCGGCATGGAGATCATTCCGGTCTCACGGGTTGGCGAAGTGTTGCGCCATGCGCTGGTGCGCATGCCGGAACCGATCCAGTGGGTTGAACCCGTCAATGCGCCGGCCGTGGTCGATGTCGGGGACGAAGCTGGTAAATCGCTGGCGCATTAGCTCTTGCTAAAGTTGCAATGCACAAAGAGAGAGCCGGGCCTTGAGCCCGGCTTTTTCATGTGAAGAACCCCGGATTTCCGGGCTTTTTTCGACTTTCCCGGCGCTTTTCGACTTGGTTGCCGGAGCGCTTCTTTCTAAAGTCCGTTTCCTGCCGGATGAGTCGAGTGTTCCGGTTTTCTCATGGAAGGGAATTTTTATGAACAAGAACGAACTGGTGTCCGCTGTCGCCGATGCCGCGAGTATTTCGAAGGGTGACGCGCAGTCGGCGGTTGATGCGGTGTTTTCCGTCATCACCGGCGAACTGAAAAAGGGCGGCGATGTCCGGCTTGTCGGCTTCGGAAATTTCACCGTGTCACAACGCGCCGCGTCGACCGGCCGCAATCCGCAGACCGGTGCGGAAGTGAAGATCCCGGCGCGCACCGTGCCGAAGTTCTCGGCCGGCAAGGGCCTCAAGGACGCGGTCAACTAAGCGCCTCCTTAAGTCTTTCAGAGAAAAGAAAAGCCGGTATATCCGGTTTTTCTTTTCTGTGCCCGCAGCGTCGTTGGAAAAGGCGGCGCTATGCCGTCGGCGCGTCAGTGCGCATCAAGCCTTCCTTCTTGAGATCGGCCCACAGCGCCGATGGCGGTTTCGCGTCGAGCAGCGAGCGATTGCTTTCGACTTCGCCCGGCCGCTGGCCGCCGGGGATTACCGAGACGACCGAAGGATGCAGCAGCGGGAACTGCAGCGCCGCCTCGATCAGGCGCACGCCGTGGCGCTTGCAGACGGCCTCGATGCGGGTGACGCGGTCGATGATGTCCTGCGGCGCCTCCGAATAGTTGTAGTAGGCGCCGGGCTTCGGCCCGGTTGCCAGGATGCCGGAATTGTACGGCCCGCCGAGAACGATGCCGATGCCGCGTTGCTGGCATAGCGGCAGGAAAGACTGCAGCGCTTCCTGCTCCAGCAGCGTGTAACGCCCGGCAAGCAGGAACAGATCGAAATCGCCGCGCTCGGCCAGCGTCTGGGCAACCGGCCACTCGTTGATGCCGCCGCCGAACGCCTTGATCACGCCCTGGTCGCGCAATGCTAGCAATCCGTAATAGCCGGAGCTCATGAATTCCTGGATGCGCTGGTCCGAGGCTTCCGTGCTGCCATGGGTGAAGATGTCGACATCATGCACGAAGAGGATGTCGATGCGGTCGACGCCGAGTCGTTCCAGCGAGGCTTCGAAGGAGCGCATGACGCCGTCATAGCTGTAATCGTAGACCTCGCGGCGCGATGGGGTGTCGAAGAATTTGCCGATGCCGGTGCGCTGTTCCGGCGGGCAGGCGCGCATGATGCGCCCGACTTTGCTGGACAGCACGTAGTCGTCGCGCTTCTTCGAACGCAGGAACGGATTGAGTCGCGTTTCGGCTAGGCCCAGCCCATAGAGCGGCGCGGTATCGTAGTAGCGGCAGCCGACCCGCCATGCCGCCTCCAGCGTAGCATTGGCATCCTCGTCGGAGACGGCGCGGTAGAGATTGCCGAGCGGCGCAGTGCCGAAGCCGAGCTCGGTGAAGGTGATGCCGCCATTACCGATGCGGTCGAAATGCCGTGTCTTCATATGCTGTCGTTTCCTCATTTGGATTTGCCGTGACACTATCACGGCTGTAGCGCATCAAAAGCACTGCGTGTCGTTGGACACCGATTTTCGCGGTGATAGCATGAGTGAAAACAAGCTGTTCGGGGCAGAGGTGACTAAGATATTCAAATGGTTCTCCGGCACCTGCAAGCTGGTGCAAATGTTATGACGGACGCCGGCGAAAACCTGTTTGGGATTGCGCTGAACGAGCTTGGCACCGTGCTGGAGCGTATCGACGCAAGCCGCATCGACGCCGCTTGCGCCATCCTGGCTGGCGCGAAAAAGATCGTCACCTATGGCTGCGGCCGCGAGGCGCTGCAGGTCCAGGGTTTTGCCATGCGGCTCTACCATCTCGGTCTGCCGGTGTCGGTCGTCGGCGACATGACCACGCCGCCGCTGGGCGAGGCCGATGTCTTCCTCGCAAGTTCCGGCCCGGGTGAGACGTCGACCGTGCTGACCTTGATGCAGGTCGCGCGCGAGGCCGGTACCACAGTCCTGCTGCTCACCGCGCAAGCCGACAGCACTGCCGCGAAGCTGGCCGATTTCGCACTGCTTATCCCGGCTCAGACCATGGCCGACGACCAGGGTCCCGAAAAGACATCCGTCCTGCCGATGGGCTCGGTTTTCGAAGGCGCGCTGTTCGTCCTCTTCGAAGTGATGGTGCTGAAGCTCAGGGATCTGACCGGCGTCTCGCCGGAAGCGATGCGCGCCCGCCACACCAATATGGAGTAGGTGTCATGCGCTACGAATTGATGCTGCCGCATCAGATACGCAAGGTGATCGCCGAAAACTGGCCGGTCGTGTTGCCGCTCGGTGTGCTCGAATATCACGGCGAGCACATGGCCGTCGGCATGGACACGCTGGCGGTGGTCAAGAGCCTGGAACTGTTCGAAAAAGAAGCCGAAATCGTCATTCTGCCGCCCTTCCATTACGGCGCGGCGAGCTATGCTGTTGCAGCACCGGAGGGCAGTGGTTCGCTGCAGGTCGGCGGCAATGTGCTGGCGCCATTTGCGGAAGAACTGTTCTATAGCCTGCTGCGCGTCGGCTTCCGCAACATCCACGCCATCATTCACCACCAGACCGAAAATTTTGCCGCCGGCATGCCAACCGATCTCGCCTTCAAGGCCGCCGGCCGGCAGGCGATCTTCCGCTTCCTGGAGAAAGAACGTGGCGAAGGCTGGTGGGGCTCTCCGGCGATGGCCGACTATTATGCCGAGCACGCCGAGGGCAGCAATTTCTTCAACTGGGTGCAGGTGCATCCGCTGATGCCGGCTTCAATGCACAGCCGGTACCCGTTCGACCATGCCGGCACCGGCGAGACGTCACTGATGCTGGCGCTGTGCCCGGAAGCGGTCGATGCCGGCCGCTTCGCCGACAACACCGGCTGGTACACGGCAAGTGCGCCCGAAGCCTCGGCGGAATTGGGGCAAAAAGGGGTTGCCATGATCCTCGAGCATTTGCGGGCAACACTTTCGGGTTAGCGCGCTTTTCCCTTCTCCCACAACAAGGGGAGAAGGGAGAGCCGGCGCAGTTATTTCACCGCGCCCGCTGTCATGCCCATGATCAGGTAACGCTCGAGCGCGATGCCGATGACGGCGAGCGGTGTGATGGCGGCGGTGGCAAGCGCTGCCATCGACCACCAGTTGATGCCTTGTGAGCCGGTCTGGCTGGCCACCATGACAGGAATGGTCTTTGCGTCGGTCGAGGTCAAAAGCGCGGCGAAGAAATACTCGTTCCAGCACAGCACCATCGCCAGGATGAAGGCGGCGACCATGCCCGGCAGCGCGATCGGCATGACGATGCGCAAGAAGGCGCCCCAGATCGACAGGCCGTCGACGAGTGCTGCCTCCTCCAACTCCACCGGGATGGAGTTGAACTGGTCGCGCATGATCCAGATGACGATCGGCAGCACCATCAGCGTGTAGAGCAGGATCAGCCCGACGCGCGTGTCGAGCAGGCCGACCTCGCGGTAAAGCACGAGGAAGGGCAGGGCCAAAACCACCGGCGGCAGGATCAGCTGAGACAGGAAGAAGAAGGAAATGTCCTCGTTCCTGAACCAGGCGAACTTGTAACGATAGCGGGTCAGCCCGTAGGCGGCGAGGCTGCCGATGACGATGGCGAGGGTCGACGCGCCGACCGAAGTGATGACCGAATTCATGAAACGCTTGATGAATTCGTCGCGCACAGTCGATGTCCGAAAGATCGAGTCCGGCGACAGGCCGAGCGAACGCCAGCCCTTCCAGTCGGGTTTGAAGTCGACAAACGGGATCAGATGGCCCTGGGTGACGTCGACCGCGGTCTTGAACGAGGTGGTTATCGTCCAATAGATCGGGAACAGGCAGATGAAAGCCCAGAAGATGAGGGCGCCGTAGATGAAGACGCGGTTGGCGAAGAACGCCGCCGGCGAGCGGATTTCGGAGGCGGCAAAGTCGGTGGTTTGAACGCTCATCTTGCCGGCCCGATCAGTTGACGTTGCGCACGAAGCGGCTGGCGAACTTCAGCAGCCAGGTCACGAACACGATGATGATGATCAAATAGGCCATCGCCAGCATCGTGCCGTAGCCGACGTTCGAGCGGTCGCGATATTCGCGGTAGATGAAACTGGACACCGAATCGGTCGCGCCGCCCGGCCCGCCGGAGGTGACGGTGATGATGATGTCGGCGAGCTTCAGCTTGAAGATGATGCGCAGGATGACCGCTGTCACCGACACCGGCAGCATCAGCGGGAAGGTGACCTGCCAGAAGGTCTGCCAGGCAGTCGCGCCATCGACACGCGCTGCCTCGAGCACCTCGCGCGACATCGCCTGCAGGCCGGCGAGCAGCATGATCATCATGAACGGGATGAACGTCCACGCGTCGAGCACCATGATCGAGATGCGGGCGGTGATCGGGTTGGAGAAGAAGGCCGGGTTTTCCCAGCCGAGATGGCGCGCCAGTGTCGCGGCCGGCCCGAAGCGGTATTCCATCAGCGACTTGCCGATCATCCACGACACCGCCACCGGTGACAGCATCAGGGGCATGAGAAAGACGACGCGGAAGAATTTTCGCGCCCGGATCTGCGCGTTGAGCAGCAGCGCCAGGCCAAAGGCGATGACATATTCGACGAACACCGCCAGCACGTAGAGCACCATGTTGAACAGCGCGTTGCGATAATAGGCGTCGTTCAGCATCTGCCAGAAATTGTCGAGCCCGTTGAACTGCCGTCCGCTGAAGGAACTGAGGTTCCAGTCGGTCAGCGCGATATAGAAGCCGAACAGCGTCGGGAAGATCACCATGGCAATGGTAAACAGCAGCGCCGGCAGCAGGAACAGCGCGCGCTGGCCGTCCTCGCCGCGCGTCAGTACCTGGCCGATGCCGAGCGCGACACCCCACAGCACGTAGGCGTAGACCACCGGCCGCCAGGTCTCGAAGCCGATAGTGTCGACCTCGCTCTTGTAGAGGATTTGCAGTGCGATCACCGCCAGAAGGCCGAGCGTCGCAGCAGCCATCAGAGCCCAGCCAAGCCGTTTGCGGCTCCGCGGTATCAGGTCGGATGGCACGGCGCCTGCCGGCCATTCACTTGTCGACAAAGTCTGGTCAGCCAGGGTCCGGTCAGCCACGCGTTCTTGCCCGTTCACAGGAGGCTCGATGACCGGCCGAGCCGGTCGAGGCCAAGTCGGTCAAGGTGAGGTCCGGCGGCTGTGCGCCGCCGAACCAGTTTCACTATCTCAGCCTACATGCCGAGCGAGGCCTTGTAGAGCTTGACCTGTTTGTCGCGGCCGATCTGGTCGGTCAGCTTCTCCCAGGCGGCTGCGATGGCGTCGGCGCCTTCCTGCGCCTTCATCTTGCCGGCAAAGGTGTTGGCCAAAATGTCCTCGGCGGCGCTGTAGTACTGGAAGATGCCGGGGATGCGCGGCTCGATCGCCGCGTTCGGATGGTTGTAGCTGTCGGCTTCCGACTTCAGATACGAGGTGATGAACGCCTCGTCGTAGCCCGCCGCCACCCATTCCGGAATGTTGAAATGCGAGTTGCGATAGGGCTGGAAACCCGACGGATAGGCCGCGCACCAGAGCGACAGGTCCTTGCCGCCGAGATGGGCAGCGGCAGACCATGCCGCCTTCTTCTTCTTTTCGTCGCTGTCGACGCGGGCCATGACATAAACGCCCCAGCCGAGATAGGCGCAGTTCGGTGCATGGTTCGGGCCGCTGGCGAGCTTGTCCCACTTGCCGGTCTTGGAGTTGTAGACATCGTCCGAGCCCGGCAGGATCGAGAAGCCGGTGATGTCGCCGACGACCGAGGAATCGTTGGTCTTGACGTTCGAACCGACGTCGCCCCACCAGGTAACCATCGAACCGGTGCCTGCCAAGAATTGCTGGAAGGCGGTGGTGTTCGGGTCGGCGTTGATCTGGTCGGCAGGTTCGGAGGGCAGGGCATCGATGACGTCCTGGATCGCCCGCACCCATGCCGGATTGTTGACGCGCGGCTTCATCGTGTCGGCATCGAACAGCCAGGCCTTGTCGTCGGGATGCTTGGCGTAGGCGCTGGCGCGGCTGCCGAGGAAATAAAAGCCGAAACCGCCCCAGGGCTTGGGCGCATCGAGATAGCCAAAGACATCCTGGCCCTTCACCTGCTTGCCCTTGAGGAATTTCGTCACCGCCTGCACCTGCTGCCAGGTCTTCGGCACGCCCCATTCGCCTTCTCCGCCGCCGTCCTTCCAGGCCTTGGCGAGGTCGGCATCGGCAAACACGTCGGTGCGGTAGTTGAAGTTATGCGCGTCGCCGTCAACGGTCACGCGATATTGCTTGCCGTCCCATGTGCCCACCGGCGGCTGCAGATAGGCCACGACATCCTTCATGTCGATCTGGTCCTTGACCCAGTCCGGCATCTCGGAGGTGAGACCCTTGCCGCAGACGTCGCCTTCGAACGGTGCCCCCATTTCGATGATGTCGAAATCGACGGTGCCGGTCGCGATCGACTGCTGCAGGCGGGCGTTGTAGTCAGCCTGCGCCAGGTCGATCCAGTTGATCTTGGCGCCGGTATAGGTCTCCCACGGCTTCAGGAAGCCGCGAAACAGCACATTGTGCAGGTTCTGGTTGTTGAGGCCCATGAAGGTGAGTTCGACACCGGCGAATTCGCCTTCCTTGACATTGGCCTTGGTGGCGCCAAGGCAAAGCTCACCGACCTGCTGGAAGTCGGCATCGGTCGGCTGACCCTTGCCGACACCCGGGATCTGCAGGATCTGCGCACGCAGGTCGTCGGCGGCCGCAGCCGTGCGCGTCAGCGCACCAAGTCCGGCGCTTGAGGCCGCCGCGAGGGCGGCCATGCTGGCCGCTCCCTTCAGCACGTCGCGGCGGGTGGCCCCGGCGCGGACAAGTTGGTTATAAAGGCTGACTTTCATTTCGTTCCTCCCAGAAGGTCAATTGTGAATTGGTTCAGATGGTGGAGCGCCGATTATGTTCCCCAACGACAGCGACTCCCGTAAATAGCGGCCCGAATTCTCCCTCCCGCGACGCTTGGCATTCAGTGCCGGACAAGCGTACCGGTGCGCCCGGAACAGGGTCATAAGCCGGACACTGTCACTATTCGCACAACGAAGTGCGGTGTCAACGTGAATGGGTTTTTTATCTATAAGAGACTGACTTGCCCTCGCCGTTTGCGTTGTTTAGCTTCACGGCAACTGAAGGGGGAATGATGGCTCAAGTCGCGATCCGCAATGTGGCCAAGGCGTTCGGAACCGTCAAGGTTCTGCACGATGTCAGCGTCGACATCGCCGACGGGCAGTTCGTGGTGCTGGTCGGGCCTTCCGGCTGCGGCAAGTCCACGCTGCTGAGGATGGTGGCCGGGCTGGAAACGGTCTCCGGCGGCACCATCGCCATCGGCGAGCGCGTCGTCAACCATCTGCCGCCGGCCAAGCGCGACATCGCCATGGTGTTCCAGAACTACGCGCTCTATCCGCACAAGACGGTCGAGCAGAACATGGCCTTTGCTCTCAAGCTGCGCAAAACCGACCCGGCGGTGGTCACTGAGCGGGTCAAGCGCGCCGCCGACATCCTCGACCTCAATCCCTACCTCAAGCGCTATCCGCGCCAGCTCTCTGGCGGCCAGCGCCAGCGCGTCGCCATGGGCCGCGCCATCGTGCGCAACCCGCAGGTGTTCCTCTTCGACGAGCCGCTCTCCAATCTCGACGCCAAGCTGCGTGTCCAGATGCGCACAGAGATCAAGGAACTGCACCAGCGGCTGAAGACCACCACCATCTACGTCACCCACGACCAGATCGAGGCCATGACCATGGCCGACAAGATCGTGGTGATGCGCGACGGTCGCATCGAACAGGTCGGCGCGCCGCTGGAATTATTCGACCGGCCGGCCAACCTGTTCGTCGCCGGCTTCATCGGCTCGCCCTCGATGAACCTGCTCAAGGGCGTCGTGCGCAAGGGCGACAAGCCCGTCGTCGAGATCGCCGGGACGCCGTTCCCGATTGCGGCAACCAGTGCCGTCGAGGATGGCCGTAATGTCGTCTACGGCGTGCGGCCCGAGCATCTCGAAATCCATCCCGATGGTGTTCCGGCGAAGATTTCGGTGGTCGAGCCGACCGGTTCCGAGACTTTGGTGTTCCTGCGCTTCGGCGAGGGCGAGATGGTGGCGCTGTTCCGTGAGCGCCACGACTTCAAGCCGGGCGACACACTGCACCTGAAACCGCGGCTCGACCAGGTGCATCTCTTCGACGCAGAGACCGGCAAGCGTCTCTGATTTCGCCCCAGCAAACTTCGCGAGGAATACCATGCTCAAAGGAATCGATCCGCTGCTCAATGCCGATGTGCTGCAGGCGCTGCGGGCGATGGGCCACGGTGACGATCTGATTATCGCCGACACCAATTTCCCGTCCGATTCGGTGGCGCGCCAGACCGTGCTTGGCCGGCTGCTGCGCATCGATGCGTCGGCGGCCGACGTGGTCAAGGCGGTACTGTCGCTCTATCCGCTGGACACCTTCGTCGACGACGCGGCCGCGCGCATGGAGATCGTCGGCAAGCCGGACGACATTCCCGCCGTGCAGCAGGAAGTGCAAAAAGAGATCGATGCCGCCGAGGGCAAGGCCTGGCCGATGATCTCGGTCGAGCGCTACGCCTTCTACGAACGCGCCAAGAAGGCCTATTGCGTCATCCAGACCGGCGAGCGCCGCTTCTATGGCTGTTTTGCGTTCCGCAAGGGCGTCGTGCCACCGGATGCGGAGTAGCGGCATGCCGGCGAAACCGATCGTCATGAAGCCGGTTGTCATATTGGGCGTCTTCGTCGCCGATACGGCCTACCGCGCCGCCCGCCAGCCGCGCATGGGCGAGACGATCCTGGGCACGTCCTTCACGCTCGGCCCCGGCGGCAAGGGCTCGAACCAGGCGGTGGCAGCCGGCCGGCTCGGCGCCGATATCACCTTCCTTACCCGCCTCGGCGTCGATCCCTTTGCCGATATGGCGAGACAGACCTGGTCGCACGCCGGCGTGAAGAGCGCCGTCATCGACACGCCGGAAAGCTACACCGGTGCCGCCTATATCTTCATCGAGGAGACGAGCGGCAACAACGCGATCATCGTCAGCCCTGGTGCGGCGATGCTGATCTCGCCCGCCGATATCGAGGCAAATGCCGGCCTGATCCGCGCGGCCGGCGTTTTCGTCACCCAGCTCGAACAGCCGATCGAGGCGGCGCTGGGGGCGCTGGAGATCGCGCGCGGGGCAGGGGTGACCACCATCCTCAACCCGGCGCCGGCGGCCAGGCTTCCGGACCGTATCTACACGCTTTGCGACTATGTCACGCCGAACGAGACTGAGGCCGAGGAACTGACCGGCATCAAGGTATCCTCCATCGACGATGCCCGCCGTGCCGCCGACAGCCTGCTCGAGAAGGGCGTGGGCGCTGTAATCGTGACGCTCGGCGAAAAGGGCGCGCTGCTGCACACGGCCGACCGTTCCGAGCATGTCGCAGCGGTCGCCGCCGGCCCGGTCATCGAGACCACGGGTGCGGGCGACGCCTTCAATGGCGGCCTGGCTGCGGCGCTGTCGAGGGGGATGGAACCCCTGCAGGCGGTGCGCTTCGCTTGCGCCGTCGCAGGCATTTCGGTGACGCGCCCGGGCACCGCGCCGTCCATGCCGACGCTGCAGGAGGTCGAGGCGCTGCTCGCCGAGGGGTGAAGCCCGGCACTGCGGGATGAGACTGTAAGCGGGAGCGAATGGGTTAGACCCGACTCTTGTCCGAGAAGCTATTGTCTTCTGGCTTGACCACAAACAGGCGGGCAGGTCGATGGATGAGGATCAATGCCAGAATTCGAAAGGAATGGACCTAGACCGGGTCACGAAAGAAGATGATTTTTGACAAATCAACGTCGACATTTCTCCGACATCAAGGGGACGTGACCCCAAAGGAGAAATGGCGCGAGTGACGGGGCTCGAACCCGCGACCTCCGGCGTGACAGGCCAGTCAATCTTGCAACGAAATCAGCGAAAGTTTCGAGTTCTCAAGGCCGCGAATGGGCGGGAAAATGCCCGAAAGTTGAAACTAATTCTGCCGACATTCCGATTGGTGGGACGACCGGCCTTTGCCATCAGTCGAGCGCCGCAATTGATGTAGCGGCGGCCTGGTACCGCGCCAACGCGTCGACGTGCGAGCATCCGATCATTCCGGCCCTTCGGGCTCGCTTCGGCCTGACGCCGTTGCAGGCGATTGCCGTGCTGCGCGAGGCGAGGGTCGCGCGCTGATGGCGAAAACGCAGTCAACGTCGTGGAGCTGGCGCCACGCGATCATCGCCTCAGACCTCGAGGCGACGACGCGCCACGTGCTCCTGACGATATCCTGCTTCATGAACGACGTTGGCGGCGGATGCTACCCGACAACCAAGCAACTCGAACAGGCGACAGGCCTCTCTGAGCGTTCCGTCTGCACACACATTGCGAAGGCCGAAAGCGCTGGCTGGCTGATCGTCACCAAGCACGGCTTGGCTGGCCGTAAATGGAAAAACCACGAGTACGTCGCGCGATGGCCAGAGGGCGAAGGCACTGAAGCACGTTCAGTGCCTCAACCCGACGAGGCACTGAAGGACGTTCAGTGCCCCACGCAACGAGGCACTGAACGTAGCGACAACGAGGCACTGAAGGACGTTCAGTCTAACACTCCATACACCACTCCAATTGAGAGAGCGCGCGCGATGGATGATTTCAATCATGTCCTCAAGCGTTGGCCGGTTGTCGACAGTCCCAAGGCTGCACGGAAAGCCTGGAACGCGCTGTCGCATGCGGAGCGAGTCGAAGGCGCCAGCGAGATCGAGAGGTTCATCAGGGTCAACCGATCGGGTGGACGAACACTGATCTGTAGCTTCGAACGATATCTGGGCGAGCGGATGTGGAAAGGCCTGCCAGAGAGGCCGCAGCCGGCGGCGCCAAGGCCGGCAGCGCCGATCAAGCCGACAGGACCATCGCCCTTCGAGCGCAAGCACGGATGGCGTCCGCTAACCGAGGCCAAGCCGTGATGGGGGGGGGGCGGGGTCAGATCTCTACAGCGCCGAGGGGCCCGTAACCGCTTGGGGGCCATTCAGAGGTTTTTTTCTTTGACAGTCGCGTTTTGGGCGAGTGCGGCCAAGGAGCCAGACATGGGTATTGATAAGACGTTGAAAAGATTGATGAAAAGTCAGAGCCAGCTTACGCAACCGGGCTCGCGGGATCATTTATTTGCAACTGCCGAGCGGCGGCTGGTTTTGATCACCTGCGCCGTCTGCGGCAATGCCTTCGAGGCGGTGCAGGTTGGGCGGCGGAAGCCGTCGACACGATGCAGCCAAGCATGCCGAGCGGAGGGCCGGCGGCGCTACTCGAACAGCTACAACGCCGCAGCCAAGCAAGAACTCGACGAGCTGCGGGCGCTGGCCGCTGCGGGCGAGCTCGAGCGATTCGGCGTCGGCCGCGATGGGCGCCCTTTGCCGAAGGCTGAGCAGCCGACAGAGTTATCCACACCTGCGGTTGACGGGGAGACGGACGATGCGTAGTTTCCGATCTGCGCGCTGTTGGCGAAACCGCCAAGGCACGCACCTCAAAGCGCCGGTGCTATGCCGGGCAACAGGTCGAAACCCCTTGTTTCAACCCCCGCTTGAGGTGCGCCTGATGCGCGACTTCCAACTTTACCTGAAGGAATCGACGGAACGGTTCATTGCCGCACCCGTCGAGGTCAAGTTTGCGTCCGATCGAGGCGCGATCGACGGCTACGGGAGCGTATTCGGCGTCCGTGATCTCCACGGTGACATCGTCGATCGCGGAGCCTTCACGGCCACTCTGGCAAGGCACCAGGCGGATGGAACCCGCCCCGTCATGTTGTTCTCGCACCGCATGGACAAGCCGATCGGCGTCTGGGACCGGGTTTCGGAAGACGACTACGGCTTGAAAATGTCCGGCCGGCTAAACCTTGACACCCAGGCCGGCCGCGAAGCGCTCAGCCTGGTGAAGCAGGATGCGATTTCGGGCTTGTCGATCGGCTTCCTCGTCAACCCGGGCGGCGCGTCGGTCGGCCGTGACGGCGTCCGCCATCTGAAGGACCTCGACCTCTGGGAGGTTTCCCTGGTAGCGATCCCGTCCAACGGCAAGGCCAGGATCACCGATGTGAAATCCGCCGACGATGTCACCAGCCGGCGCGACTTCGAAACCTTCCTGCATGAAATCGGCTTTGCCAAGGCGGCGGCGCGCAAGCTCGCCGGCGGCGGCTGGCCGGCACTCTCCGACGAAAACCGACAGTCCGTGGCGGACCTCGCCGCGGCGGTCAAATCTGCAATTCTGGACCTGAAAGGATCCTCGAAATGATGCATGCCCTCAAGC
>NZ_JAMYQW010000006.1:0-244458 GCF_040321085.1 Mesorhizobium sp. M0522
CCCATAGCCCATCGACTGTGGCCCGCGGGTTCCTTCCTCGGGGACTTTCGTACGCCTGCCGGCGCCCGAAACTCTTCACGAAAGCTGAAGGACAGCTAACCACACCGCTGGTTCCCAAAGCGGACTTTCTCCATACGGCCCAAGGCTGCCAGTCAGCAGCGCGCATTTTGCAGCCAAGTGGAATCACTGGCGTCGCAGAAATGCGGATGCCAGTTTCAACGAGCCGGATGCCAGTTCAATTTGAACGTATCCCGCTCTAGTCGGGACGGCGATAGGCCTGCACTTCGCCCGGCTCGCTCAGGCTTTGCAGGGTGCCGGGTGCGGCGCCGCCGATCCAGCCCAGCACCGAGCGGGCGAGTTCGGCGCCGGCCAGTCGGAAGTTCTCGTTGACGACCAGCAATTCGCTGCGAAACAGGTGCAGAAGCTCCGACGATTGTTTGGACACCACATCGACATCGCGGCCAAGCTTGAGGCCGGCGTCTTCGATGCCGGCGACGATGGCGAGCGTCGCGGCGGCGGCGCTGCTGATGAAACCGTCGGGGCGGCTTTCGCGGCGCATCAGCTGTGCGGTCCGCATTCTGATCTGCTCGATCGAATGATCGATCGAAACGGTGTTGAACGGAATCTCGCTGGCGCCGACCTCGCTCAGCGCATCGGCAAAGCCTGCGAGCGTGTGGCCGTGATAGGTCAGCTCGACCGGCGGCGCCAACAGAGCCAGGCGGCGGCGGCCGAGGCCGGCCAGATGGCGCACTGCCTCGGCTGCGAAAGCGTAATTGTCGAAATCATGGTAGGGATGGATCAGCCCCATATCGGTGCGGCCATGCGTGGCAAAGGGGATGCCGCGCTCCAGCATATAACGGGCCCTCGGATCGTTCGGCTGCGTGCGCGAAATGATGACGCCGTCGGCTGAACCGGTTTCCACGAGGTAGCGGATCGGGTCGAGCGGATCCTGCGAGCGCGAGTAGGGTGTCACGATCAAATGGTAGGGCGTGTCGGCAATGACTTCGGAAACGCCGTAGATGATATCCGAGACAAAGCTCATGATCTCGTGCTCGGTGTTGAGCACCAGGCTGATGACATTGGTCTTGCCGGTGCGCAGGCGGACGCCGGCACGGTTGGGCCGATAACCGATCTGCTTGGCGACAAGCTGGACGCGCCGCCTGGTCTCGGCGCCGATCTCGGGCGCATCCTTCAGCGCGCGCGACACGGTGGTGACGCCCAGCCCGGTCATGAAGGCGAGCGTCTTCAGTGTCGGCCGGCCCTGGCCCGACGCTTCGTCGGCCTTCTCTTTTTGATGCCTGTTCATTCATCCCGCCGCGTCAGGCGCATAACAGTTGCCGGACAGGCCGGCAATCGGCCGGCCGCGGGTTCGCCGCGGGCTCTCACCGAATGAAACCGCTATATACTGAAACGTTACAGATTGTCACGACCATCGCCATATCACTGGTGACAGATGCAGAACGAGCGGTGCTGCAGTCGGTGCAAAACCGTGATTCGAACGGGCTTTTCCGATTTTTTGGCGTCGCAGCATTCCATTTTGCAGTGCAACCCCTCTTGTTGCGATGCGGTAGGCCGGCGAGCCGCGCGATTTTATTCGCGCTTCGAAAAAACTTGATGCCACCTTCGCCTGAGGGGTTGCGCGCCTCAAGCAATTGCCGTATCGAAAATCTGTAACGTTTCAGATTCTGGGAGGAACGAAATGCGATACCAACTCATGACTGCTGCGCTGGCTGCGACGGTCGCGCTGCAATTTGCCGGCCCGGCGGCCGCGACGGATCTGGAAGTCACCCATTGGTGGACCTCCGGCGGCGAGGCGGCAGCGGTCGCCGAACTCGCCAAGGCTTTCGACGCAACCGGCAATCACTGGGTTGACGGCGCCATCGCCGGCTCCGGCGGCACGGCGCGGCCGATCATGATCAGCCGCATCACCGGCGGCGACCCGATGGGCGCGACCCAGTTCAATCACGGCCGGCAGGCGGAAGAATTGGTGCAGGCCGGGCTGATGCGCGACCTCACCGATCTCGCCACCAAGGAAAAGTGGACGGAAATCGTGCAGCCGAAGAGCCTGCTCGACGGCTGTACCCTCGACGGCAAGATCTATTGCGTGCCGGTCAATATCCACTCCTGGCAGTGGCTGTGGCTGTCGAACGCCGCCTTCGAAAAAGCCGGCGTGCCGGTGCCGAAGAACTGGAATGAATATGTCGCTGCGGCGCCCGCGCTTGAAAAAGCAGGCATCCAGCCGCTCGCGGTCGGCGGCCAGCCCTGGCAGGCCTCCGGCGCTTTCGACGTGCTGCTTGCGGCGGTCGGCGGCACCGACGCCTTCCTCAAGGTCTACAAGGACAAGGACGCGGAATTCGCCGCCGGGCCCGAGGTCGCCAAGGTCTTCAAGGCCGCGGACGACGCTCGCAAGATGGCGAAGAACACCAATGTGCAGGACTGGAACCAGGCCACCAACCTGGTCATCACCGGCAAGGCGGGCGGCCAGATCATGGGTGACTGGGCGCAGGGCGAGTTCCAGGTTGCCGGTCAGGTCGCCGGCAAGGACTATACTTGCCTTCCGGGCCTCGGTCTCAACGAGATGATCGCTACCGGCGGCGACGCTTTCTACTTCCCGCTGCTGAAGGACCCCGAAAAATCGAAGGCACAGGAAGTGCTGGCCCACACGCTGCTCGATCCCAAGACGCAGGTCGCCTTTAATCTCAAGAAAGGTTCGCTGCCGGTGCGCGGCGACGTCGACCTCAAGGCGGCGAACGACTGCATGAAGAAGGGGCTCGAAATTCTCGCCAAGGGCAATGTCATGCCCTGGACCGACCAGCTGCTTTCGCAGGATACGCAGAAGCAGAAGGAGGATCTTTTCTCCGAGTTCTTCGCCAAGCAGGACATGACCGTGGAAGATGCGCAGAAGCGCTTCGCCGCCATCGTCGGTTCGGCCGATTGAGCGATCGACCAACCACCTCACTCCCGCCCCTGCAAACGCAGGGTCGGGAGCTCGGGTCAAGGCCTCTTGACCCTCCGGCCCTTACCCGATCCAGCGCGGCTGTGCAGATGAGCAAGAGCGAACGCCCTAGCCAACTCTTTCGCAACCTCAATGCGAAGATCGCCTCGATCCCAATGATCCTCACCGCGCTGGTGATCTTTGTCGGCGGCAGCGCGTGGACGGTGCTTTATTCCTTCACCAGTTCGAAGCTCCTGCCACGGCTGAATTTCGTCGGGCTCGACCAGTACTACCGGCTGTGGTCGGTGCCGCGCTGGCTGGTCTCGATCGAGAACCTGCTGATCTACGGCGTGCTGTCGCTGCTGTTCTCGCTGGTCATCGGCTTCCTGCTTGCCGCCCTGCTCGACCAGAAGATCCGGTTCGAGGACACGTTCCGGACCATCTTCCTCTATCCCTTCGCCCTGTCCTTTATCGTCACCGGTCTCGTCTGGCAGTGGCTGCTCAACCCCGAGTTCGGGATCCAGGGAGTGGTGCGCAGCCTCGGCTGGACGAGCTTCAGCTTCAATCCGCTTTATGATTCCAGCATCGTCATCTACGGCATATTGATCGCCGCTCTCTGGCAAGGCACCGGGCTCATCATGTGCCTGATGCTGGCCGGCCTGCGCGGCATCGACGAGGATATCTGGAAGGCCGCGCGGGTCGACGGGATACCGACCTGGAAGACCTATCTGTTCATCATCATACCGATGATGCGGCCGGTGTTTATCACCACGCTCGTCATCATCGCTGCCGGTATCGTCAAGATCTATGACCTGGTTGTCGCCCAGACCAGCGGCGGGCCCGGCATCGCCTCCGAAGTCCCGGCCAAATATGTCTATGACTACATGTTCTTCGCCCAGAACCTCGGTCAGGGGTTCGCCGCCTCGACCATGATGCTGCTGTCGGTGATCATCGTCATCGTGCCGTGGGCCTATCTCGAGTTCGGAGGCAAGAAGCGTGTCTGACCATACCGTTTCATTGCCCGCTATTGGCGGCGCCGGCGGGCTCGAAGCCTACGGGCCGAGCGGGCCGAAGCCGCGGCATATGTTCTCGCGCCGCAACATCTTCCTCTACGGCACGCTCATCGTGGTGGCGCTCTACTATCTTTTGCCGCTCTATGTGATGGTGGTGACGTCGCTCAAAGGCATGCCCGAGATACGCCTCGGCAACATCTTCTCGCCGCCGATGGAGATCACCTTCGAGCCATGGGTCAAGGCCTGGTCGAGCGCCTGCACCGGGCTCAACTGCGACGGGCTGTCGCGTGGCTTCTGGAATTCGGTGCGCATCACAATCCCGTCGGTGATCCTGTCGATCGCGCTCGCCTCGGTGAACGGCTATGCGCTTGCCAACTGGCGCTTCAAAGGTGCCGACACCTTCTTCATCATCCTGATCGTCGGCGCCTTCATCCCCTATCAGGTGATGATCTATCCGATCGTCATCATCCTGCGCGAAGTCGGCCTTTACGGCAGCCTCAGCGGCCTGGTGATCGTCCATTCCATCTTCGGCATGCCGATCCTCACACTGTTGTTCCGCAACTACTTTACCTCCATGCCGGAGGAGCTGTTCCGGGCAGCGCGTGTCGACGGCGCCGGCTTCTGGGGCATCTATTTCCGCATCATGCTGCCGATGTCGCTGCCGATCTTCGTCGTCGCCATCATCCTGCAGGTGACCGGCATCTGGAACGACTTCCTGTTCGGCGTCGTCTACACCCGCCCCGACACCTATCCGATGACGGTGCAGCTCAACAACATCGTCAACTCGGTGCAAGGCGTGAAGGAATACAACGTCAACATGGCAGCCACCATCCTGACCGGCCTGGTGCCGCTGATCGTCTATTTCCTGTCCGGAAAATTGTTTGTGCGCGGCATCGCCGCCGGCGCGGTGAAAGGATGATGGCGATGAACGCAAACGGCAGCATTGCGGCAAACGGCACCAGCGTCTCGATCCAGAACCTGTCGCTGAATTTCGGTGCGATATCGGTGCTGCAGACGCTCAACCTCGATGTCGCCGAAGGCGAATTCATCGTGCTGCTCGGCCCGTCCGGCTGCGGCAAGTCGACCTTGCTCAACTGCATTGCCGGGCTGCTCGACGTTTCCGAAGGCCGCATCTTCATCAAGGGCAAGAACGTCACTTGGGAAGAGCCCAAGGATCGCGGCATCGGCATGGTGTTCCAGTCCTACGCGCTCTATCCGCAGATGACGGTGGAGAAGAACCTGTCGTTCGGGCTGCGCGTTGCCGGCCTCGCCAAGGACGAGATCGCCAAGCGCATCGCCCGGGCCGCCGAGATCCTGCAGATCGAACCGCTTTTGCATCGCAAGCCGGCGGCGCTGTCCGGCGGCCAGCGCCAGCGCGTGGCGATCGGGCGCGCACTTGTGCGTGACGTCGATGTCTTTCTGTTCGACGAGCCGCTCTCCAATCTCGACGCCAAGCTGCGCGCGGAATTGCGCGTCGAAATCAAGCTGCTGCATCGCAAGCTGGAAAACACCATGATCTACGTCACCCACGACCAGATCGAGGCGATGACGCTGGCCGACCGTATCGCGGTGATGAAGGGCGGCGTCATCCAGCAGCTCGATGCGCCGCAGACCATCTATAACCGGCCGGTCAACCGGTTTGTCGCCGGCTTCCTCGGCTCGCCGGCAATGAACTTCCTCGACGGCAGACTGGAGCAAGCGGCAGGCGACTGGCACTTCGTCGCCGAGGATGTGCGGATACCGCTTGCCACCTATGCTTTCGAGAAGGACCCGGTGCCAGGGCCGGCCGTGTTCGGCATCCGCCCCGAGCACGTGGCGTTCAACAGCGGCACGGGATGGCCGTTCGCAGCCACGGCAAATGTCGAGGTCGTCGAGCCCATGGGTTCCGACACGCTGGTCTGGCTGAAGCTCGCCGGCCAGAATTTCACGGTGCGGGTGACAGCCGAGCGCACGCCAAACAACGCCGAGGCGGTCGGCATCGGTTTTGACCCGATGCGCGCCTCGCTTTTCGACGCCGCCACGGGTAACCGCCTCTAGAGCATGATTTAGCCTCCCAAGACTCTTCCACTCCCCAAGACTCATCCCCCCAAAACTAACCATCCACAAGAAAACGGACAGAGACGATGAACTGGTCATTCCAACTTTACAGCGCCCGCAATTTCCAGCCTTGGGAGGGCGTGCTCAAGATGCTGGGGGAGCTTGGTTACAGCCAAGTCGAAGGGTTCGGCGGCGTCTATGACGATCCCAAGGCGTTCCGTGCCGAGCTCGACAAGAACGGGCTCGCCATGCCGACCGGGCATTTCTCGATCGACGCGCTCGAGAAGGATTTCGACGGCGTGCGCAGGACGGCCGACGCGCTCGGCATCACGCTGCTCATCTGCCCGTTCCTGAACGCCGAGTTCAGGCCGGCCGACACAGCCGGCTGGCGCGGCTTCGGCGAACGCCTGGCCAAGGTCGGCGAGACGGCCAGGAAAGCCGGCTACGGCTTTGCCTGGCACAACCATGATTTCGAGTTCAAGGCGCTTGCCGACGGCTCGGTGCCGCAGGACCATATCCTGTCCTCCGCGCCCGACATCGGCTGGGAGATGGACGTCGCCTGGGTGGTGCGCGGCGGCGTCGATCCGCTGCCCTGGATCGAGAAGCACGGCAAGCGCATCGTCGCCGTCCATGTCAAGGACTTGGCCAAGCCGGGCGAGGGCCTCGACGAGGACGGCTGGTCCGACGTCGGCCACGGCACCATCGACTGGCCCGGCCTGATCAAGGCGCTACACGCCAAAAGCGCCGCAAAATACTACGTCATGGAACAGGACAATCCCAACGATATCGAGCGCTTCGCCCGCCGCTCGATCGCAGCCGCCAAGACCTATTAGGAGCACACCAGCATGGCAACAAAACTTGGCATCGGCGTCATCGGCTGCGGCAACATCTCGAAGGCGTATTTCTCGCTGGCGCCGCTGTTTCGCGGCATCGAGATGCGCGCCTGCGCCGACATCAACATGGAAGCGGCGAAAGCGCGGGCAAAAGAGTTCAAGCTGCGCGCCGAGACCGTCGAGGGGCTGCTCAAGGCCGACGATATCGACATCATCGTCAACCTGACCATTCCGGCGGTGCATTACGAGGTGTCGAAGCAGATCCTCGATGCCGGCAAGCACGTCTATTCGGAGAAGCCCTTCGTGCTGTCGGTCAAGGAAGGGCTCGACCTGAAAAAACGGGCGGAAAGCAAGGGGCTGCGCATCGGTTCGGCCCCCGACACCTTCCTCGGCGGCGCGCACCAGCTTGTCCGCGACCTCATCGACACCGGCAGGCTCGGCAAGGTCACCAGCGGCACATGTCATGTGATGAGCCATGGCATGGAGCATTGGCACCCCAATCCGGACTTCTTCTTTCAGCCGGGCGCCGGGCCGGTGCTCGATATCGGACCCTATTACATCACCAACCTGATCCAGCTGATCGGGCCGGTGAAGCGGGTCGCGGCCTTCGCTTCGATCCCGATGACGGAACGCATCATCAGCTCGAAGCCGCGCGCCGGCGAAAAGATCCCGGTCTCCACGCCGACGACGATCCACGGCGTGCTGGAGTTCGAGAACGGCGCCGTGGTGACGCTCAACACCAGCTGGGATGTCTGGAGCCACGGCCACGCGCCGATGGAACTCTATGGCGAGGCCGGCACGGTGTTCGTGCCGGATCCGAACTTCTTCGGCGGCGACGTGCGTTTCACCGAAGCCGCCAAGCCGGTCAAGAAGCTGCCGAAATGGCCGCATCCGTTCGGCGTGCCCAACGAGATGCATTCGCAAGGCATGATGGCCAACTACCGCACCGCCGGCCTTGCCGATATGGCGATAGCGATTACCGAAGGCAGGCCGCACCGCTGCTCGATGGAACTGGCGCTGCATGCCGTCGACGTCATGACCGGCCTGTTGCGCTCGGGCGAGACCGGAAAGTTCGTTGCCATGCAGACCAGCTGCGAGCGGCCCGCGGCACTCGGCGTCAAGGCGGCGAAGGAGCTGCTGGCGAAGAAGAAAACGAAGTAGGCGGCGCACCTCCCAAGGACCGCAACAGCCTCTCCCCGTTTGCGCGGGGAGAGGCTAAGGGTGAGGCTGGAGCCGACTTGCCCGTCATCGCGTCGGCAGCCGTCGGGCGCGTTTCGATATGAGATATGAGGATTTCCCATGCCCTATGTCCCCGCCGAGAACCGCTACAAAAAGATGATCTACAATCGCTGCGGGCGCTCCGGCTTGAAGCTGCCGGCGATCTCGCTTGGGCTGTGGCACAATTTCGGCGACGACACGCCGCATAGAACCAAGCAGGCGATTACGCGCAAGGCCTTCGACCTCGGCATCACGCATTTCGACCTCGCCAACAATTACGGCCCGCAGCCCGGCTCGGCGGAGCGGGCGTTCGGCGAGATCCTGCGGAAGGACTTTGCCGGCTATCGCGACGAGCTGATCATCTCGACCAAGGCCGGCTACGAAATGTGGGCAGGGCCTTATGGCGAATGGGGCGGCCGCAAATATGTGCTGGCCAGCCTCGACCAGAGCCTGAAGCGGATGGGGCTCGACTATGTCGACATCTTCTATTCGCACCGCTTCGACCCCGACACCCCGCTGGAGGAAACGATGGGCGCGCTCGATCACGCGGTGCGCTCGGGCAAGGCGCTCTATGCCGGCATTTCCTCCTACAATTCCCAGCGAACACGCGAGGCCGCCGATATATTGAAGCAGCTCGGCACGCCTTGCGTGATCCATCAGCCGAGCTATTCGATGCTCAACCGCTGGGTCGAGGATGACGGCCTGCTCGATACGCTGGAGGGGCTTGGCGTCGGTTGCATCGTGTTCTCGCCGCTGGCGCAGGGCATGCTGACCGACAAATATCTCGGCGGCATCCCCGATGGCAGCCGCGCCAGCCAGGGCAAGTCGCTGCGCCCGGCATTCATCAACGACAAGTCCGTCGCCAATATCGAGGCGCTGAACGCCATCGCCCGTCGCCGCGGCCAGACGCTGGCGCAGATGGCGCTGGCCTGGGTGCTGCGCAGGGGCAGGGTGACGTCGGCGCTGATCGGCGCCAGCCGGCCGGAACAGGTCGAGGATTGCGTCGGCGCGCTTGAGGCGCTCGACTTCAGCGATGCAGAGCTCGCCGAGATCGACAGCTTTGCCCGCGAGTCGGACATCAATCTCTGGGCGGCATCGGCCGAGCGCAAGGGTCCGCCAAGGAAGTAGGCGACTTCGGCATCTGGTCGCCGAATGAAGGCTTAGATACGCCTTCCAAGGAAGGTCGTTACGATCGATTCGGGGTTAGGCCATGAATCAGGAAATCCGGCTTTTTGGCGCCATTGCGGTCCGCCCCGCCGTCGTTGCGCTCATACCTCGGTTCGAAGCGGCCACGGGATTCACAGTTGCGGTCAAGTGGGAGCTCAATCCGACCGTAAAGAAGCAGATTGAGGCTGGGGAAGCTTTTGACCTCGTCATCACCAATCCGAACCTGGTTCAGGATCTGGCCGCCTTGGGAAAGGTCAAGGCGGGGAGCCAGGTAGCGTTCGGCCGGATAGCAATGGGGGTGGCGGCCAAGGCTGGCAGTCGACCGCTCGACATCGGGTCCGTGGAAGCATTCGAACAGGCGTTGAAGAGCGCCAGATCGATCGCCTACGCCAGTGAAGGAACCAGCGGTGGCTACTTCTCCGGTTTGCTGGAACGTTTGGGGATAGCGGATGAGGTGAAGCCCAAGCTGGTGGCCATACCAGGAGGGCAGACAGCGCCGGCCGTGGGACGTGGGGAAGCCGAGTTGGGGGTCGTTCCCGTGACTTCGATTCTCGCGGCCGCTCCCGAGGTCATGCTTGTCGGTCGGTTTCCGGAAGAACTCCAGAGTTACGTCGACTTCGCCATTGGCATCAGCGCCGATTCAACGGACGCAGAAGCTGCCAAGCAGCTGTCGGAATTTCTGATGTCGGCAGCCGTTGATGACATCCTGGCGGCAAAGGGTGTCGAGCGCCGCTAAAAGCGTGCTTGATAAGCAGCGCTGGGAATCCCCTTCTCAAACACGCTCTAACCTTCGGCTGCCTTGAGGTTCCGCGCGGCTTCCTCGAGCGTCGCTCTGTCGTTGCCAAGCCTGTCGATCAGCTCTTGCGCCTGATCACCGGTTATCCCGGTGCGCATCGCCAGTGCCTCGACCGTCAGAACGTCGGAACTGGCGATCGTTCCAGTGGGACCGTGCTCGGCCGCGCCATCATCTGCCGGCACCGTTGTCGCGTCGTCGAGGTCAAGCTCATGTTTCGCCTGCTGCCAATGACGCTCATGTGCGCCGTGCGGGCGGCCCTCGCGCACCCAGATTTCATAGGCTCGCTGCCGAATTTTTTCATGCCGATCGTCGTCCATGGCGGTTCCTCCCTTGTGGCGTTTTCACCAACGCGGGGAGCGCCGGAACGATCCGATGTTGATGCCGAATTCGCAGACATGCCGGACAAAAGCCGGTTTCTCACCGAACAAACACCGGACATACGCGTTTTGCGGAGGAACCTGCACAGTGGGCCGGCCGTTGAGCCGAGCCTGAGCAAAGGAGATTACAATGGCCGACGAACCGAACGAATCCGCAGCACCGAAGATGACTCAACGTGAAGCTCAGGAAGCCCTGGAGAAGCAGGTCGCGCAGCTGAGGCGCGAGATCAACAAGATCAACCGAACCTTGGCCGAACGCGCGGAAGAGGCGATTGAGGACGCCGGCGATTGGTATGGCAACGCTGCTGAGCGCGCCTCGCGGACGGCACAAGCCCTGCGCAACAGGGCGCAGACAGTGTCCGGGGTTGTCCAGGAGAATCCCGGCACAATATCGTCCGCCTTCATACTCGGAGCGGCCGTAGGGGCGCTACTGGGCCTCGCCTTGGCCGCCACAGACCAGCGCCGCGATCGCTGGTTCTAGTCCCAACCTAAGGTTCCGGGCAGAAACGGCGGGATTGCTCCCGCCGTCATTCAGCAAATGACACCGGTCAGGGCGTGGCGGGCTTCTGCGCCGTGCCGAGGGCTTTGGGCGCTGCCGGCGCTGCCGTCTTCATCTTCTCTTCGATCCAGCCGGTGTAATTGGCCAGCCGCGTGTAGATGCCGTAGGCGTTCTTGTGGCCGCAGGCGGTGCTGCCGTCGGCCGGACCTTCGCCCCAGCTGACGACGCCGACCTGCACCGGGCCATCGGCGCCGGTCATGAATAGCGGTCCGCCGCTGTCGCCGTTGCAGGCGTCGCGCTCGCCGCTTGCGGTGCCGGCGCAGATCATGTTGCCGGTCAGCGGATCGGCCATGTCAGCTGCAATCGCGTTGGCGGCCGCCTCGATGCCCCTTTCCGAGTAACGCATGCGGCGGGCGAGCTCGCCGAGCGCTGCCTTCAAATCATGCGCATAAATCGCCTTGATGCCGCTGTTGCAGGTTGCGTTCGGCTGGAGGTCCAGGTCGGCGACCATCAGCGCGGTGGGAAACGCTCCGTCCTGCATCTTGCCCCAACCGGTGACCGTCGTCTTACCGGTGTCCGGTGTCGGCTCACGGGCAATTTTGATGGTCGGAGCATCGGCCGGCTCGGCCAGCCGGATCAAGCCGAGATCGTTGTCCAGCGTCTGCTCGCTATAGCGCTCGTTGACGATGATCTCCGCCGCCTTGTAGCGCTTGCCCTCGCTGAGATCGGTGGCGCCGGTGAGCACGGTGACCATATCAGGCGAAATCGGCTCGCCGTCGTCATTGAGGCAGTGCGCCGCGGTCAGCACCCATTGCGGCGCGATCAGGCTGCCGCCGCAGAACTGCGCATTCGCCTGCGAGGCCGGGCTTTTGTCCAGTCTGTTGGTGGTCAACAATGCCACCTGGAACGGGTAAGCGCCCTTGTCGGCCTCTTTGCCGCCGTAGACGCGATCGGCGCCGTCGGGGTTCTCCGCCTTGGCCTTGGCCCTGGCCTCGGCCACGCGTTTCATCGGCGAGATCGCCGCCTCCGGCCGCGCGGCCGCGTCCGTGGCATGAACGGAATTGACGGCCGGCAAGGCCGCCGCGATGCCGAGCAGTGCGGCGGCAGCAATCGGTCTGAACCTATGGATGATCTTCACCTCGAACCCCCTGAGACGATGTTCCCGACAGGTCAGTCGCCGACGCATGATCCACTGAAATGGAACCGGCCGGTGAGATCATGCTCCACGGCGAAGCATGATCCGTCACAAAGCCGAGCACCATTTCTGCTAGTCGTGCTGTCGAGCCAAACCCGCCCAAAATCCTATAGCCCCCCACGGGCTATGTGGAAGCAATTTGTCGTTGCCAATGTTGGATTATTTTAGGCAGTATACCGTTGCAGGCATTTTTGGCGGGGACCTAAACTGGCTGCACTGAATAATGGCCCGGTAAAGGCACCGGTAACCAATTTCATTTTTCTGCGCCACCACGATCTCGACAATATTTCTGTATCTTGATCCAGTCCTTGCTGCCTTTTGGGAGAGTCTCACCATGACAAAACTGACATATAGCATTATTGCGTCCGCGTTGCTTTCCACCGCAATGTGGGCGGTTCCTGCCTTGGCAGCCGATCCAGGTTCCGCCAATGCCGGCAACGGCGAAAGCATGCGGGATGTGACATCGGGCGATTACAAGCCCGGCCGGGCGAAACCGATCGCCCCGCCGAAACTGACCGAGGACGAGGCCAACCGCGCCGCGCCGCTCACCGACGAAGCAACGGCCGTCAAATCCTATGGCATCGTCGGCCGCTCCGCCGATGGCAAGGACATCAAGATCGATCCGAACGAGACGCTGAAGGACCTTGTCATCAAGGAAATGAACGCGCCCGCCGAGGGACAGAAGTCCGAGAATTCCGGGCTGAGCGGAGGCGAAGAGGCCGGCCGCCAGGTGTTCGGGACGGACGACCGGGAGCAGATCAAGAATACCAAAACCTACCCGTTCACCGCGATCGGCTACCTCGAAGGCAAATCGAAAAGCGGCAGCTATGGCAGCTGTTCGGCAACACTGATCGGCCCGCGCACGGTGCTCACCGCGGCGCACTGCCTCTACAGCCACGAGGACAAGGCCTGGCTCGACGACATCCTGTTCGTGCCGGCTCTCAACGGCAAGACTGCCGACGACGCACCGTTCGGCGCCTTTACCTATGAAAGCGCCTATATCATCCAGGGCTTCATCGACAATTACCAGGGCTTTTACGGCTCGGTCGTGCCATGGGATCTCGGCATCGTCACCTTGAAGCAGGATGTCGGCACCAACCTCGGCTGGCTGGGCTATGCCAATTATGTGGATCTCGGCGATTTCACCGCCAACATCGTCGGCTATCCCGGCGACAAGCCGATGGGCACGATGTGGAAGGCGACCTGCGAAGTGCTCGCCGAACACATCGCCACCGAGTATTTCCAGTACGACTGCGACACGTATCCAGGATCGAGCGGCAGCTCGGTCTATGCCTACGACAATGGCTCCAAGCAGCGCGTCATCACCGGCGTGAACGTGGCCGAGAGCCCGGATGCCAACACAGCCGTGCGTCTGAACGCCATCAACGTCCAGTGGATCAACAGCCTGTACAAATAGGCCTGCAGAGTTTCCGCCGCGATCGTCGCGGAAAACCGGCCGGCGGCGGAGCATTTCCGTCGCCGGCTTTCGCATTTTCGGGAATTATCTGGACTGGGCCGAGGGTGGCGCCTGGCGGACATAGTTCTCGATCGGCTGGGCGAAAGTCGGTGAACCGGCCTTGCGTTCCTTGTCGATATAGCCGGCAAAATAGCTCCAGAACGAAGCGGCATAGTCGCGGAAATAGGAGTCGGCGACCTCACGCGAGCACAGCCTGCCTTCGACGCAGAAGGAAAGGCGGTTGAGGAAATAGACGATGCGGTCGAAATTGTCGCTGAACTCGGCAAGCGGCATGTCGCCGCCGGTTGCGCTCATCGCTTCGATGCCGATGCGCTGCCTGAACACCTGTTCCTCGGTCGGCGTCGGATTGGCACTGAGCAGATTGCCGTATTTGGCGTTGAGCGCCGCCAGGCGTTGCTTGAGGGCCCGTTGCGCCTGCTGGTAGTCCTTGCTTTCCCAGAGCTCGACCAGCGACATCGTCTGCTCGACGCGCTTCTGCTCCTGGTTCGCTAGGAACTGGTAGACCGAAAAGATCAAGGTGAAGATGATCGCCAGGCGCACCAGCAATCCGGACCAGGCATAGACGAGCATGCGCCAGTCGCGATCGGTGAACGGGTTCGCCTCCTTCTTGACCTCGTGATTGCTCACCCACGGCAGGCCTTCGACGGTTTCCGGCAGCGCCACCGGCTTCTTTTGCGGTACCGGCGCCGTCACTACCTGCTGCGTTGCGTTGCCCCCCGCTTTCGTCATCCGCAGCTGTCCAGTTCTATGGTGGCGGACGGGTCGAGCACGATGCCCGGCGCCTCCAGCTTCTTCTTCAGGCAATCCAGCTGCGCCCGCGAAACGATGAACTGCACGTCAGGCGCCACCTGCGCCTTGCTCGGCGACGGCAATGGTTCGACCACGCCGCGTGAGGTGCAACTGCTGAGATCGACGACAACGGCGGCGTTGCCGGTTTTGGCGATCTGGTCGTACTGGTC
Source organism: Mesorhizobium sp. M0522 (assembly GCF_040321085.1). NCBI lineage: Bacteria > Pseudomonadati > Pseudomonadota > Alphaproteobacteria > Hyphomicrobiales > Phyllobacteriaceae > Mesorhizobium > Mesorhizobium sp. M0522. The sequence continues at coordinate 14,507 of NZ_JAMYQW010000006.1, forward strand.
GAGAAAGCAACTCGCCAGTTCGGAATTGATGACGACCTCCTTGGCGCAGAGGCCGCAAGCCTCGTCCGCCGAAGCATTCGCGGCCAGCAACAGCCCGGCGACAAGGCCGGCGGTTGTTGCGCGCCAAGAGTACGATCCTGTTCACGAACGCCCTCATCCGTTCCGTTCGGCCGCCGACAGCGGCGGTCGAAGAATGTTCATTATCAGCCGATTAGGCAAGAGGCCCGGCCGGGCACCTGACCCCGCCTCACGCGCGCGGCACCGTCTCCATCGGGAAGATCATCACGGCGCCCTTCGACCCCTTGTCGTCGGTCAGCCGCATGGCCGACCGCGTCGCCGGCGCCATGCCGATATCGGCCAGCATGTCGGCGAAGCTTGGCTGTCCCAGTCCGCGCGTTACCGAGACAACCCCCTCTTGCGCCAGGAAACTCAGATCCTGCTTCTCGCTCTGCGGCGGCGCCTCGGTCAAGACGGCGATCATCCGCTCCATGCCGAAGCTGGTGTCGGTGAATTTGAACAGGCCTTCCTCGAGCACGGCGCCTTCGGTCAGGCGCTCGGCAAGAAAATGCTGGATGGAATAGTCGGAGCCGACATAGAGCACGTTGATGTCGACCAGGTTGGTCGAACCGTTCCTGGCCAGCACGTGGACCTGATCGTCGGGCGAAACACGCGGCACCGTCGACGGTTCGATCGGCTGCAGCGTGTCGCTGTCAAAACGCTTGATCCGGAACTCGACGCTGACCTCTTCCGGCCGATAATCGGAAGCGGCGGCCAGCCTCGACAGTCCGATGGCGCGGAAGATTTTCGTCAGATTCCCTGCGGCGGCCTCGATCAATTTTTCGCGGCCGTCCGGATGAATGACGATCAACGGCGGCTTGCTGCCGCCCTTGAGCGTCATGTCGCCCGAAGCCGGCAGGAACCACAGCGCCGGCGCGTCGGTGGCATCTTCTGCGGCGCCGGCAATGGCGTTCTCGCGCAGCACTGCGAGACGCAGATCTGCGCTCCTGCCCGGCTCGACCAGCGCGATGTGGAACCCTGAGCTCTCCCTGGCCGCCAGTTCGTCGAGAACCGAGTTCGCCAGCGCGGCCTCTTTCTCGAGGCCTTTGGCCGCTGCCGGCCGCGCGACCACGAGCTTGTAGTCGACGGCGAGCTCGGCCAGCCGCGCATAGGCATTGGCGGGGATGTCGGCCAGCTTGAGCGCCGGCTTGCCGCCGAACTCGACCGGCTTGACCCGGCTTTCCAGGTTTTTCGCCGACTGCACCTGGAGATAGCCAAGCGCCTCGGACAGCGGCGACAGCGCCGACGGCAATATTGCGAGCCTGCTGCCCGGGGTGAGGCGATGCAGCAGTCCGGCGCCGATCGTGGCTTTGTCGTTCTCGATGACGATCGGCCATTGCATGACCGCGTCGGTCTTGTCGGTGCCGAAGACGCGGGCGTCGAGTTCCCCTTCGAACAGCGGCGTCGGCCGGGTGCGGCCGTCCGCCGAATATTGCTGCAGCACGGCCTGGCCGAGCTGGCGGTAGGTGATGTTGGGGTTCTCGGCCAGTTTCGACAGGATGGTGAAGGTGAACAGCCCGAAACGCGGTGCATCGGCCGTGCCCTTGGGCAGCGGCATCTCGGGCGTCGTCTCCACCGTCTGCGCCGCGTAGAAGGCGACCAATTTGCCCTTGGTGGTCGGCTCGGCGCCGGTCGGCGTCAGCTTGAAGGCCGGCTTGCGCTGCCCGTCCTCGTCAAAGCCGCGCGGCGCGGCCGACGCAATCTCGTCACAGGCTTTCACCGCAGCCGCCCTGGCAGCGTCGTCGCCGCCGACCAGATCGGCGAACTCGACCTTGCGTTCCAACTCGTCGTCGACCTCGGCGGCGCGCGTCGCAGTGCCGGAATGGCAGCAGTCGAACACGGCCCAGATAAAGGCGCCCTTGTCGCGAATAGCGTCGAGCGCGGTGCCGATCTCGTTGTCGACCAGCGCATTGGGCACGCCCTTTTCGCGGTTCACCCATTTGTCGATGTCGGACGGCAAGAAAATCTCGTCGAGGCCGTCCGTCTCGTCGCCCTTGTTCGCTGCCGGCTGCTGCGCGCCGTGACCGGACAAATGCAGGTAGACGAAATCGTCGCGCTGGACCTTGGCGGCAAGATCGGCCAACGCCGCCTTGATCGCCGCATGTGTCGGCGGTCCGTTGGCGCCTTCGACATCCTTGGCGAGCAGCGTGACGTTTTCGGCCAGGAATTTTACCGGCGCGGGCGTGTTCCCCAGGAGGTAATCGCGCACCAAGCCGGCATCGTTTTTCGGTCCGATCAGCCAGTTTTTCTTCGGCAGGTTCGGGTAATCGGTGCAGGCAACAAGCAGCGCATGGTAGGTGCGCGCCGCTGCGAATGCCCGAAACGGCACCAGGCCGGCAGCGGCCAGCGCGGACGTGCCGGCAAGCAGCGTCCGCCGCGTCACTTTGATCATGATTGCTTCCCCAAGCCCGATCGAATTTCCAAGCACGGCCAGCCTGGCCGAGGATTTTGTCAGTATTTTGAATATGGCGCCGCCGGCCAGCCGACCACCGGCTGCGAATAGAAACAGTAGCAAAAATGGCAGTTCGTCGCTATCTCAGTGGAAGAGGTCCGACTGCTTGCGAAATGGCAGCGATCGGCACGGAGCGGCTTGGAACAGGATCATGGCGGCAAGGGATGTACTGACGAAGAACCAGCTTTGCGTTCTCGAGAAGCTCGAGGCCGCCAGCGGCCCGCTCAGCGCCTATACGTTGCTCGACCAACTGCGCGAGCGCGGTTTTCGCGCGCCGCTGCAGGTCTACCGGGCGCTCGACACGCTGGTGAAATCCGGCTTCGTGCACAGGCTCGAAAGCCTCAATTCCTTCGTCGCCTGTGCCGAGCCGCACGACCACAGCCATTCGATGACGGCGTTTGCCATCTGCGACACCTGCGGCCAGGTGACCGAGTTCTCCGACCACGATGTCGGACACCGGCTCGACGAATGGGTGCGTTCGACCGGCTTCGCCGCCAAGAAGGCGGTGATCGAGTTTCGTGGGACATGTGCGAAGTGTTTGGCTGAAGCGGCTTAGCAAGCCCGAAGGCAACACTTCGAAGGCGGCGGGGCAGTATTCACGCCTCGCTGGTGGGCTCACGATGGTTCCTATGGTTTGGCGATAGCCTCCATGAGGCGGAAGCCGCCAGTCAACAAACGACCCGTTGCAGACATTCGGCTATGAAAGTGCAGTCCAAACTACCCTCTCAAGATCGGGAGAGTAGCGTGCGATGATAGCCTGTTGATCATTTTCCTGCGTGAGAATTATCTGCTTCCCAGTAGCGTCACCGAGCAATCGCATAAAGCGGTCAAGGTGCTCAACCTCGGTTTTTCCGCTGACTTGCCTTGGATCGAAGTCGAACTCAATTTCGATAACGGTGAAGAAGTGACATGCAAGCTGAATTGGCCCGACGTAAAAAGACAGTAAGCTGCCTGTTTCGCTTTCCAGGGCCGCTTCGACGCCCAATGGCATCGACTCGATCTTGCCGGAGACACTGAAACTAGCAGGCGGGGTCCATTCCAGGAGGATGTTCCAGACGCCCTGCCAATCTGCCTCAGACGTGTTCAGAACGTAGATGTCTCGCCATGAGCCGTCCCAAGCGAAATCCGATGCTATCTGTTCCCAATTCATGCATGAACCATTCTTGATGACTGCGGTTCTAGCATGACATACGCCATGAGTGCTTTCCACAAATCCCAAGTCCGCTTTCCACCTAGTTTACGGCCTAGCCAACCGGCTTCTTTGAGGTATGCCGGATGTGCAGGATTTCGATTGCATCGGAACGGGCACGATAGAAAACCTTGTAGGGGTAGCGACCTATGAAGAGAACGCGAACGCCAGGAATATCGGTCGCGTGGCCACTTTCTGGAAATTCGGCAAGTCGCGAAATCCCAGCTTGGATCCGAGAAACAACTGAAAGGGCGCCCTGGGGCGCCCGCTCGTCGAGGTAGTTGAAAATCGCCTCGCGTTCGGCAAAGGCCTGCCGCGTAAATCGGACCTTCATAGTCTGCGGCGGGTGTCTGCCGCGCGAACCGTATCCTCATCTACGAAAGTGCCGTGGTCGGCTTCTGCGAGTCCCGTTGTGATGGCGCTGCGCTCTGATTCCGACGTGGCATACACTCCGGTTCGGCGCGCCTCGATGACGCGGGCATAGTCGGCAAGCTCCTCCTGGTCTTCGCGAGGCCAAGCTTCCGCGTGCTTTACCAGGTTCTCGAGTGTCTTCGTGATCATGGGGGCAGTATACCACACCGCTGCTTTTCGTGAACCTTGAGAAAAGATGGCTCAACGGGCGCGTAGGCTGATGAAGGTAGGCCACATCAGAATATTGGGGCTCCTCAACAGGAAGTCGATATCCGTCCCCGCCCTAATGCGCCTCTTCCCAGTTGTTGGCGGCGCGGGCGTCGACGTGCAGCGGCACCGACATCGACACCGCCGGCATGGCGGCGTTCTCCATGACGTGGCAGACGACCGGGATCGTCGCCTCGACCTCGGCTTCGACGGTCTCGAAGACCAGCTCGTCATGCACCTGCAGCAGCATGCGGGCAGAAAGCCTGGCTTTTTCCAGCGCCTCGTCCATACGGATCATGGCGCGGCGGATGATGTCGGCCGCGGTGCCCTGCAGGCGGGCGTTGATCGAGGCGCGCTCGTTGAAGGCACGGACCGAAGGATTTGACGATCTGATTTCCGGATAGTGGATGCGGCGGCCGAAAATGGTCTCGACGAAGCCGTGCTCGCGGGCATAGGCCTTGGTCGCATCGATATAGTCGCGGATGCCGGGGAAGCGCTCGAAATATTTCTTGATGTAGTCGCCGGCTTCCTCGCGCGCGATCGACAGCTGGTTGGCGAGGCCAAAGGCCGAAATGCCGTAGATGATGCCGAAATTGATCGCCTTGGCACGGCGGCGCACTTCCGAAGGCATGCCCTCGACCGGCACGTTGAACATTTCAGACGCGGTGATGGCGTGGATGTCGGCGCCGTCGGCGAAGGCCTGCTTGAGCTGCGGGATTTCGGCGACGTGGGCGAGCACGCGCAATTCGATCTGGCTGTAGTCGGCGGAAACCAGCTTGTTGCCCTTGTCGGCAATGAAGGCCGTCCTGATCTTTCGCCCCTCCACGGTGCGTACCGGAATGTTCTGCAGATTGGGATCCGAGGACGACAGCCGTCCGGTCGTCGTCGCGGCAAGCGCGTAGGAGGTGTGGACGCGCTTGGTGTCGGGATGGATGAAGCCGGGCAGCGCATCGGTATAGGTCGATTTCAGCTTGGTCAGCTGGCGCCAGTCGACGATCTTACGCGGCAATTCGTGGCCTTCGGCGGCGAGGTCTTCGAGAAGCTGCGCCGAGGTCGACCACTGGCCGGTCTTGGTTTTTGAACCGCCGGGCAGACCCATCCTGCCGAACAGGATGTCGCCGAGCTGTTTTGGCGAGCCGATGTTGATGCGTTCGCCGACCAGCTGGTAGATCTCGTCCTCGAGCCGTGCGGCACCCTGTGCCAGTTCTCCGGAGAGCCGCGACAGGATCTGCCGGTCGACGGAGATGCCGCGCTGCTCCATCCGTGCCAGGACCGGCACCAGCGGCCGTTCCAGCCGTTCATAGACCGAGACCAGGCCCTTGGCGGCAAGCCGTGGCTTCAGCACCTGCCAGAGCCTGAGCGCGACGTCGGCGTGCTCGGCCCCGTAAGCCGTCGCCTTGCCGAGGTCGGCCTGATCGAGGCCGACGAAGCTTCTTCCCGAACCGGCCAGTTCCTTCAGCGGAATGGTCGCGTGGCCGAGCCATTTATCGGCCAGCGCCTCCAGGCCATGGCCACCATGAGTGCCGGCCTCAAGCACGTAGGAGATCAGCATGGTGTCGTCATAGGGGCCGACCTCGATGCCGTGACGGCTCATGACGACAAGGCGGTATTTCATGTCGTGCACGATCTTGAGGACGGATTTGTCCTCGAGCAGCGGCTTGAGCAACGCCAGCGCGTCGCGGATCGGGATCTGGTTTTCGACCGCGCCGCCGCCGAGCAGGTCGCCATTGCCGTTTTTGTGGGCAAGCGGCACATAGGCGGCGTGGCCGGGCGCGACGGCCATGGCAAGGCCGATCAGTTCGGCCCGCATCGGATCGGGCGAGGAGGCCTTAACGTCGAAGGCGACGATGCCTCTCTCCATCGCCTCGGCGATCCAGGCCTTCAGCGTCGCGGCGTCGCGGATGCAGGCGTAGGCGCTGGTATCGATCTTGCGGGCGGTGGCAGCCTCTAGGCGAAGCGCCGAAAGCAGGGATGGGGTGTCGCCTTGCTTGGCTGCGGCCGGGGCTTCGAGTGCCGCTTCGTCCGACGGCGGTGCGCTCTCGGCGGCCGCGGGCGCGCCAAAACCCATATCGGGGCCATGCGCGGTATCGGCACGCTCTATGGTGACGGGGGTGGCTGGAACGTCGCCGGCCTCGGTTCCGGTCGCTTCGGCCACGCGGCGGGTCAGCGTCGAGAATTCCATGGTCTTGAGAAAGCCGATCAGCCTGGGGCCGTCCGGCGCGTGCAACACGAACTCGTCGAGCCCTTCGGTCACCGGCACGTCGTTCTTCAGCGTCACCAGATCACGCGAGATGCGCGCCTTGTCGGCATTGGCGATGATTGATTCGCGCCGCTTGTCCTGCTTGATCTCGCCGGCGCGGGCGAGCAGCGTGTCGAGGTCGCCGAACTGTTCGAGCAATTGCGCCGCCGTCTTCGGCCCGATGCCGGGCACGCCCGGCACATTGTCGACCGAATCGCCGGTCAGCGCCTGCAGGTCGATCATTTTCTGTGGCGGCACGCCCCATTTCTCGATCACCTCGGGAACGCCGATCTGGCGGTCCTTCATCGGGTCGTACATGGCAACCGTTGGGCCGACCAGTTGCATCAGATCCTTGTCGGAAGAGATGATGGTGGTGTCGGCGCCGGCTTCGCAGGCAAGCCGGCAATAGGTGGCGATCAAATCGTCGGCCTCGTAGCCTTCCGTCTCAAGGCATGGCAGGTTGAAGGCCCTGGTCGCCTGGCGGATCAGGCCGAATTGCGGGATCAAATCTTCCGGCGGCGCCGAGCGGTTGGCCTTGTATTCGGGGTAGAGGTCGTTGCGGAAGGTCTTCGACGAATAGTCGAAAATCACGGCGAAATGCGTCGGCACGATGCCGACATCGGTGTTGCGGGCGTCCTGCGTCAGCTTCCAGACCATGTTGCAGAAGCCGAGCACGGCACTGGTCGGCAGCCCGTCGGACTTGCGGGACAGCGGCGGCAGCGCGTGATAGGCACGGAAGATGTAGCCGGAGCCGTCGACAAGGAAGAGATGATCGCCTTTTTTCATGGCACGAGGGATAGCGCGGCGCAGCGCCGCGGTCCATGCCAAAGGCGGCTTGCGCCAAGGGTTCCGGCAACACCCTGACAAATGGCGTGCGAGCTTGGCCGGCCCTGCCGGCCTGGCCGGAGCTTTGTTCGCTCACGCCTATGTTACAAAAGTGTAATTTTTGTGCCCTTGAATCGCCACGTTCGCAGACACAGATAAACGCCATCGGCAGTTTTCGCCGAAGTCCGGAGCAAGGCCCGTCCCCCGCCTATCCCGGACACTTGCGGCAGCCTATCCCCCCTCTCCGGGCTGCCGCATCGTTTCGAGTAAGGCCGCCGTGGTTCCCCCTCCACCACGGCGGCATTTTTTGCCTTTCGACAAGATCCTGCCTTGTGGCCTAACGGTCGCGGGCTTTCCGTTTCGCCGTATGGGCTCTAGATTCGCCGCCAGAATCGAAAGGCCCCGCCAGATGTCAGCAGTTTCCCCCGTCCTCGACCGCCTCGACAAGAACTTCGACCAGAGCCTCGAACGTCTGTTCGGCCTGCTCGGCATCAAGTCGATCTCCACCGATCCGGACTACGCCGCCGACTGCCGCAAGGCAGCCGAATGGCTGGTCGCCGAGCTCAAGCTGATCGGCTTCGACGCCAGCGTGCGCGACACGCCGGGGCATCCGATGGTGGTCGCGCATCACGACGGGCCGGCGGGCGCGCCGCATCTGCTGTTTTACGGCCATTACGACGTCCAGCCGGTCGATCCGATCGAACTGTGGGAAAGCGACCCGTTCGCGCCGGCGGTCAAGGAGATCGAGCCCGGCCACAAAGTGATCACCGGCCGCGGCGCGGCCGACGACAAGGGGCCGCTGATGACCTTCGTCGAGGCCTGCCGCGCCTGGAAGCAGGTGCATGGCGGATTGCCGTGCCGAATCACGATCCTGTTCGAGGGCGAGGAGGAGTCCGGATCGCCGTCGCTGAAGCCGTTTCTCGAGGCGAATGCTGACGAGCTCAAGGCCGATTTCGCGCTGGTCTGCGACACCGGCATGTGGGACCGCGATACGCCGTCGATCTGCGTCTCGCTGCGCGGGCTAGTCGGCGAGGAGATCACGGTGACGGCCGCCGACCGCGATCTGCATTCCGGGCTCTATGGCGGTGCGGCCGCCAATCCGATCCGCATCCTGGCAAAAATCCTGGCCGACATCCACGATGCGGATGGTCACGTCACCATTCCAGGTTTTTATGACGGCGTCGAGGAAACGCCCTCGCAGATATTGCAGTCGTGGCTGTCGCTCGGCGAGACGGCCGAGACCTTCCTCGGCCCGATTGGCCTGTCGATCCCGTCCGGCGAGAAGGCCCGCTCGGTGCTCGAACTGACCTGGGCGCGACCGACGGCCGAGTTCAACGGCATTATCGGCGGCTATACCGGCAAGGGCTTCAAGACGGTGATCGCCGCGCAAGCCTCGGCAAAAGTCTCCTTCCGCCTGGTCCACAAACAGGATCCGGAAAAAATCCGCGCCGCCTTCCAGGCATTCGTCAGGCAGCGCGTTCCGGCCGACTGCTCGGTCGAATTCCACCCGCATGGCGGCTCGCCGGCGATCCAGCTGTCCTACGACTCGCCCTTCCTCGCCAAGGCCAAGCAAGCACTATCCGACGAATGGCCGAAGCCGGCGGTGGTGACCGGCAGCGGCGGCTCGATCCCGGTGGTTGGCGATTTCCAGACCTATCTCGGCATGGAATCGCTGCTGGTCGGTTTCGGCCTCGACGACGACCGCATCCACTCGCCGAACGAGAAGTACGAGATGAGCTCCTTCCACAAGGGCCAGCGCTCCTGGGCGCGCATTCTCGAGGCGCTGACACGCTGAAATTGCGCCAGACTCAAGTTTTTGTTGATTTTTCGCCGGATCGCGGCAAGGACGGGCATGGTCTGTCGCGCATCGCTGCACGGGGCCGCGACCGGAGAAGACGATGAGCGACATACGTTTCCACAAAAACGATCTGCCCGGCCTGCTGCATTACGATGTCGGGGCGGTCGCCATCGACACCGAGACGCTGGGGCTGAACCCGCATCGCGACCGGCTCTGCGTCGTGCAGATCTCGCCTGGCGACGGCTCGGCCGACGTCATCCAGATCGCGCCCGGCCAGAAGAAGGCGCCGAACCTCGTCAGCCTGCTCAAGAACCGCAGCATCACCAAGCTCTTCCACTACGGCCGCTTCGACCTTGCCGTGCTCTACAATGCCCTCGGCGTCATGCCGGAGCCGGTGTTCTGCACCAAGATCGCGTCGCGGCTGACGCGCACCTACACCGACCGGCACGGGCTGAAGGACATCTGCTTCGAGCTTCTCGGCGTCGGCCTATCGAAGGCGCAGCAATCATCGGACTGGGCCGCCGAGACGCTGTCGCCCGAGCAACTCGAATATGCCGCCTCCGACGTGCTCTATTTGCACCGGCTGCGCGACGTGCTCAGCGCGCGGCTGGCGCGCGACAACCGGACCAGGGAGGCCGATGCCTGCTTCCGCTTCCTGCCGACGCGTGCGAAACTCGACCTGATGGGCTGGGATGAAGAGGACATCTTCGCCCACAGCTAATGGCCTTCTGGCACCTTAACGCCGTCGGCCGGGAGGAATTGAAATGGCTGCGCGAAAACCAATCGAGACGGCACCCAGGGACGGTTCCAAGGTCACCGTCTACTGGCAGGACAGCGACGGCGTGATGAACGAGAGCATCGCGCAATACCGTTCGCTCGACCGGCTGAAGGCGGCCGGCGGCGACTGGGACGAAAGCGATGCCGGCTGGTGGGCCTATACCGACGGCCATACGCAAAGGAAGATCGAGCCAATCAGCTGGCGGCCGGCCTCCGACGATGCGGATGCCGACGACTGAGGGTTGTCGCAACCGCCGAACTGAAGTGATTATTCTGAGGCAAAGCATATTTTGTTCTTGCTTTGTGCCGGCAGCTATGCTACTATTTTCGCTATGGTGCTCATTGGCTCCAACGACCCGCCCGCCGAGGCGGGTTTTTCATTTCCGGCTTTGGCGCTGTCGCGGGCCGCAGCCGTTCGGCAAGCGACTGAATACAGTTTATCTCGATTTTTCCCGACTTAACCCGCCTTTAAACCGCCGCATCTAGTCTTCAACCCCAACGCCATAGGCATGGGGAAGACAGCACAGCGCATGGCGAACCGGAAAGACAGCCGCATCGAGCCCAGCTTCGAGGCATCGCCGGGGGCGAGATCCTCGGCCGGTTTTTCGGTAAGCGAGGAGGACCGCGTCGTGCCGAGCAACCGAAAAGCCGCTGCAAAGCGCAAATCGTCCAAGGCCAAGCCCCCGCGCGGCGGGCGCGGCAAAAGCCGGCGCGGCGTGTTCGGCGTGCTTGCCCGGCTGTTCTACTGGTGCTTCGTGCTGGCCATCTGGGGCGGTATCGCCACTGCCGGCATCGTCGTCTATTACGGCGCGAAAATGCCGGCGGCCACCACCTGGGCCATTCCCGATCGCGCCCCCAACATCAAGATCGTCTCGGTCGACGGCCAGCTGCTTGGCAATCGCGGCATGAGCGGCGGCGAGGCCGTCGGCCTGCACGAAATGTCGCCCTATATTCCCGAGGCCGTCATCGCCATCGAAGACCGCCGTTTCTATTCGCATTTCGGCATCGACCCGATCGGCCTTTCCCGGGCCATGGTGACCAATGTGCTGGGCGGGCATTTTTCGCAGGGCGGCTCGACGCTGACCCAGCAGCTGGCCAAGAACCTGTTCCTGACGCCGGACCGCACGCTGGAACGCAAGGTGCAGGAAGTGCTCTTGGCGCTGTGGCTGGAGCACAAGCATACGAAGGTCCAGATCCTCGAAATGTACCTCAACCGGGTCTATTTCGGCTCCGGCGCCTATGGCGTCGAAGCGGCCTCGCGCCGCTATTTCGGCAAGAGCGCCCGCGACGTCACGCTGTCGGAGGCCGCACTTCTCGCCGGCCTGCTCAAGGCGCCGTCGCGGCTGTCGCCGGCGCGCGACCCGAAGGCCGCCGAACAGCGTTCGCAGCTGGTGCTCGCCGCGATGCGCGACGAGGGCAAGATCAGCGCCAAGGAGATGACCACGGCGATGAGCGCGCCGGCGACGCGTTCGCCGTCCTACTGGACCGGCTCGGAAAACTACGTCGCCGATACGATCATGGAAGAACTGCCCGACCTGATCGGCGATGTGCGCCGCGATATCGTCGTCGACACGACCGTCGACCTGACGCTGCAGAAACTCGCCGAGCAATCGATCCGCCGGCTGATCGACCAGAGCGGCAAAAAACTCAATGTCAGCCAGGGCGCGCTGGTGTCGATCGACAATTCCGGCGCGGTGCGCGCGATGGTCGGCGGTTACGACTATTCGACCAGCCAGTTCGACCGCGCCTCGGAAGCGCGCCGGCAGCCGGGCTCGGCGTTCAAGCCGTTCGTCTATATGGCGGCGCTGGAATCCGGCCGTACGCCCGACAGCGTGCGCAACGACGCGCCGATCAAGATCGGCAACTGGACGCCCGACAATTACGGCGGCAAGTATTTCGGCAAGGTGACGCTGGCGACGGCGCTGGCAAAATCGCTGAACTCGGTGGCCGCGCAGCTGACCATGGAAGTCGGGCCGAATGCGGTGGTCGAGGCGGCGCACCGCATGGGCATCCAGTCCGAGCTGACGGCCAACACATCGATCGCGCTCGGCACCTCGGAAGTGACGCCGCTGGAACTGACCTCGGCCTATGTTCCCTTCGCCAATGGCGGTTATAAGCCGGACATCCATTTCATCCGCCGGGTCACGACGAGCGACGGCAAGGTGCTCTACGAAAACAATGGCGGCGGTGCGCCGCGGGTCGTCAAGCCCGATGTCGTCGGTATGATGAACTCGATGATGACCGGCACGGTCGAGATCGGCACGGCCAGGAAGGCGGCGTTCGCCTGGCCGGCGGCCGGCAAGACCGGCACCAGCCAGAATTCGCGCGACGCCTGGTTCATCGGCTATACCGCCAATCTGACCACCGGCGTCTGGTTCGGCAACGATGACGGCAGCGCGATGAAGAAGGTCACCGGCGGCGCACTGCCGGCGCAGGCCTGGCACGAGTTCATGGTCGCCGCGCATGAGGGCGTGCCGGTGCGGCCGCTGCCTGGAACCTGGAAGTCGACGCCGCCCGACACCATCGTCCCAGACGAGATACCGTCCGATACGGCGCCGCCTGCGGCAGCTACCCAGTCGGCTTCGCGTCCCGTGCGTCCTGCCGAGACGGTCGATGCCGGCGGCCTGGCCATGCCGGGCGTCGACGGCACCACCGGATCGATCAAGCACCCGGTGCCGCCCGGCAATGTCGGCGGCCCGGTCAAGAAGCGGCAGACGTCGATCCTGGACATCCTGACAGGCGGCTGAACAACAGGCCCCCTCGCCACCGCTGCCGCGTTCCGCTACATCTCCCGTTTGGAGACCGCGAATGGCAGAGACCGACACCAGAAAGACCATTGTGCTGACCGGCGCCAGCCGTGGCATCGGCCACGCTACGGTCAAGCGCTTTTCACGCGAAGGCTGGCGCGTCATCACTTGCTCGCGCCAGGCCTTTGCCGAGGACTGCCCGTGGCCGGCCGGACCGGAAGACCACATCAAGGTCGATCTCGCCGACCAGGAGGATGTCGGCATCGCCATCTCGGAAATCCGCCACCGGCTCGAGGCGCATGGCGGCCAGCTGCATGCGCTGGTCAACAATGCCGGCATCTCGCCCAAGCTCAAGGACGGCAACAGCCGCATGAACTCGATCGACACGCCGATGCATGTCTGGCGCGACGTCTTCCAGGTCAATTTCTTCGCCCCGATCATGCTGGCGCGGGGCCTGTTCAAGGAGCTGGCGTCGGCCAAGGGCTCGATCGTCAACGTCACCTCGATCGCCGGCACCCGCGTGCATCCTTTCGCCGGTACCGCCTATGCGACGTCGAAGGCGGCACTCGGCTCGCTGACCCGCGAGATGGCGCATGATTTCGGCCCCCACGGCATTCGCGTCAATGCGATTGCGCCGGGCGAGATCGACACCGCGATCCTGTCGCCGGGCACCGAAAAAATCGTCGAGACCATTCCGCTGAGAAGGCTGGGCACCACGGCGGAAGTCGCCGACATCATCTTCTTCCTGTGCTCGCAGCAGGCGTCCTACGTGACCGGCTCGGAAATCCACATCAATGGCGGCCAGCACGTTTGAGCGAGCAGACCGATCGATATGCGCGTTTCACCGAAACCAACGTGGTTGGATCGCTTATTATCTACGAATGGGCCGCCAGTTTAGATATTTCCGGCGCGCGCGACATACTGGATCGCATAGTCGAGGTCCTCGGCTCTGAGCCTGATATCGCCACGGTCACCGACGAAAAGACGGGCAAGGATTATCTCTACCGAAACTTTGCGAAACGCGACGTCATAACCAAGAAAGATTGGCAGTCGGTCGGGTACTTGTGGAAGAGAAGTCCGGATGTGCTATCGGATTTTTCCATAGACATTGGTTGCTCTGTCGATCGTTTCAGGCTCTTCGAGATTCACATCGATCGAGCTGCTAACGCAGACGCGAAAAAAACCTTCGAAAGAATCATCAAACTGCTCGTTCAAGAGCTTCAGCCGATCTATGGCATAGGATTGTCCATGCCATATTTCTGGGGCCCAAGAGCGTTTGCGCATGGCTCAACGTCTTCCCGCTTCGCGACCGTCGACAAAACGTTCTATGGCCCGCCAGAACAGCTACGGGCCCAATCCTTTGTTTTCGGCCGGACCTTTCATGCGCGAAGTGATGAACGGCACCTCGACGTAAATCTCCGTGATGTGTTCCCATTCAACTTGCTGTCCCAGGGGCATTTGGAACGTCGGATCGACCGCAAGCGGTTGCAGAATTGGATTCAAGACAACGCCTATGGTGTCTTGCGGCAACTGTCGCCTGTGTCATGGCGGTGGGATGTTCCGCCCGAAGACATTCAAAAAATCAGAAAATTTCTGATCGATGCAGGAATCACGATTGTGAAAGAGTAGCCGTCGTGGCGGTGTCGGCAGCCAAAGCCGGCTCCGTCCTGCTCGCCGTCACCACTTCGACGATGCCGCGGGCGATCTCGCGTTCGCCCATGATGACGGTGTCGGCTCCAAGGTTTTTGAGGTGCTCGACCTCGGCATCGGAATGGGCGCGGGCGATGATTTCGATTGCCGGATTGGCGGCGCGGGCGCGCAGCACGACCTGCCCGGCCTCGAAGGCGTTGGGAATGGCCAGGATCAGCCGCTTTGCGCCCTCGGGATTGGATGCGGCGAACACGTCGCCGTTCGCCGCGTTGCCGGGTACGGTTTCGACGCCTTCGGCCTTGAGCTTCGCCAACGTCTTGTCGGCATCCTCGATGACGAGGAAGGGCAGGGCGGCCTGCTTCAGCGCCGTGCCGACGAGACTGCCGACGCGGCCGTAGCCGATCAGGATGGTGTGGCCGGTCAGCCTGGTCCTGGGCGGCGGGCCATCCTCGTTAGCAGGCGCCGCGACCGAAGCCACCTGGCCGGGCTCGGTCGCCGGGCCGATCGGCCTTGCTTCGCCGGACGGCGCCGTCCTGCCGGCGCGTGCTTCCAGCCAGGGCTTCATCCGGTCGACGGCAAGAAACATCAGCGGATTGAGGACGATCGACAGGATGGCGCCGGCGAGGATGAGGTCGCGGCCTTGTTCGGGCAGCAGTTTCAGCCCGACGCCGAGTTCAGCCAGGATGAACGAGAATTCGCCGATCTGGGCTAGGCTTGCCGAAATCATCAATGCGGTTGCGACCGGATAGCGGAAGACGACCACGATGACGAAGGCTGCCAGCGACTTGCCGACAACGATGATGGCCAGCGTCGCCAGGATCGGCCAGCCATTGCTGATCACGCTGAACGGGTCGAACAGCATGCCGACCGAAACGAAGAACAGCACGGAAAAGGCGTCGCGCAGCGGCAGCGATTCCTCGGCCGCCCGGTGGCTGAGCTCGGATTCGCTCATGATCATGCCGGCGAAGAAAGCGCCGAGAGCCAGCGACACGCCGAACAGCTTGGCCGCGCCGAAGGCGACGCCAAGCGCAATCGCAAGCACCGCCAACCGGAACAGTTCGCGCGATCCGGTATGGGCGACGTAGTGCAGGATCCAGGGGATAAGCCGGCGGCCGACCACCAGCATGACCACGACAAAGGCCGCGACCTTGGCCAGTGTGACGGCGACGACGCCCCAGACGCCGTAGCTCGCCGGCAGCGACAGCAGACCGCTGGAGTGCACCTCCACCTGCTCTTGGCCGCCGAGCACGCCGGCCAATGCCGGCAAAAGCACCAGCGCCAGCACCATCGCCAGATCCTCGACGATTAGCCAGCCGACGGCGATGCGGCCGCGCTCGGTCTCGATCAGCCGCCGCTCCTGCAGGGCGCGCAACAGCACCACGGTCGAGGCCACGGAAAGTGCCAGGCCGAAGACCAGTCCCGCGCCCATCGACCAGCCGAGCATCCAGGCAAGGCCGGCGCCGAGGGCTGTCGCGAAGCCGATCTGCACAATGGCGCCGGGCACGGCGATGGCGCGGACCGACAACAGGTCCTTCAGCGAGAAATGCAGGCCGACGCCGAACATCAGCAGGATGACGCCGATCTCGGCAAGTTCATTGGCGAGGCCGGCATCGGCGACGAAACCCGGCGTGTTCGGTCCAACCAGAACGCCGGCGATGAGATAGCCTACCAGCGGCGGCACGCGAAAACGGTTGGCAAGTGCGCCGAAGACGAAAGCCAGCCCCAGACCGGCGACGATGGTGGCGATAAGGGGCGTGTCATGCGGCATTGTCTATGGAGCGCCTTCAGGAATCGCGATGTCGGACATGCGCCGTCCAAAAGCCGCCGCCGTGGCAGTATGGAGGCTGCGACAGTCGCGAGACAACCCCGCATTCCTCATGAAATCGATGACAAAGCAGCAAAAGACGGAGAGCCGGCAAGCGTTGCCACCCGGCGCGGCCTGCTCCAAGCAGGCGCTTGCTACGGAAACGAAAGTTGCACGCCGCCGATGCCCGATCAGGTCGCCTGCAGCAGGCTCTCGATATCGGGTATGCTGTGGTTGGTCAGCGTCTTTGGGATTTCGGCCGTTATCTTATCGGTGACCTCCTTGTGCAGTTTCCTGCGCATGTCGCCCAGCACCGGCGGCGGCGCGATCAGCACGATCTCCTTGAAGCTGCCGCGATGCGCGAGCTTGTAGAGCCTGTCGGCAATCTCTTCGGCAAAACGCTCCTTGCCGAGCCGGTGCCAGTCGGTGTCTTCGACCGCACTGCGGTGGACGGAAGGGCCGTCGCTGTAGCGGCCGGGGCGGTCGGTGCCTTGTTCTCGGGTTGCCGGATTTTCCTGCTCCATCTCGTGCACGACCTGAAGGTCGGGATATTGGACGTCTCCACGGTTCTCGAGGAACAGCGCCTTTTCGCCATCTGCCACCACGATCCACAGTCCGCGTTTCAGTCTGACGTTGCTCATGGGGCGCTCCTTTTTTGATTTTTCGAGCCCATCGCCAAGCCTTTGCCGTAGGGGCATGACCGGGCCTGGGCCCATAGGGCAAACGCGTGCCGAGGCGGGAATGTTCCGGTACTCGGACCCGGTATTCCGACAAGGGCCGGCGAGAGCGCGGGGCTGCCGTCGATCGCTCGGTCAGCATCCGGCGGCTTAATCTACTAAATTGATAGAATTTAGAAAAATCTGTTTTGTGGTTAGCTCCTCCAGCCGCTAGAAAGGCAGCGGATCAAGGGCTGCAGCAGCAGCTTCAATCTGCTCCGCATTTGAATGTGGAATATTTTTCTCTTGGCCTTCATGCTTGCAGAAAAGAGATTGCCTGCTACGAAGCGATGCGCGAGTGGGTGCCTTCTGGTTTTTCGCGCCCCCGCGTAGAACTGACAAACGGTTCCAGGATTCCGCTCGTCATGCCGCAAGCCACGCCCAAGCTCAATGCCTTTCCCGTCTTCATGCGGGTCGAGGGCGAAGCCATAGCCATCGTCGGCGGCGCAGAGGAAGCGCTGGCCAAGGCGCGGCTGCTCGCGCAGTCGAGCGCTGTGCTGCGCATCGTCAGCGATGAAACAAGCCCGGAGCTGCTGGCCTTTATCGCCGAGACGGGGGCCGCCCACATCGCCGACGCCTATGATGCAGCACATCTCAATGGTGCGGTGATGGTGTTTGCCGCCAGCGGCGACGAGGCGCTCGATCGCCGCGTTGCCGGGGATGCGCGCCGGCTGGGCATTCCGGTCAATGCCGTCGACCGGCCGGAGCTATGCGATTTCTTCACGCCGGCACTGGTCAACCGCGCGCCGGTCGCCATTGCCATCGGCACGGAAGGTGCCGGCCCGGTGCTGGCGCAGATGCTGCGCAGCCGCATCGACCGCATGCTGTCGCCCTCGCTCGGTCCGCTCGCAACTCTCGCCGCATCGTTTCGCGACACCGCCGAAAGACTGCTGCCGAAGGGCAATGCCCGCCGCCGCTTCTGGAGCGATTTCTTTGGCGGTGCACCGGCCCGCGCTGTCGAGGCCGGCGAGCTTTCGCAGGCGCATGATGCGGCCGTCGGCCTGCTGCTTTCGAAAGAACCGGCATCGGGCCATATCGCGCTTGTAGGCGCCGGTCCAGGCGCCGAGGACCTTTTGACGCTGCGCGCCCATCGCCTGCTGATGGAAGCCGACGTGATCGTCCATGACGCGCTGGTGCCGGAGGCGATCGTCGCCATGGGCCGCCGCGATGCCGAGCGCCTGCCGGTCGGCAAGCGCAAGGGCTGCCATTCCAAGAGCCAGGCCGAGATCAATGCGCTGCTGGTCGAGCTTGGCCACGCCGGCAAGCGTGTCGTGCGGCTGAAGTCCGGCGACCCGCTGGTGTTCGGCCGGGCCGGCGAGGAGATGGCGGCACTTCGCGATGCCGGCGTCGCCTACGAAGTGGTTCCGGGCGTCACCGCGGCCTTCGCCGCCGCCGCCGATTTCGAACTGCCGCTGACGCTGCGCGGCGTGTCGTCGTCGATGGTGTTCACCACCGGCCATGACCTCAAGGGAAATTCGCTGCCAGATTGGGCAAAGCTCGCTATTTCCGGCGCGACGGTCGCCGTCTATATGGGCCGCTCGGTCGCTGCAGAGGTCGCCGGCCGGCTGATCGAAGCCGGCCTGTCGCCGGATACGGCCGTCGCCGTGGTCGAGAATGCCAGCCTTGCCAGCCGCCGCCGTTTCCACGGCACGCTCGCCGACCTGCCGTCGCTGGAGGCGCGCGCCGACCTCAGCGGCCCGGTGATGACCATCATCGGCGACGCGGTCGCCGGCGCCAATTTCGAACGGTCCGAGCCGCTGGCGGCACACAGGCAGGAAAGCGTGGCCCGTGCTGCCGCGCAAGGAGTGAACCAATGAAAGTCCTGACCGCGAACCGCCTCGCCGACGGCATAGCCGTCTGGTACGCCAATGGCGGCTGGGCCGAGACCATCGACCATGCCGACATCGCCCATGACAAAGCGGCCGAGGACCGGCTGGAGGCGATCGGCGCCAAGGCCTCCGCCAACAACGAAGTGGTCGACGTCAACCTGATAGACGTGACCGTGGCCAACGGCACGGTCGAAGCGGTCCGGCTGCGTGAAAAGATCCGTGCCGCCGGCCCGACCACCCGCAACGACCTGGGCAAGCAGGCCCGTCCGCAAGCCGCACGCGCGGCATAGATGACCCAAGCATGATCCCGATCATGCTCGAACGAAGAAAATAACGGGCGGACGCGCCCGGAAAGACCTGAATATGTACCGTTACGATGAGTTCGACCACGATTTCGTCAAGGCCCGCGTCGCCGAGTTCAGCGACCAGGTCGCGCGGCGCCTTGCCGGCGAGATCACCGAGGACCAGTTCCGGCCGCTTCGGCTGATGAACGGAGTCTATCTGCAGCTGCATGCCTATATGCTGCGCATCGCGGTGCCCTACGGCACGCTGAACAGCAAGCAGCTGCGCATGCTCGGCCACATTGCCCGCAAATACGACAAAGGTTATGGGCATTTCACGACGCGCCAGAACATCCAGTTCAACTGGCCGGCGCTGTCGGACATCCCGGCGATCCTGGCTGATCTGGCAAGCGTCGAGATGCACGCGATCCAGACCAGCGGCAACTGCATTCGCAACGTCACTGCCGACCACTTCGCCGGCGCAGCCGCCGACGAGGTTGCCGATCCGCGCCCCTATGCCGAAATCCTGCGGCAATGGTCGTCGGTGCATCCGGAATTCTCGTTCCTGCCGCGAAAATTCAAGATCGCGGTGACCGGCGCCGAGCGCGACCGCGCCGCCATCCAGACGCACGACATCGGCCTGCATCTGAAGAAGAACGCCGCCGGCGAGCTTGGTTTCGCCGTCTATGTCGGCGGCGGCCAGGGCCGCACGCCAATGGTGGCCAAGAAGATCCGCGACTTCCTGCC
The DNA here is from genome assembly GCF_040321085.1 of Mesorhizobium sp. M0522. NCBI lineage: Bacteria > Pseudomonadati > Pseudomonadota > Alphaproteobacteria > Hyphomicrobiales > Phyllobacteriaceae > Mesorhizobium > Mesorhizobium sp. M0522. The sequence continues at coordinate 34,236 of NZ_JAMYQW010000006.1, forward strand.
CGAAGCGGATCTGTTGTCCTACTGCACGGCGATCCTGCGCGTTTACAACCTCTACGGCCGTCGCGACAACAAGTTCAAGGCGCGCATCAAGATCCTGGTCCATGAGACCGGCGTCGAGGAGATCACCCGCCAGGTCGAGGCCGAATGGCAGGAGTTGAAGGACGCCGAGCTGAGGCTGCCGGAAGAAGACATCCGCGCCATCGACGCCTATTTCGCGCCGCCGGCGCTTGTCGACCGGCCGGAAGGCGATGAGGCGGTCAAGCTTGCCCGCCTCGACTCGAAGAGCTTTTCCGAATGGCTGGACCAGAATGTGGTCACCCATCGCCATCCCGACTACGCGGCGGTGACCATCTCGCTCAAGGGCATCGGCGAGACGCCGGGCGATGCCTCCGACAGCCAGATGGAAGCGGTCGCCGACATTGCCGAAAAATATTCATTCGACGAGCTGCGCGTCAGTCACGAGCAGAACCTGATCCTGCCGCATGTCGCGCGGGCCGACCTCAAGGCGGTCTATGACGCGCTTGTCGATATCGGGCTGGCGACGGCCAATTCCAACCTGATCAGCGACATCATCTCCTGCCCCGGCCTCGACTATTGCGCGCTGGCAACGGCGCGTTCCATTCCCGTGGCGCAGGAAATCTCGCGGCGCTTCGCCTCACTGGAGCGCCAGCGCGAGATCGGCGAATTGAAGCTGAAGATTTCCGGCTGCATCAATGCCTGCGGCCATCACCATGTCGGCCATATCGGCATCCTCGGGGTCGAGAAGAAAGGCGCCGAGCTCTACCAGGTGACGCTCGGCGGCTCGGCCGACGAGAACACCTCGGTCGGCGAGATCATCGGCCGCGGCTTCAGTTCGGAAGAGATCACCGATGCCATCGAGCAGATCGTCGAGACCTATCTCGGGCTTCGGCTGGACAGAAACGAAAGATTCATCGACGCCTACCGCCGAGTCGGTCCCGCGCCGTTCAAGGAGGCGCTCTATGCTGGCGAAGCCAAGGCCGCTTGACCGGATCGTCGACGTCGAGGCCGGCATCGCCGCCCAAGCGGCGGGTCTCGACGCGCTCTACGGCCATCTAAAGCCGCTGGAGATCATCGAGCGGTCGGCCCGGGAGTTCTTTCACGGCGAAATCGCCGCCGTCTCGTCCTTCGGCGCGGATTCGGCGGTGCTGCTGCACATGATCGCCGAGATCGACCGGACGCTGCCGGTGATCTTTCTCGACACCGGCAAGCATTTCGAGGAAACGCTCGGCTATCGTGACGCGCTGGCCGCCGATTTCGGGCTGAGCGATATCCGGGTGATCAGGCCCGACGATGCGGCGCTGGCAAGGATCGACCCGACCGGCAATCTGAACGAGACCGACACCGACGCCTGCTGCGACGTGCGCAAGGTCGAGCCGCTGGCGCGCGGCGTCGAGCCGTTCCGCGCCTGGTTCACCGGCCGCAAGCGCTTCCAGGCGGCGACCCGGGCAGCGCTGCCGGTGTTCGAGGCGGTCGGCTCGCGCATCCGCATCAATCCGCTGGCGCACTGGACGACATCAGACCAGGCCGGCTACATGCGCGCACATGCGCTGCGTGAAAACCCGCTGGTCGCCTATGGCTATCTGTCGATCGGCTGTTTCCCATGCACGCAGCCGGTGCAGCCGGGCGACGACGCGCGCAGCGGCCGCTGGGCCGGGCACGCCAAGACCGAATGCGGCATCCATTTGTCGGGGCTGGAAAGGTCGCTGACCGACGCCTCGCTTTAGGGTATGTTGATATTCAGCCGGCCTGCAAACGGCGGCTTCCTGCGCTTCCGGTGCTCACGTACCCAAAGTACGCTCCGCTCCGGTTCTCGGAAGCCACCCAGTTTGGTCGCTTCGCGCCCGCCGTCGGCTTCGGCTCGGCCTGACCTGAATCTCAACACACCCTGAGGTGTTTTGCACTTTAGAATCTTTGGACTTGGGAATTTTCTTGATGAGCGACTTGATAGCCGAAAACGCCATGAGGCTGTGGACACCGGATGAGTTCCGCGAGGACGAGTGGGTTCATGCCGAAAGCGCCGAGGCGCTGGTCGGCAATGGCCGTTTCATCCTGCCGTTGCAGGCGTTTCTCGGCCTCGATCCGGAGGTGCGGCGGTCGACGAAGGAGCGCATCGGTGTGCTGCTGCAGCCCGGCGATCAGCTCGAAAAGATCGCAGGCCTGCTCGATCAGCTGTCGCTGGTGGCGCTGGCGTTTCCGGCGTTCAACGACGGCCGCTCGTTCTCCAAGGGCGAATTGCTGCGCAGCCGTTATCATTTTGCAGGCGCTATGCGCGCCACCGGGCAGGTGCTGATTGATCAGCTGCCGCATATGCTGCGCCTCGGCTTCGATGAATTCGAGATATCGCACCCGGTGCTGCTGAAGCGGCTCGAGCAAGGTCGTACCGGCGGACTGCCGCTGTCCTACCAGCCGGCGGTGAAGCCGGAGGCCAAAGGCCCGAAATATTCGTGGCGGCGGGTGCGCGCCGGCTGATCCGCTCCAGGGGACCAGAAGCCCTATCTGGTCGGACCACATTCCCGATTCAGCCTTTTATTTTGCGCCTCTCCGCCTTAGGATAGGCCCATTATTTCGCGATCCGAATAAATGTGGCCACAAGGGAGGAACCGGGTATGGCTGGCAAGAAGATATTGATGCTCGTTGGCGAGTTCAGCGAGGAGTACGAGATTTTCGTCTTTGAACAGGCCATGCATGCGGTGGGCCACACCGTCCATGTCGTTTGCCCCGACAAGAAGGCCGGCGATATCCTGAAGACCTCGCTGCACGACTTCGAGGGCCACCAGACCTATACGGAAAAGCTCGGCCACGACTACATTCTCAACAAGACGTTTTCTGAGGTCAATCCGGCCGACTACGATGCCGTCTACGCGGCGGGCGGGCGCGGCCCGGAATATATCCGCATCGACAAGCGCGTGCAGGCGCTGGTGCGGCATTTCCATGAGACGGGAAAACCGATCTTCACCATCTGCCACGGCGTGCAGATCCTGATCGCGGTCGACGGCGTGGTGCGCGGCCGCGAAGTCGCGGCGCTGCAATATTGCGAGCCGGAAGTCACGCTGGCCGGCGGCATCTATATCGATGTTGCGCCGACCGGCGCCCATGTCGACGGCAATCTGGTGTCGGCCAAGGGCTGGCCGGGCCTTGCCGCGTTCATGCGCGAATGCCTGAAAGTGCTGGGCACCGAGATCCGCCAGGGCGAGATCCTGATGCGCGACCAGCGCAAGGCGGCTTAAGCTCGGAATGTGGAGCCCGCCGCACCCCTTAACGCATGTCGCGCAAAAGTGTTCAGCGGTTTTGCGATAACGGCATGCATAAACAAGAACCTAAAGCGCGTCGCATGAGGCCGGTCGAGCGCGACGCGCTTTAGGTGCGGCGGTGGGTCTACACGGCCATCCGCGCTTCGCGGAACGATACCAGCTTGCTGCGGCTCTCGTCCCACAGCGCCAGCTTGACGCAGCGCAGGCTGTCGAGGAGTGTGACGCGGCCGATCTCGCGCAACTCCGGATAGTCCCTCAGCACTTCCGGAAGCCGGTAGCATGGCACCTTGGCCGAGAGGTGGTGCACGTGGTGGACGCCGATATTGCCGGTGATCCAGTTCAGCACCGGCGGCAGGTCGTAATAGGACGAACCGTGCAGGGCAGCGTGCTGGAATTCCCACTCGGAGTCCTTTGTCCACTCCGTCTCTTCGAACTGATGCTGGACATAGAACAGCCAGATGCCGGCCGATCCGGCGAGGATGACGATCGGCAAATGCACGACCAGAAACGCGCCGGGGCCAACGAACCAGATGAGCAGCGCGGCGATGACCGCGATGGCGAGGTTGGTCGACATCGACGACACCCAGGGGGTGAAACCGCCCCGCATCATGCCCAAGGGCAGTCTCTGCTCGAAAATGAAGATCCATATCGGGCCAAGGCCAAACATCACCAGCGGATGGCGATAAAGGCGATAGGCGAGCCGGCCCCGCCATGACAGTTGCCGATATTCAGCGACGGTCAGTGTCTTGATGTCGCCGGTGCCGCGCTCGTCGAGGTTGCCTGCGCTGGCGTGATGGGTTGCGTGGGCGCGGCGCCAGCAATCGTAGGGCGTCAGCGTCAGCACGCCAAGCACGCGGCCGATCCAGTCGTCGGCATAGCGGTTGGCAAAGAAGGAGCCGTGGCCGCAATCGTGCTGGATCATGAAGATACGCACCAGAAAGCCGGCTGCCGGAAGGATGAGGACCAGACCCCACCAATGGCCATAGGCATAAGCGGCCGAGGACAATGCCCACAGCGTGGCGAAAGGAATGAGGGTGATGGCGAGTTCGACGGCGCTGCGACGCCTGTCGGGCTTTTTATAGCGCGACAGGATTTTCAACCAGGCGCGCTTGCTGTTTGCCACAGCTTCGGGGGAAATCATGTTCATCATGAAACATAGGCGGAGCGGCGCGCTGCCGCAAGGCGGAGATCACGCAAAGTTACTGCGGGTAAATGTCGCGCGATGGCGAGGAATTGCGGCCGCAATCGCAGGTCGCGTTGCTTGCGACGGTGTCTACCGACGGCGCCCGCCTGCGACCACCTTGGCTTCGACGCCGTCCAGGCGGTCGAGCAATTCCTTCAGACGGTCGGGAATATCGGACTCCGTGCGGAAGGCCGGCAAGGTGCGCAGAAAGCGCTTGGTCGCCTCGGTGCCGAGCTGGCGCCGGATATCGGCGGCGAGCCCGTCGCGTTTTTCGCCATTCCTGCGGGGCATCATCCAAAATCCTGTGTCGGCTTCGAAACTCTTCCAAGGGAGGAATGGTTCCCGCATTGTAGTATGCTGGCAAGCAAAGCCGTCGGGTACGGTAAAGTTTGAATTAAAATCGAAAGGTATGCGCCGTCCGCCATCAAGCCGCGGCAGCGGCTGCAGTAGCGCTTGCCCCTTGATTTTTGGCCGCTAAACCTCGATATCGGGCGCAAATCCACACCATTCGAAAATGACGGGAAACGGCGATGAGCGACCAGGCAAAAGACGAACGCGCGCCCGATGAAGCCGAGAAGACCGAGGCTGGCGCGGAGCCAAGGGAAGGTGGCGTCGACGGCGACTATGAAGCGCTTGTCCGGCTTCTGAAGGAAAACGAAGAGCTGAAGGATCGCGCACTGCGCGTCGCGGCCGACATGGAGAACTTGCGTCGCCGCACCGCCCGCGACGTCCATGATGCGCGCGCCTATGCGGTTGCCAATTTTGCCCGCGACATGCTTTCGGTGTCAGACAATCTGCGCCGTGCGCTGGATGCCATCCCGGAGGAGGCCAAGGCGTCGGGCGATGCCGGCTTCAAGGCGCTGATCGACGGCGTCGAGATCACCGAGCGCGCCATGCTGTCGGCGCTGGAACGCCACGGCGTGAAGAAGCTTGAGCCCGAGGGCGAGAAATTCGATCCGAATTTCCACCAGGCGATGTTCGAGGTGCCCAATCCCGACGTACCGGCCAACACGGTCGTGCAAGTCGTGCAGCCCGGCTATTCGATCGGCGAGCGTGTTCTGCGGCCGGCCATGGTCGGCGTCGCCAAGGGCGGCCCCAAGCATGTCGCAAGCGAAGCGCCAGTGGAGCCGGGGCCGGTCAACGAGCAGGCTGAGAAAGATGCGTGAATGGTGAATGGTTAGTAGTGAATGGTGAGTAGTGAGTAGCCAATTGCTGCTCCAGCAGTCAGTGCTATGTTCTATTCACTATTCACTATTCACTACTTCAGGCCGCAAACCGCTGCGCTTCTCCGCCATAATAATTGACGTAGCGGGCACCGATCTCCTTGACCGGCATAACCACGAACACGTCGACCGTCGAGAATTCACGGTCAATGACGCAACCGTCGCCGATGCGCGCGCCGACGCGCAGATAGCCCTTGACCAGCGGCGGCATCGCGGCGATCGCCGCCTTGGTATTGACGGCCTCGATCGGCATCAGATCCATGGAACAATAGCGCCCGGCGACGGCGCGCACGTCCCAGGATGAATTCGTCCGGCAGTGGTGGGCGAGATAGGTCAGCGCCTCCGCATGTGCCGCAGGCACGGTGCCGTGGAACGACGCGCAGCCGGTCATCACGCCGATGCCGTAGTGGTTGATGTAGGCCCAGATGCCTTGCCACAGCGCCTCGATGGTGCGCTTCGAGCGGTATTCCGGCAGAACGCAGGAGCGGCCGAGCTCGAGGAAGCGCTGGCCGGGATGCCGCGCGATCAGCTTGGTCAGCTCGAATTCACCTTCGGAATAGAAACCGCCGGCGGCCGCGGCAATCTCCTGCCGCAGCAGGCGGTAGGTGCCGACGATGCGGCGATGCTCGGGGCCGGAAAGCGAAGTATCGAAGACCAGCAGATGATCGCAGAGCGGATCGAAGCGATCGGCATCGCGGCGGTCCTGCATCTGAAACAGGTCCTTCCTGGCGCCAAGCTCGTCGTAGAACACCCGGTAGCGCACTTCCTGCGCGGCAGCGATCTCGGCCTCGTTGCGGGCGAGCCGCACTTCGAGATTGCCGATGCGGCCGAGCGATGCGCCTTTTATGACGGCATCGGCGTTCCGGCCGACGAGCAAAGGCCCGCTGGCGTTCGGCCGAGCATCACATTCCGGCATGACTGTATGCACGAGTGATTCTCCTTCGAGCCATCCCTCTTGGCACGGGGATACGGTGTAGGTGCAACAGGATTGTGACAGTACCGTGATACGGCTCTGCGGGCAATACTTCGTCGGCTGGGCAATCTATCAACCGTCTATGTTGTGCCTCAGGCGGCCGCTTGCCCTTCGACCGCATGAACCAGGGCATCGGGGTCGAGCGGCTTGGTGACGAAGCCGCTGGCACCGTGAGCGAGCACGGCGTGGCGGGTCTTTTCCTGGCTGTCGGCCGACAGCACCATGATCGGCACCGGCGGCACCGCGGTCTCCTCCTCATGGCGGCGGATGGCGGCGATGGCGTCCAGACCGTCCATGACAGGCATGTGCAAGTCCATCAGCACCACGTCGTAGCGGTGCTTGTGGCCGGTGCTGATGACCGCCTCGACCGCGGCCTTGCCGTTGCCGACCACTTTCACGCGATGCCCGGCCTTCAGCAGCGTGGCGCGGGCCAGCATGGCGTTGATGTCGTTGTCCTCGGCGATCAGCACCGACAGGCCCTGCTGGCGGGCGCCAATGGCGTGCCCCGCCTGCGCGCCGCGCCTTTGCAGTTGCGGCTCGGCGATGACCGGTGCATGGCTGGTCAAAAGCACGCGCAGCAGTGTCTCGCCGCGCACCGGCCTCGCCAGGAAGGTGGCGTAACCGTTGGCACGGAACTCGCCAAGCATGCCGCGGTCGGTCGGCGCGATCAGCGTCACTGCCTCGCAATCGGCAAATCCGCTCTGGCGCAGGCGCCTGAGCAGCCTGCCGTCGCTTTGCTCCATGGCAGCATCGATCAGAAGCACGTCACAGCCCTCGGCGAAAGCGGTGGCCTGGGCGGCGGCGGTGGCCAGATCGACCGTGCCGCCATTGGCGCGAATGGTGCGGGCGAGGGCTTCGGCCTCGACCAGGTTCTTCGATACGATCACCGCATGCCGGCCCGACAGCGCGTCCTGGCGGATCTGCGGCGCCTCGACGGCGGAAATAGCGGGAATCTCGAAGACGAATTCGGACCCCTGGCCAAGCCGGCTCGACACAGAGATAGTGCCGCCCATGGCGATCACCAGGCGTTTGGAAATGGCGAGACCGAGGCCGGCACCGCCATGCGCACGGGTCGAGGTGCCGTCAGCCTGTTCGAAGTCCTCGAATATGCGCTCCATGTCCTCCTCGCGCAGACCGGGGCCGGTGTCGGTGATGGTCAAGCAGATGCGGTCGGTGGTTTCGGTGCGGACGCGGGCGATGCTTGCCAGGACGCCGCCGCTGTCGGTGAACTTGACGGCGTTGCCGATGAGATTGAGCAGCACCTGCCTGACCCTGCCGGGGTCGGCGGTGATCAGCTGCGGCACGTCGGGTTCGACATGGCAGCCGAGGCCGATATCCTTGGCAAAAGCCCGCGCCGCCAAAAGCTCGATGACATTGTCGGCGATCTCGCGCACCGACATCGGCTGCGGTTCGGGATCGAAGCGGCCGGCCTCGATCTTGGAGTAGTCGAGCAGGTCCTCGATCAGCGCCAGCAGCGCGCTGGCCGAGGTCGAGATGGCGCCGACATAGGTCCGCTGCTCGGGCGAAAGGCTGGTGTCGGCGAGAAGCCGGGCCATGCCCATGATGCCGTTCATCGGCGTGCGGATCTCGTGGCTGACGGTGGCGAGGAAGCGCGATTTGGCCTGGCTCGCATATTCGGCCCGCTCGCGGGCGGTGATCAGCGAGGATTCGGCGCGCTTGCGAGCGGTGATGTCGCGGGCGATGGCGCGATGCGAAACGGCGCCGCTGTCCTTGTCGCGCACCGACAGCTCGATCCAAGAGAACCAGCGTGGGCCGTCCGGCGTGCGAATGGCGACGTCGGTGGAACTCAGGCATTCATGGTCGGAAAACGCGGCGTCGGGGACGATGCCGACATCGATGCCTAGTTCGGCCAGGGTCTTGCCGGCAAGCTCGCGCTGGTCGGTTTCGACAAGGTCGGCGAAAACCTTGTTGGCGTAGACAATGTGGCCGTCGCGGTCACGATGGACGACGAGATCGCCGAGTGCATCGATCAGCCCGCGAAAGCGCTCCTCGCTCTCCTGCATCTCCCACATGCGGTCGGCCAGCGTCTCGATTTCGGCGCGGCTACGGGCGGTCGTGGCATCGAGCAGGGCCACCGCGCGGCGCTCGGTGCGCCTGTTGCGCAGATGCATGGCGAGCCCGGCGATGGCTGTCGCCAAAAGGCCGATGGTGATGAAGATCGGCGCCCCGGTCAGATGCGAAAAGCCTGCCAGCACGACGATGGCGACGAGCGTCAGGAAGGGCAGGCCTTCGCGGTTGGAGGCCGGCAGTTCCGGCGCCAGCGGTGGCGCGGCGACAAGCTGCCGTCCTGGCGCCGCGGGGGCCGTCCCGTCGGCCCGTTCGGCTGGTTCCGCCTCTCTGATGCCGGGTTCCGCAATCATACGGAAATCCTGCCAGACAGAGCTTATCGAAGGTTGTGGTTGATCGCTCGAATTTTAGCGGTCGCGCTCTTTTTTATCCCTTGGGGGCTCACATATCCACCACCACGCGGCCGCGGATCTTACCCTCGACGATGTCATGCGCGGCGCCGATGATGCCGTCGAAGCCGATGCTCGTCGACAGGCTGGCAAGCTTTGCGTGGTCAAGATCGGCGCCGATGCGGCGCCAGGCCTCGAGGCGGACCGCCTTCGGCGCCATCACCGAATCGATGCCGAGCAGCGAGACGCCGCGCAGGATGAAGGGGGCGACGCTTGCCGGCAGGTCCATGCCGCCGGCGAGGCCGCAAGCGGCGACGGCGCCGCCATAGGAGGTCATCGACAGAACGTTGGCTAGCGTGTGACTGCCGACCGCATCGACGCCGCCGGCCCAGCGTTCCTTGGCGAGCGGTTTTGCCGGCTGGGTGAGCTCGTCGCGTGAAATCACTTCCGCGGCGCCGAGGTCGATCAGATAGGGGCTTTCGGCAGCGCGGCCGGTCGAGGCGATGACGTGATAGCCGAGGCTGGACAGGATCGAGACCGCGACCGAGCCGACGCCACCGGCAGCGCCGGTCACCACCACCGGGCCGCGATCGGGCACGATGCCGTGGCGCTCCAGCGCGATGACGCAAAGCATGGCGGTGTAGCCGGCGGTGCCGACCGCCATCGCATCATGCGGGCTCATGCCGTCCGGCAACGGCACCAGCCAGTCGCCCTTGACGCGGGCGCGCCCTGCAAAGGCGCCGAAATGCGTCTCACCGACGCCCCAGCCGTTCAATATGACCTTGTCACCTTCGCGCCAGTCGGGATTGGAAGACGAGATGACGGTGCCGGCGAAATCGATGCCCGGCACCAGCGGCCAGCGGCGGATTATCGGCGCCTTGCCGGTAATTGCAAGACCGTCCTTGTAGTTCACCGTCGTCGCCTCGACCGCGACGGTGACGTCGCCCTCCATCAGGTCTGCCTCGGTAAGCTCGGTCACCGCGACTGACTGGTTTTTCTCGGCGTCACGCGAAACGAGGATGGCTTTGAAGGTTTCGGGCATTTTTTCTCCTCGGGCTTGCAGATCAGAATGTGCGGCGCCAGGCGAGTGAGGTCAATCGCTCGACGCTCCGCGCCGCCAGCCAATGAGTTCGTCGAAGACGACCAGCACCGCACCAACCGAAATGAAGGCGTCGGCGAGGTTGAAGACGGCGAAGGACCAGACCGGCGTATGGAACAGGACGTAGTCGATGACATGACCGTAGATTGCGCGATCGATCAGGTTGCCGAGCGCGCCGCCGACGATCAGTGCGAAGCCGATGCGGGCAAGCAGGTGGCCGGGCGGCGTGCGGGCCGCAAGATAGAGCACGAAAGCGACCACCAGAACCGCGACGACCACCAGGCCGGTGTCGCCGAAGGACGAAAACAGCGAGAACGCGATGCCGGTGTTGTAGGTGCGGTACAGCGCCAGGAACGGAAGCAGGTCGAGCCGTTCCTGAAAGGCAAGACCGGTTTCGACTAGGTATTTCACCCACTGGTCGAGCGCTATCGCGGCGACGACCAGAAGAGCATACGGCCTCCAGGACTTCATGGTTTGCAGTTTCACGGTTTGAGATGTCACGATCTGGCGTCCTCCGGGCCGAGCTTCAGCGCGCCGCGCCGGATCTCGAACAGCATGACGCCGGTGGCCACCGCAAGGTTGAGCGAATCGGCGCGGCCGGCCTGCGGTATCCGCAGCAGTTTATCGCAGCTTGCGGCAAGCTCGTCAGGCAGGCCTTGCTGCTCGTTACCCATCATCAAAAGCACCGGGCCTTTTGAAAAATCGACCGAGCGGTAGTCGACCGCACCCTTCAGATGGGTGCCGGCGACGAGGCCGGGAAAGCTCGTTCGCCAGGCGAGAAAAGCTTCGGGCGACGCCTTGGCGACCGGCACGGCGAAAATCGAGCCCATGGTGGCGCGCACCGTTTCGACCGAAAAGGGATCGGTGGTCTCGCCGACCAAGATGACGCCCCTGGCCCCGACAGCGTCGACCGTGCGGATGACGGTGCCGAGATTGCCGGGGTCGCGGACGCGGTCGAGCGCCACCCAGACGTCGCCGTCACGGGCGCGGATGTCCTTCAACGGCAGGAATTTCTGCGAGAACACGCCGACGACCATTTGCGGATTGTCGCGGCGGGTGATGGCGACCAGCACTTTTTCCGAAACTTCAAGGACGGTGCCGCCGGCAGCGACCGTGCGCGCCGCGATCTTTTCAACCGCCGTATTGCCACGTCCGGCCTTGGCGAAGACCAATGTCCTGATCGACCAGCCGAGATCGAGCGCGTCGATGACCAGCTTCAGGCCTTCGGCCATGAAGGCATTCTGCTGGTCACGGAATTTCTTCAGCGCGAGCGCCTTGATGTCCTTGACCAGCGGGTTGGCGAGGCTGGTGACTTCCTTCACCTGCCCTGGCGCGCCCGCGTGCCGTTCGTACGCACTCATTCAGGCCACCCAGCGTGAGAACAGCGAGGTCGAAAGCGCCCGACCGGCAGATTTCTCGCGGATGATCAATTCACCCGACTCGACCGTGCCGCCCATGCCGGCGAAGGTGTCGCGCATCAGGGCATGGATGGCGAAAAAAGAGGCGCGGATCGAATAGGCGGTCAGTACCACGGCGAGCGGCTTCGGCGTCAGGATCGCGCGGCAGATATCGGTCAGCGCCGGCAGGTCCTCGAACAGCTGCCAGACCTCGCCTTTCGGTCCGCGGCCATAGGCGGGCGGGTCGAACAGGATGATGTCGTAGCGGCTGCCGCGGCGCTCCTCGCGTTCGGCGAATTTCACGGCATCGTCGACGATCCAGCGGATCGGCTTTTGCGACAAGCCCGCCATTTCTTGGTTTTCGCGCGCCCAGCCGATCGCCTTCTTGGAAGCATCGACGTGGGTGACCTCGGCGCCGGCGCGCGCCGCCACCAAGGAGGCAAGGCCGGTGTAACCGAACAGGTTCAACACCTTCACCGGCCGTTTTGCCGCCGCGATCAGTCCGGCCATGTGGTCCCAGTGCGAGGCCTGCTCGGGAAAGACGCCGACATGGCGAAACGAAGTGAAGCGGCCGAGATAATCTATGCCGTCATGCTTCATCGGCCAGGTCTCGCCGAGCGGCGTCTTGGGGAAGCGCCAGCGGCCGATGCCTTCCTCGTCGGTATCGCCGGTGAAAATGGCGTCGGCGCGCTCCCAGTCCCTGGCCGGCAAAGCCTTTTGCCAGATCGCCTGGCCCTCCGGCCGAACGATGCGGTAGGGGCCGTATTGCTCGAGTTTTTCTCCGGCGCCGCTGTCGAGCAGCGCGTAGTCCTGATTGGGGCCGACCTCGAGGATCAGCGGCAGATGTTCGGCAGGCAGCGCGCCATCGCGGCGGGATAGAGGGCGCGGCGCGGCTTTCGGCTCGGACCGGTCCTGCAGTTTAGGCTCCGAACCGGCGGTCAGGCCGGCGTCGCGCCGTCGCGGCTGCTCCGCCCCGCCCTTCGCGGGCGGGCGGCTGTCGCGGCGTTTGTCGCGAAAAGGTTTCAAGAAGGCGCATCTCCGGACGGCGGCTCGCCGCTTCTGCCACAGCACATTGACCGGCGCAACAAAAGGGCTGCCGACGTGTGCAACCGGATCAGCCGCGCCTGATCGACAGCAGGCCGACTGCGAGCGTTATGAAACCAACGGCCTTGAAGCCGGTGACGACCATATGGCCGGTTTCCCAGCTGCTCCGGATACTTTCGAAATTGTCCGGGATCGGTCCAGGCACCCAGGTGGCCAGGACATCGTTTGCCGGTTTGACCAGGGTAAACCACGCCACGAGGGCCATCAGATAAAGCACGATGGCGGCCAAAATCCACCAGAATGCCGGGCGGTCGCTGCGCAGCATCCAGGCGAGAAGCCCCGGACAGGCGATCGACGTCCAGCGGTGCGCCGACAATCGCGAAGAATTGGAACTGAGCGTTGAAGACAGTGGTTTCACGCCAGAGCGAAGGCGGCCAACTGGTCAGCCGCGGCACCGATTCCAGCACATGGGCGAAGGATGGTCCGAGGCTGAGCGCAGCGACGATGGCGGTCAAAACCGACCAGAACAACAGCAACCCGCGTATATCCATAATGGCCAGACAACGGCGTCAGGGCGCAGACGTTCCCGTCCGCCACCATGTCGCTTGCCGCCGAAAGTGCTGGGGCTCTATCGTGATTGAAACTAGGTCATGATTCATGTCCCGTGCTGAACGCCTGCTCGACCTGATCCAGATCCTGCGCCGGCATCGCCGGCCGGTCAGCGGCCGCAGCCTTGCGGGCGAAATGGGTGTGTCGATCCGCACGCTCTATCGCGATATCGCCACGCTGCAGGGGCAGGGCGCGCCGATCGAGGGCGAGGCGGGGTTGGGTTACGTGCTCAGGCCCGGTTTCATGCTGCCGCCCTTGATGTTCACCGATGAGGAGATCGAGGCGATCGTGCTCGGTTCGCGCTGGGTGGCCAAGCAGCCGGACTGGCGGCTTGCGAACGCCGCCACCGACGCGCTGGCCAAGATCGCCGCGGTGCTGCCGGACGATTTGCGCGAAGAGCTCGACGCCTCGACGCTGTTGGTCGGGTCGCGCACCGAGGTCACCGAAGGCATCGATCTCGGCGTGGTGCGGCAGGCCATCCGCGAGGAGCGCAAGCTGAGCTTTGTCTATCGCGACGCCGGCGGCGCTGCCTCCGAGCGCACCGTCTGGCCGTTCGCACTCGGCTTCTTCGACAAGGTGCGCGTCGTCGCGGCCTGGTGCGAGATGCGCCAGGATTTCAGGCACTTTCGCGCCGACCGGATATCCGGCCTCAATGCCACCGAGATGCGCTATCCGCGTCGCCGTCAGGTGCTGCTCAAAGAATGGCGGGCGACGCTCGACACGCCAAGCTAAGGCTGCTGCTCAGTTGAGACTGCTGCCAGAATCTGGCAGTGGCGTACGGTATGCTCCTCCAGTCGAAACCATCTGGAGAGCAATTCATGACACCGCCCAATTTCGTCATCCTCTTTGTCGACAAGCCTGAGCAAAGCGGCGCCTTCTACAGCGCGCTGCTTGGGCGGCAGCCGGTCGAGACCTCGCCGACCTTCGTGCTGTTCGTGCTCGACAACGGCTTCAAGCTCGGCCTCTGGTCGCGTCACACCGTGGAACCGGCCGCCGCGGCAGCAGGCGGTGGCGCCGAGATCGTCTTTGCGCTGGACACGCCGGGTCCCGTCGACGCCACCCATGCCGAGTGGGCCGGCCGCGGGCTGAAAATTCTGCAGACGCCGACCGACATGGATTTCGGCCGCACCTTCGTCGCGCTTGATCCCGACAGCCACCGGCTGCGGGTTTATTGGCAAAGGCAGTAGGGCAGTAGGGCAGTAGGCGAGAGCAAAGTAGCACTAGGCGCGGCGCCGCACGATTAGCACGGTTTCCTACTGCCCTACTGCCCTACTGCCCTACTGCCCTACTGCCCTACACTTGCCCGATACACGGCAATGCCGGCGGCGAGGTCCTCGAGGGCCGCGCCGACCGACTTGAACAGCGTGATGTCATCGTCGTTCTGCCGGCCTTTTTTCTGGCCGCGCGCCAGTTCATAGAGATCGGCGACGATGGCTTCCGGCTTCAGAACGCCGGAGGCCAGCGGCTGGACGATATCGCCTGCCTCCTTGGTGGCGCCGGCGCGGGTGTCGACATAGACCCGGGCGCGTGCAATCGCGTCGTCGTCGCTTTCGCGCATCGCCGGCGTGAAGCCGCCAACCAGATCGACATGGGCGCCGGGATTCAAGAGTGCGCCCTTGATCAGTGGCATGGTGGTGATGGTCGCCGACGACACGATATCGGCCTTTCCGAGTTCGGCGTCGAGATCGCCTGCTGCTTCGGCCGCAAAACCCTCGGCACGCAATCTTGCCGCGACCTTTTCGGCGTTGGCCGGCGTGCGGTTCCAGATGCGGATGTTCTTGATCGGACGTACCGCCGAATGCGCCTTTGCAAGGAACGGCGACAGCGCGCCGGCGCCCACTATCAGCAGCCGCGATGCGTCCGCGCGGGCCAGATAGGAGGCGGCCAGCGCCGACGCACAGGCCGTGCGCCACTGTGTCAGCCGCTGGCCATCGATCAAGGCCTGAGGCTCGCCGGTGGCGCCGTCGAGCAACAGGTAAAGCCCCATCACCGCGGGCTTGCCGACGGCATTGTTGTCGGGCGACACGGTGACGATCTTGACGCCGATATGGCCATCGGCCGAGGTGCCGGCTGCGTTGAAGTCGGTCCAGGCCGGCATCAAAAGCAGCGTCGAGGCGGCGCCATCGGGCCGCTCAACCGTGTGATGGTGCCTGACCGGCTGCACGGCGCCATCGCGAAAAGCGGCGCGCAACGTCTCGACCAGCCCGGAAAAGGTCAGCGCGCGGTCGACCTCGGCGGCGGAAATGGTCAGCATGAAAGGCTCCGTGGAGAACTAGGCCGGTTGTGCTTCAGGCCCGAGCCGCGGCTCAGTTCGTCGGCTTCGGCAAGGCTGGGCCCTGCGACGCGGTGGGCGCGCGGCTGACCGCCTGGCGCAGGTTCTCTGCCTCGGCGCCGCGCTGGCGCGCCAGCTTGCGGTAGCGGCCCTGCTTGGTCCAGGTCGCCAGGCTGCCGACGATCATGCCGATGGCCAGCGCCAGGAATAGGAAAATGAAGAGCGGCATGGTCAGCGTCAGCGCCGGATTGCCGGGGTTGAACGGATCGAGCGTGAAGGCGACCGGTTCGCGGTTGGCGACGGCCAACGCAATCAGGATGACGGCCAGCGGCACGAAAACCACGATGAGGAGAAAGCGATTGAACATGTTTTTCCGTTCGGAAGAAAAGGCGGGAGCGGTGGCGGGCGCCGCGCCTATTTGCCTCCGTTCAGCCTTTCACGCAATTCCTTGCCGGTCTTGAAGAACGGTACCCATTTCTCCTCGACCTCTACGGATTCGCCGGTGCGCGGGTTGCGGCCGGTACGGGCAGGGCGGTTTTTCACCGAAAACGCGCCGAAGCCGCGCAACTCGACCCGGTTGCCCTCGGCAAGCGCGTCGGTGATTTCATCGAAGATGGCGCTGACAATGTTTTCGACGTCGCGCAGGAAAAGATGCGGATTACGCGTGGCGATGATCTGCACAAGTTCGGATTTGATCATGAAAAGGCTCCCCGTAAAAGCAGTGCCGCCGAAATTATCAGAATGATTTTATTTGGTTTTTCACTCGTCCCAAGCGGTTCCTCAAGGGTGCCAGACGGAAACGAGACCGTCAAGAAACAAGCGGTCCGCTCCAATTTCGTGAAGGACGTCGCCGCCATGGCCGGGCAGGCCAAGCGCAGCACCGACGGTCTGCGCCATCGCCTTGGAGAACAGGAAACCACCACGTTTTTCCGTGTCCTTCCATTCCACCACCTTGAGCTTGGCATCGACACCCTTGCCTGCAAGCCAGTCGATTGCTTCGGCCTCGCCGCCGACCGCGTCGATCAATCTGTTGGTGACCGCCTGCCGGCCGGTGAAGATCGACCCGTCTGCGAGCGCCAGCGCCTCCGGCTTGGTCATGTTGCGGCGCTCGGCGACGATGCCGACGAACCAGTCGTAGCTGTCGAGGATGAGCTTGCGGACCATGGCGCGCTCATCGTCATTGGTCGGCTTGAAGGGAGAAGGCGAGGCCTTCAAGGGCGAGGATTTCACCTCCTCCAGCTTGACGCCGAGCTTGTCCATGAGGCCGCTGACGTCCGGGTACTGGATCAGCACGCCGATCGAGCCGACGATCGAGGATTTGCGTGCGACAATATGGTCGGCCGCGGTGGCGATCATATAGCCCGCCGAAGCCGCGAGCGTGCCGACCTCGGCCACCACCGGCTTGTCGGCGGCGAGCTTGCGCACTGCCTCATAGATCGACTCGCCACCGACGGTGGTGCCGCCGGGTGAATCGATCGACAGGATCACAGCCTTGACGCGCGGCGACTGACGGATTGCCTCCAGCCGCTTGATCAGTTCTTCGTCTTCGGTGATGGTACCTTCGATCTTGACCTTGGCGATGTGGTCGACAGCCGCGCCGGTGAAGTCGTCACCATAGATCCATGCCGAGAAGGCGATCAGTCCGGCTGCTGCGACGATAATCGCCGCAACACGCCAGAATGTCAGCTTGCGGCGCAAGCGGCGGCGGTCGATCAGGTCGTCGGCTCTCAATGCCATGGTCAGCCTCGTAGTCGGTGGGAGCAGATGCTTTTAAAGCAACCATTCGCGCCCGGCTACCGTTTCCTGACGGCCTTGCGCCAAAGGCCGTCTTAGGCATTCGCGGCAAGCCTCAACCTGTCACGTTCTACAGGCTCTAACACTGTGCGCCCATATCTGGTATGAGGTACAGGCTGCGCTGGGGCCATTTTCATTGTACAGGGGCGGCTGTCACATTTTTGCGGTTTTCCTCGGCTTGTGCTTGCTTGAGGGCGCCGGCACCCCACCTATAGGGCGGCCTGGCGGGCAGGGGTTTAGAAGAAGCAGTCATGTTAGCGGGACCAATCGAACCGACCAACACCGAGACGGAGTTGGCTCCCAAGGCCGCAGGCCGGGCGCGGGTCGACGCGTTTGACGTTGCGCAGCGTCATTCGCGCCGGGTCCGTATCCTCAAGCTGGCCGTGCCACTGGTCGCTGCCGTGATTGCGGTCGCGTTTCCGGTCTATTCCTATCTCATGGCTCCCGCTGCAATCGAGGTGCAGGCCGACGGCGGCGCCTTTGCCGATGGCAAGCTGGTGATGGCCAATCCCAAGCTCAACGGCTTCACCAAGCAGGACCTGCCCTATTCGATGACGGCCCTGCGCGCCATACAGGACGTCAGCAAACAGGGCATCATCGATCTGGAAGGCATCAAGGCCAAGCTGCCGATTGCGGCCGACAACACGGCCGCCATCAACGCCACGCACGGCACCTACGATCGCGACGGCAACACGCTCAGCCTGACCAGCGATGTGACCGTGTCGACGACGGATGGTGTGGTGGCAAAATTCAAATCAGTCTATCTCGACATGGGCGAAGGCACTATGAAGACAAGCGAGCCCGTCGATGTCAGCCGCGGCGGGTCGCGGATCAGGGCGGATTCGATGTCGGTCCAGGACAATGGCAAGGTCCTGGTTTTCGAGAACAAGGTGCGCGTCGACATCGATCCCGCCAGTTTGAAGGCGGCAGAGGCAAAGAGCGGAGAGACCAATGCGGTTCAGTAGTTCGGCACGGCGCCTCGCCGCGATTTCGGCGTTGCTAACCTTGGGGCTGACCTTGGGGACGGCGCCGTCGCTGGCGCAGTCCAAGGCCACCAGCCAAATGTCCGGCCTCAGGCTGTCGGGCGACAAGCCGATCCAGATCGAAAGCGACAAGCTCGAGGTGCGCCAAGCGGAAAGCGTTGCCGTCTTCACCGGCAACGTCAACGTCGTCCAGGGTCCAACTGTGCTCAAGGCCGGCAAAATGACGGTCTATTACGTCAGGGATGCAGGCGCCGCCAAAAGCGCCCAGCCGGCGGGTGCCGCGGCAATGACCGGATCCGCCAACATCGACCATCTCGAGGTCGACGATAAGGTCTACATCAAATCGGACAATCAGGTTGCCACCGGCGACCGCGGCACTTTCGACATGAAGACCGAAGTGCTGGTGCTTTCGGGCAGCAAGGTCGTGCTCTCGCAAGGCGACAACGTGCTTGTCGGCTGCAAGCTCACTGTGCAGATGAAGAGCGGCCTTGCCCAGGTCGACGCCTGCGGCGGCCGCGTCATGATGTCGATCACGCCGCCGGCGAAGTCTGGAGCAGCGAAACCCTGATGACCGGCATATCGTCGCTGCTGGCGCGTCTTCCAGGGCGCGCCGCCAGCCAACTTGCGGCACCGGCCAGGGTCACCGTCGAAGCGGCAAAGTTCAAGGGAACCTTGATCGCCAAGGGGCTGACCAAAAGCTACAAGGGCCGCAAAGTCGTCAGCGGCGTGACGCTGGGCGTGCGCGCCGGCGAGGCGGTTGGGCTGCTCGGCCCCAACGGCGCCGGCAAGACGACCTGTTTCTACATGGTAACCGGCCTGGTGCCGGTCGATGAAGGCACGATCGAAATCGACGGTTTCGACGTCACGTCGATGCCGATGTATCGCCGCGCCCGTCTCGGCATCGGCTATCTGCCGCAGGAAGCCTCGATTTTTCGCGGCCTGAATGTCGAGCAAAACATCCGGGCCGTGCTCGAAGTGGTCGAAAAGAGCCGCAAGGAGCGTGAGCGCCTGCTCGACGAATTGCTCGAGGAATTTCACATCAGCCATCTGCGCAAGGCTCCGTCGCTGTCGCTCTCCGGCGGTGAGCGGCGACGCCTCGAAATTGCCCGCGCCTTGGCAACCCGCCCCGCCTACATGTTGCTCGACGAACCTTTCGCCGGCATCGATCCGATCGCCGTCGCCGACATCCAGCAGCTCGTGCGCCACTTGACGGCACGTGGCATCGGCGTTCTGATCACCGACCACAATGTCCGCGAGACACTTGGCCTGATCGACCGCGCCTACATCATCCATGCCGGCCAGGTGCTGACCCATGGTCGAGCCGACGAAGTGGTCGCAAATGCCGATGTGCGGCGGCTTTATCTCGGCGAGGGATTTACGCTCTAAGTGCGAAATTCCGGCTCGAGCGGGATTTCCGGCGTAGTCCAGCAGCTTTTTCTTCAATTTTCTGCCTGAAAACGCTCCGACAGGCGAGTTTTACCGCTCCTCGCCTTGACAAGCAAAAGCCGGGCCAGTTTCTATGCTGGCCTGGAAAATTCCTTCCAGCAGTGCGGGTGCGTAGACGGAGCGTTTGAAACCGAACCATGGCGTTGGCGGCAAAACTACAGCTACGACAGTCGCAGTCGCTGGTGATGACGCCGCAGCTGATGCAGTCGATCCGCCTGCTGCAGTTCACCCATCTCGAGCTGGAACGCTTCATCGACGACGAGATCGAACGCAATCCCCTGCTGGAACGCGCCGAACCGCAGGAGGACGCCGCCAGCGACCAGGCGCAGAAGGGCGACGCCGCATCGGAACCGGCTGCCGACGGCGACTGGTTCGAGGCGGAAACGGCGTGGAGCGCCGAGGCGATCTCGGAAAAGCTCGATACGTCGCTGGAAAACCTGTTTCCTGACGATCCTGGTACGAGCGAGCGGCTCGGGCCCGACCTGACGGCACAATGGAAATCGGCGTCCGGCAACGGTTCCACCTCTTCCTCCGACGGCTTCGACGTCGCGGATATGGCGGCGGCGGCCATCACGCTGCGCGACCATGTCGGCGAGCAGGTGGCGCTCGCCTTTGCTGATCCGGCGGCGTGCCTGATCGCCGGCGAGCTTGCCGACGGCCTCGACGAGGCCGGCTACATGCGTGCCGACATGGCCGAGATCGCCGCCCGCCTCGGCACGGACGCCACGGCGATGGCACCGGTCCTGGCGGTCTGCCAGACATTTGAGCCAGCCGGCATATTCGCCCGCGACCTCGCCGAATGCCTGTTGCTGCAGCTGGCGGTGCGCGACCGGCTCGATCCGGCGATGAAGGTGCTGATCGCCAATCTCGAACTCCTGGCACGGCGCGATTTCCAGACGCTGAAGCGGATTTGCGGCGTCGACGAGGAGGATCTGCTCGACATGCTGGCCGAGATCCGGGCGCTCGACCCGCGGCCTGGAATGGCGTTTTCGCGCGGTGCCAGCGATGCGATCGTGGCCGACGTCGAGGTGCGTGCAGCCAATGACGGCAGCTGGACGGTCGAGCTCAATGCCGAGACGCTGCCGCGCGTGCTGGTCGATCACATCTATTTCGCCCAGGTCACGCCACATGCGAAAAACCAGGCGGAAAAGGATTTCCTTGCCGAATGCCTGCAGAACGCCAACTGGCTCACGCGCAGCCTCGACCAGCGGGCGAAGACCATTCTCAAGGTGGCCTCTGAGATCGTGCGCCAGCAGGACGCTTTTCTCGTCCACGGCGTGCGGCACCTGAAGCCGCTCAACCTGCGCACGGTGGCGGACGCCATCGGCATGCACGAATCAACGGTCAGCCGGGTCACGGCAAACAAATACATGCTGACGCCGCGCGGTGTGTTCGAGCTGCGCTATTTCTTCACCGCCTCGATCGCTTCGTCAGGTGGCGGCGATGCGCATTCGTCGGAAGCGGTGCGCGACCGCATAAAGCAGCTGATCGACGAGGAGAAAGCCATCGATGTGCTTTCCGACGATGCCATCGTGGACATGCTGCGGGAAAGCGGCGTCGACATCGCCAGGCGCACGGTGGCCAAATACCGGGAAGGCATGAACATACCCTCTTCGGTGCAGCGGCGGCGCGAAAAACGCGCTTTGGCCAGCGCCGGCCGTTGATCTCCGGCGGAATTTCCACAGCTTTCGCCCTTCATTGACAAGCGGCGACGAAGTGGCTAGAAGCCCGCCCGCATGAGACGGGCTGGCGAGTGGATTTGAGTTCGCCGATGCCCGCACGAGAGATGGTCCGTCACGACGTAGGCCACGGGACGGCCAAGAAGGCGGCTTGTGATCAACCGGAAAGTTCGGATCTAAAATCGGCGCAAGTGACGCCGCAAAAGCTTGTGCGCGCGGACCACGAGTATAAACTCGGGACAGTTTGAAGCCTGAGCAAGGAAGGTCAGTTTTCAGATGACACTGCGCATATCGGGAAAACACATGGATATCGGCGATGCGTTCCGTACGCGCATCAACGACCGTGTCGGGGAAGTGATCGGGAAATATTTCGATCGGGGCTTTTCAGGGCAAATCGTAGTCGTCAAATCGGGGTCGCGCTACACGGCCGATTGCATGATCCGGCTGGACTCCGGTGCTTCGCTGCAGGCGACCGGCGATGCCCAGGATCCAACGCTTGCCTTCGATACTGCGGCAGACCGTCTGGAAACGCGCCTCAGGCGCTACAAGCGCCGGCTGAAGTCGCACAATTCAGGCAATAGCAACGGCGAGCTCACCGACGTCGCCTATACGGTGATGGCGCCGCTTGCCGACGACGAGGAGGACATACCGGAGAATTTCGCGCCGGCCATCGTCGCCGAATCGACTATGACGCTGCGGACCATGTCGGTGGCGTCAGCGGTGATCGAACTCGACACCAAGGACAGCCCGGTCCTGGTCTTCCGCAATGCCGGAAATGACCATCTCAACATCGTCTATCGCCGGCCGGACGGGAATATCGGCTGGATCGACCCGTCCACGGCCAAGGTCGCGCAGGGGTAAAGACCAGCCGCACGCGAGCGTGGGGACTGGCGACGGCAGGCGAACAAGGGATTTCAAGCATGGATCTGAGCGATCTCGTCAGCGTTCCGGCAATCATGCCGGCGTTGAAGGCGAACTCCAAAAAGCAGCTGCTGCAATTGCTGTCCGAAAGGGCGGCGGCAATTTCCGGCATTCCGGAGCGAGAGGTGTTCGACACCATCCTGCAACGCGAGCGGCTCGGCTCCACCGGCGTCGGCAACGGCATCGCCATTCCGCACGGCAAGCTGGCTGGGGTGAAGCGGATCGCCGGCGTTTTTGCCCGGCTGGAGACACCGGTGGACTTCGAGGCCCTCGATGATCAGCCGGTCGACCTGGTGTTTCTGCTTTTGGCTCCCGAAGGTGCCGGCGCCGACCACCTCAAGGCGCTGTCGCGCATCGCGCGGGTGCTGCGCGACGCCGACACGGTTGCCAAGATCAGGGGCACGCGCGACGCCGTGGCCATCCATGCGCTGCTGTCGGACACGCAGGCCTCGCACGCCGCTTGAGGTTTTGATTAAATCCTTTGAAGGGCCGCCGTGAGCGGCCCTGTCCGTTTCCAGCCAGATCGCTGCGCCGTATTTGTCAGTCGATGGCGCCAATGTTGGTGGATAGCGACGTTAGTGGATAGCGACCGGGGTCAGATCGTTTTCCAGCGCGCCAGCCAGTGCCCGGTCGCGAGCGTCCGAAAGCAGGATCGGCTGGCCATTAGCGGCAAACAGGGCCCACAGTTCCAGACCCGGCGCGATTTCGCCGAGGCCCGGGAAACGGCCGCGCAGATCGTCGCTCGACACTTTCCTGAGATAGGCGACCGAACCTTCGCCGAGATGGGCGAATTCGCCGCTGGTCATGATGATATTCTCGTTAGTTCTGGTCATTTCAAGCCTCCTTGCCGCGAGACGCCGCTCAAGGCCATCCCGCATGAGAGCTATCGGCAAAAATCAGTCTTTCACCGATATGTTTATTTTTCGTACCAGCCGTTCGGATTCCGGCCGATCGAGATCGATCGACAGAAGGCCGTTCTTCAATTCCGCCGCAATCACCCGCATGCCGTCGGCCAGCACGAAACAGCGCTGGAACTGGCGCGCGGCGATGCCGCGGTGGAGAAATTCGCGCTCGGTGTCGTCGTTCTGACGGCCGCGCACGACCAACTGGTTCTCCTCCGTTGTGACATCGAGATCGCTTTCCGCGAAACCGGCGACGGCGAGCGTGATACGCAGCCTTTCGGTTTTGCCGTCGGCACCGCTGAGGCGCTCGATGTTGTAGGGAGGATAGCTGTCACCGGACTTTGCCAAGCGCTCCAGCGTCTTTTCCATGGAATCGAAACCGAGGAGAAGCGGGCTGGAAAAAGGCGTCATTCGGCTCATGTTACAGTGTCCTCTCAAGAGCGACATAAAGTGGAAAAACCCGGATGGCATTTTTCCCGATGGTCTTGATATGGTCCGCCGCCCGGCAGACTTCAAGCCGTCACACGTCCCGCCCAAAAAGACTTGCCAAAACAAGGAATTGAAATGCCCCAATCCCGCAGGATCATCATCGACACTGACCCCGGCCAGGACGATGCCGTCGCCATATTGCTGGCGCTCGGCAGCGCCGAGCTGGAGATCGTCGGCATCACCGCGGTGGCCGGCAACGTGCCGTTGAAACTTACCGAAAAAAACGCCCGCAAGATCTGCGAGCTGGCCGGCCGGCCGGACGTCAAGGTCTATGCAGGCGCCATCCGGCCGCTGGCGCGCGAACTGGTCACCGCCGAGGAAGTGCATGGCAAGACCGGCCTCAACGGGCCGCAACTGCCCGAACCAAAGATGAAACTGCAGGAAGAGTATGCGGTCGATTTCATAGTCGAGACACTGATGAGGGAGGAGAGCGGCACGATCACGCTTTGCGCGCTCGGGCCGCTCACCAACATTGCGTTGGCGCTGATCCGCGAGCCGAAAATCGCGCCGCGCATCAAGGAAATCGTGCTGATGGGCGGCGGCTTCTTCGAGGGCGGCAACGTCACGCCGACCGCCGAGTTCAACATCTATGTCGATCCGCATGCCGCCGATGTCGTGTTCAAATCCGGCATTCCGATCGTGATGATGCCGCTGGACGTCACCCACAAGGCGCTGACCACCGCCAAGCGTACGAAGGCCTTCCGTAAGCTCGGCACCAGGGTCGGCACGGCCACCGCGGACATGCTGGAATTCTTCGAACGTTTCGACGAGGAGAAATACGGTACCGACGGCGGCCCGCTGCACGATCCTTGCGTCATCGCGTATCTGCTGAAGCCGAAGCTGTTCAAGGGTCGCAACTGCAATGTCAGCGTGGAAACCGCCTCGGAGCTCACCATGGGCATGACGGTGATCGACTGGTGGGGGGTGACCAAGCGGCCGAAGAACGCCATGGTGATGCGCGACATCGATCATGATGCGTTTTTCGCGCTGTTGCTGGAAAGGCTGGGGCGGCTTTAGCGCCGTCTTTCATTCCCGAAGCAGACGATACGTTTCGGTGTCGTGTATGCGACGCTGTCGCTCGATCAAAACTTGCGAGCCGATGGCGCGCGGCGCGCGCGGGTCGCCATACACGAACACCAGGAGGTTACTTTCTTCGAGACGGATTCCATAGAGATAGCGGAATCCGTCACCGACCGCCCCTTCAGCATTGAGGACGTTAACCACCGTGCCTGTCACGCGCTCCACATCGACGATGGGGCTGCTCCGCCTTGCAATCAGTGCACCGATTGCCAAAATGCAGACGCCCACCACAAGGCTGGTGATAATGACGCCCCGGAGGTTTTCCCGCAGTATCAACAAGGTGAAGGCCAGCCGCGCTCTTGCCATGGTTCAATTTGCAAACCGGTAAAAGACGAAGCCATTGTCGCGCGTGACGCGCTCGATGCCGACGCGCGAGCCGATCAGATGCGGGAGGTCGTCGTAAACGAGGACCGTCGAACCGTTCTCAAGGACCAGCAGATATTGGATATTGCGCCCTTTACCCTGTCCACTTTTGATCGTTGCATCGACCGGGTCGACCGACCGGATCGGACTTGCGTCATTCGCCCATTTGTTCAGAGCCGACGGAACCATCGCCGCGAACAAAGCGATGGACAGGATCACGCCAAACGCGTTCCTTTTCAAATCCGCGTAAGTCCACGGCATAGACATGAATCCCCAACTGTTGATCCATGTGGTGGCCTGAAGGCCGACTTTCAATCGGCCTTCCTATTCCAGGATGTTGCTGTTGGCGTCGCCGGGCTCGCGGCCGTTACTTCGCCTTGGAAAACGCCAGCCACAGGCCGCCGCCGACCAGGAAGCTGCCGCTGATCCTCGACAAGAGCTTGACGCGGCCGGCCGACAGCAGACGCCCTGCGCGGCCGGCGGCCAGCGCGTAGGTCGAATCCGAGACTGCGGCGAAGATCATCGCGGTGAGACCCATGACGCCGATCTGTAGTGCGTAATTGCCTTCGGGAGCGATGAACTGCGGAAAGAAGGCGCCGAAGAACACCAGCGTCTTTGGATTGCTGATCGCCACCAGCAGCCCCTGCAGGAAGAAGCCGCCACGCGGCCTTTTTGCCGTTCCGTCGGCGTTAAGCTTGCCTTTCGAGCGGAACATCTGCACGCCCATCCAGATCAGGTAGGCGGCGCCGATCAGCCGGACCCACTCGAACCAGTGGCCCATGCCCGCGATCAGCGAAGTCAATCCGATGCCGACGATGGCGATCATGATGGCCAGCCCGGCCTGGGTGCCGGCGACATTGGCGAGACCGGCGCGCGAGCCGTGGCGGATGCTGTTGGCGATGATCAGCGTCACCGTCGGCCCCGGCACCAGGATGATGACGATGCAGGCGACGACGTAGGTGGCGTAGAGTTCCAGCGACATTTTTTCCCTCCACAGAATGCCGCTCGTGCGGCGCGCTGTCGCGATCAATGCATGGCGATGAGTTGCGTGCAAGTCGGCGAGGCGCCGACAATGCGGAGTTGATTTCAGCAGGCGCCGGCCTGCCATGGCAGCGTTGCCTCATAGGCGGCAGCCGCCCTCAGCACGGAGAGGTCACCGCGCGGTCGCCCGATCAATTGCATGCCCATTGGCCTGCCCCTGGCGTCGAAGCCCGCCGGTACGTTGACCGCCGGGCAGCCGCCCAGCGTGGCGAGCGCTGAGACCTGCATCCAGCGATGATAGCTGTCCATGGCACGCCCGGCCACTTCCCTTGGCCAGTGGGTGACGACATCGAAGGGAAAGACCTGTGCGGCTGGCAGCGCAACGAGATCGAAACGCTCGAAGAGCGACAGCAGCATTCGATGCCAGGACGAGCGCCTCACCGTGGCGGCGTGGATCTGCGGCGCGGTGAGGCGCAGTGCATGTTCCACCTCCCAAACGGCCTCCGGCTTCAGCAGACTTCGTTTCAGGAGATCGTCGTAATGCGCCTTGAGTGCACAACCGCTGCTCGCCTGGCGAAGCGTTACAAAGGCTTGCCACAGCGCTTCGAAGTCGAATTCCGGCATCAGCGGCTCGGCCTCGAAGGATACATCCGCGAACCGGCCGAGTGCTGCCTCGCAAAGCTGTAGAATGCCTGCTTCAACCGGCAGATGGCCGTTAAGATCGCCGAGCCAGGCGATGCGCCCGCCGGCCGCCGGTGCTTCCAGCCCTTCGAGGAACGAGCCTGGTTTATCATGCGACAGCGGCGCGCGAGGATGATAGCCGGCCTGAACGTCGAGCAGCAACGCCATGTCACGCACGTTACGCCCCATCGGCCCTTCGACGCCCATTTGCGCAAGAAACACATCAAGGTCAGGGCCGGCCGGCACCAATCCCTGCGATGGACGGAAGCCATAGACATTGTTGTAGGCAGCGGGATTGCGCAGGGAACCGCCAAAATCGCTGCCATCGGCAACGGGAACCATGTCGAGCGCCAGCGCGACCGCCGCACCGCCGCTCGAGCCGCCGGCGGTCAGCGCCGGGCCAAATGCGTTGAGCGTCTGTCCGAACACGGTGTTGTAGGTGTTGGAGCCGAGCCCGAATTCGGGAACGTTGGTCTTGCCGATGATGATCGCGCCGGCCTTGCGGACGCGCTCGACGAAGAAGTCGTCTTCCTCAGGCACAAAATCGGCGAAGATCGGCGAGCCGAAGGTGGTTCTCAGGCCGTTTGTCAGCGCAAGATCCTTAATCGCGATCGGCAGGCCGAACAGCGATCCGGTATCTCCTCCTCGCGCCAGATGGGCGTCAGCGCTGTCGGCCTCGCGCAGGATGTCGGCACGCTCACGCAATGAAACGATAGCGTTGACCAGCGGGTTCACCGCCTCGATCCTGTCGAGGAATGCCGCGACCACTTCGCGCACCGAAAGCTGCCGGCGCCTGATCTTCCCGGCAAGCGCCACGGCAGACAGGCGGCAGATGTCGCCGGCGGGCGGCACCGCATGCTTGGTCGTCGGGCGCATGGCTGTCATCCGGCTTCAGCCTGTAGATTTCTGCAGGGCGGCATCGACGTCCCTGGCCAGCGGGATGGCCGGCTGTGCACCGGCTTTCAGGCAGGCCAGCGAACCGGCTGCGGCAGCGCGGGCAAGCGCCTGGTCGAGCGGCAGGCCGGCTGCCAGCCCGGCTGCAAAATAGCCGCAGAACGTGTCGCCGGCACCGACCGTGTCGAGCGGGGTGATCTTCAGCGCCGGAACCATCAGGAGATCGTCCGGCGTTGCCGCCAGAACGCCGTCCGAGCCAAGCGTGACGACGATGGTGCGGCCGGTTCTCGCGGCATAGTCGCGCATCCGTGCCGGGCGGTCGCGGCCATTCAACGACAGCGCCTCGCCATAGAGGTCGAACTCGGTTTCGTTGGCGACGAGATAGTCGGCCTTGCCGAGGAAGCCGGCCGCGTCGCCATGGAAAGGTGCGGTGTTGAGCACGGTCATCGCGGCGGCTGTCCTTGCCGCGTCGAGTGCTGCCTCGACGGTCTGCAGCGGGATCTCCAGTTGCAGCAGCACGACGTCGCCGTTTTTTACGAAAGCCTTGGAAAGGTCACCCGGCACGACCGAATCATTGGCGCCCGGCACAACGGCGATCACGTTCTCGCCGTCGGCGCCGACCATGATCAACGCGGTACCGGTCGAGGCAAAGGTCTCGCCGACGCCGGACAGGTCGATCTTGCCGTCGCGCAGCAGCGCGAGAGCGTCGCTGGCGAAGCTGTCCTTGCCGACCGCGCCGACCATGCGCACCTTGGCGCCGGCGCGGGCGGCGGCCCGCGCCGGGGTTGCGCCCTTGCCGCCGGGGGCAGTAGCGAAACCGGAGCCGCGCACGGTCTCGCCGGGACCGGGCAAGCGGTCGACACTGGCGATGAGATCGAGATTGATGGAGCCGATGACGACGATCAAGAAGTGCCTCCCGCTAGCGCATACCACTCTAATTGCGCGGGAAGCTACTCCGTAAGATCGCTGCTTGTCACCCTAGCGGTCCTTGCATCGCTCCAATCGTTCCATTCGTTGGCTATTCAAGAAGAGACCTGTCCCGCCTCCCAGCCGAGGATGGCGCGTTTGCGGGTCAGGCCCCAATGGTAGCCGGTGAGTGCGCCGGACTTGCCGAGAGCCCGGTGGCACGGCACGACGAAGGACATCGGATTGGCACCGACCGCGGCACCGACAGCCCGGCTGGCGCTCGGTGCGCCGATGCGCGCGGCGATCGAGGAATAGGTGCAGGCCTGGCCCATCGGAATACGCAGCAAGGCCTCCCAGACACGGACCTGGAAGTCTGTGCCGATCATGACGACGCGCAGCGGCTGGTCGGCGCGCCACAGCGACGGATCGAAGATGCGCGCGGCATAGGGCGCCGTCGCCGCCATGTCCTCGACATAGGTCGCATTCGGCCAGCGGCTGGACATGTCGGCAAAGGCCGCACGCTCGCCGCCGGGATCGTTGAAGGCGAGGCCGGCAAGGCCGCGGTCCGTCACCATGATCAGCGCGATGCCGAAAGGTGAGATATGATAGCCGTAGCGGATGGTGAGCCCTGCGCCGCGGGTCTTGTAATCGCCCGGCGACATCGCTTCGTGGGTGACGAACAGATCGTGCAGCCGGCCTGGGCCGGACATGCCGAGTTCGAACGAGGTTTCAAGCAGCGGCATGCCGGCATCGAGCAGCTTGCGCGCATGATCGAGGGTGACGGCCTGCAGAAAAGCCTTGGGCGACAGGCCGGCCCAGCGGGTGAACAGCTTCTGCAGCCCGGTCGGCGTCTCGCCGACCTCCTCGGCCAGCACTTCCAACGAAGGCTGGTCGCGATAGTCGAGGCTGATCTTTTCGATGGCACGACGGACGATTTCGTAGTCTCCACCTTCAGCCGTGATGTCTTTCTGAAGGATTGCTGTCGTTTTGAGAGGCATTTGGGCGTTCATGGCAGTATCTCCTTGAGTGCGAATATCGTCCTTCGCGGCGCCGATCACCACCCGAAACTTGCTTTCCCGCAGCATGTACCCAGATAGAGTCGGCTTTGAATGGGAAGGACGGTCGTGGCTGGTGAAAAAGTAAACTTGACCGGGGCAAAGGAGACTTTGCTTTTGACACTTTACGGCAAGGCGCTGGAGAGCCGGCTGCCCAATTCGCTGCTCAGGGACTACTTTGCCGACGAGGCGGTGCGCAACATCGATTATGATTTCTCACGGCTCAAGGTCGACAACAATCTCGGCATCGGTCTAGCAATCAGGGCAAAGACGCTGGACGTCTGCGTTCAGGACTTTCTCGCCCGAAATCCTGACGCCATCGTACTGCATCTCGGGTGTGGGCTCGATACGCGCATATTCCGTATCGACCCGCCAGCCGGCGTGGACTGGTTCGACGTCGACTATCCCGAAGTCATCGATCTCAGGCGCAAGCTCTATCCAGTGCGGGATCACTACCATCTGATCGCTTCGTCGGTCACCGAACCTGGATGGCTGAACAAAGTACCTCGGGATCGCCCGGCCATAGTCGTGGCGGAAGGCCTGACTCCCTACCTGGGTGCCGAGGAGGGGCAGCAACTGTTTTCTCGTTTGGTGGGACATCTTTCGAGCGGCGAACTGGTTTTCGATGCCTATAGTCGCCTGGGACTGAAGATCATTCGCCTCAATTCCTCCTTCCGCGCCACCGGCGCCGAGGTCCACTGGAGCATCGAGAACCCGCATGAATTGGAGCGAGCCGTTCCGAAGCTGCGGTTCGTCGAGGACATCCCTGCCTATAAGCCGGAACATGCCGCTCGCATGCGCTGGTTCGCGAAACTGTTCGTTCGCCTTTGGAAATACATTCCAGCATTGCGCAAGATCGGCAGGCTGTTGCGCTATCGGTTCTGAAACGCTGGCTCAGCGCGCCTTGGCGGCTGCCAGAGCGCGCGAAAATGCGGTGGCAAAACTTTCGCGGTCGGCAGGGTTGAGGAAGCCGCCGATCGAGACGGTTTTTCCTTGCGCCTCGACCGCCATTCTGGTGATGCCGATCTCGGCGTGGCGGGCGATCGAAAAGCGCGCCCAGAACGGATTGAAGCGGTGTGCTTCCGATTTGCCTGACGGGGCAGTCTTGCGGATGTCGAGGCTGGTGCGCGACACCGATACCTCCTCGCGAGCCCGGGCGGCACGATAATTGGCGCGGAAGGCGATGTAGACGGCGATCACGTCGAGGCCGAAGAAGCCGAACACCGGCCAGGCGCCGCGCGACAGAAAAAAAGCTCCGGTCACCAGCCAGCCGAACAGCAGGGCGCCCATCAGGATGGCAAAGCCGGTCTTGCCCAGCGACCGGTGCGGTGTCAGCAGCGCCTGGAAAAATGGCTCGTCGGCCTGAAATGAGGCGTTTGTGTCGCTCATTGGGGAATATTATAGGAAGGCAATGACAAGCCCCAAGCCCAAAAACTCTTCTGCGCTAAAAAAAGACCTGTTGCCCGGCCGCCGCGACGGCTCGAACGTCAAGCCGCGTCCGCGGCCGGCGAGATCGCGGGCGCTTTACAGCGCGGCCGAGGTGCATGAGATTTTCCGGCGCTTTTCCGTTCAGCGGCCGGAACCGAGGGGCGAGCTCGAACATATCAACGCCTTCACGCTGTTGGTGGCGGTGGTGCTTTCGGCTCAGGCGACGGACGCCGGCGTCAACAAGGCGACGCGGGCGCTGTTCAAAATCGCCGACACGCCGCAAAAGATGCTGGCGCTAGGCGAGGCCAAGCTCGGCGACCATATCCGCACCATCGGGCTATGGCGCAACAAGGCCAAGAACGTCATCGCGCTGTCGGAGGCGCTGATCCGCGACCATGGCGGCGAGGTGCCTGAGGATCGCGATCAACTGGTCGAGCTGCCGGGTGTCGGCCGCAAGACCGCCAACGTCGTGCTCAACGTGGCATTCGGCCAGCATACGATGGCGGTCGACACGCACATCTTCCGCATCGGTAACAGGCTCGGCCTGGCGCCGGGCAAGACGCCGGAACAGGTCGAGCAAGGTTTCCTGAAGATCATTCCGGATGAATATATGCGGCACGCGCATCATTGGCTGATCCTGCACGGCCGCTATGTCTGCAAGGCGCGCAAGCCGGATTGCCCGGCCTGCGTCATCGCCGATATCTGCAAGGCCAAGGAAAAGACGACCAGCGTGCCTGCACCGCTGGTCGAGATCGCGCCGCTCGGGCCAGTAGAAGCGGCTACTGAGTCAGTGCCCGGCAAGTGACTCTGAAGTTCCTCGTATGTGGCGCCGTCCACATTCAGGAACTCTCCTCGACGAACACCTCCTCGCGCTTCTTCCTGACCGCGGGGAGAAACACGATGACGAGCACGGCAAGCGCGATGAGGAGCAGGCTGGCGCTGATCGGCCGCGTCACGAAGGTGCTCGGATCGCCGCGCGAGAGGATCATGGCGCGGCGTAGGTTTTCCTCGAGCAGCGGACCGAGCACGAAGCCGAGCAGCAGCGGCGCAGGTTCGCAGCGCAGCTTGGTCAGGAGGTAGCCAAGCAAGCCGAAGAAGGCGACGGCATAGAGGTCGTAGACGTTGGTGTTGACGCTGTAAACGCCGATCGAGCAGAACGCCATGATGATCGGGAAGAGCACATAGTAGGGGATGGTAAGAAGTTTCACCCAAAGCCCGATCAGCGGCAGGTTCAAGATGATCAGCATCAGATTGCCGATCCACATCGAGGTGATGATACCCCAAAACAGTGCAGGCTGTTCGATGGCGACATTGGGGCCGGGCACGATGCCCTGGATGATCATCGCGCCGATCATCAGCGCCATTACCGGGTTGGCCGGAATGCCGAGCGTCAGCATCGGGATGAAGGAGGTTTGGGCGCCGGCATTGTTGGCCGATTCCGGTCCGGCGACGCCTTCGATGGCGCCCTTGCCGAATTCCCCGGGATTTTTCGAGACACGTTTTTCGACGGTGTAGGAGGCAAAGGCGGCAAGGATCGCGCCGCCTCCCGGCAGGATGCCGAGCGCCGAACCGATGATCGTTCCGCGCACGATGGGAGCCGCCATGCGCCGAAAATCTTCGCGGGTCGGCATAAGGCCGGAGATCTTTCGGATCAGCACGGAACGCTCATGCTCGTTTTCGAGGTTGCGCAGTATCTCGGCGACGCCGAAGACACCGACCGCCACTGCGACGAAATTCAGCCCGTCGGCATATTCGCGGATACCGAGTGTGAAGCGGGGCGTACCGGTGTAGATATCGGTGCCGACAAGTCCCAGCAGCAGGCCGAGCACGACCATAGCCAGCGCCTTGACGATCGAGCCGTGGGCGAGCGCGACGGACGAGACCAGGCCGACGATCATCAGCGAAAAATACTCGGCCGCGCCGAATCTCAGCGCTATCGCCGTCAGCGGTGGGGCAAAGATGGCGACGAGGAAGGTCGACACCGTGCCGGCAAAGAACGAGCCTATCGCCGCGGTCGCCAGGGCTGCTCCGGCGCGGCCGTTCCTGGCCATCTGATAGCCGTCGATTGCGGTGACGGCCGACGAGGATTCGCCGGGCATGTTGATGAGAATGGCGGTGGTCGAGCCGCCATACTGCGCGCCGTAATAGATACCGGCGAGCATGATGAGAGAGGAAACCGGGTCGCCGATCTGGAAGGTGATCGGCAACAGCATGGCGATGGTTGCGGTGGCACCGATGCCGGGCAGAACGCCAATCAGCGTGCCGAGAAGGACGCCGATCAGGCAGAAACCGAGGTTTGCCAAAGATGTGGCTGTCGAAAAGCCGAGTGCGAGGTTGTTGAGGAGTTCCATTTCATCTCCTCACAACGACAGTGGCAACCACGGGCCGAAACGCCGAAACGGCAGGCCGAGTGCGTAGCTGAAGACGACGAATGCGAACAGCGTCAGGCCGGCTGACAGCACGAGTGCAGTCAGCGGCTTCATACGGCCGCTACCGAAAGATGCGATCAGCGCCGTCAGGAAGATCGACGGGATGAAGCCGAGGCCGCGCACCGTCAGGCCGAAGAAGATCGGAGCAGGCAGGATGAACAGCATGCCGCGCCACGCAATGTAACCGATCGGCTCACTCTCGAAGCGCACTGCCTCGACTAGGATGACGGCGCCGAGCAGAATGAGCACGATCGCCAGAACCAGGGGGAAATAGCCCGGCCCCATGCGAAAGGCGGTGCCGATTTCGAGGCCCAGCGACTGCAGCGCGAAAAAGGCGCCAATAAAGATCAACAGCGCGGCGCATATGCCGTTGGTTCTGTCGATTGCGAAAGGTTTCATGGCGTCCTCCCGGCCCGCCTCACGGGCGTGCCGATGCCGGTGTAAAAACGGGGCGCTGGCGGCGCCCCGTTGAAAACCTTTAGTCGGCGTACTGGCCGGCCGCTTCGATGATCGGCTTCCAGCGCGCAATCTCACTTTCCAGCTTGGCCTTGAGCGCGGCCGGCGTGGCATCGGCCTCGGGCGACGGCTTGGTGCCGAGTTCGGCAAATCGGGCGACGACGTTCTGGTCCTTCAGCGCCACCTGCAGAGATTTCGACAGGCGTTCGGTGATCTCGGCCGGCGTGCCCTTGGGTGCATAGATGCCGTGCCAGATGCCGACCTGCACCTGGGGAAGACCGGCCTCTATCGTCGTCGGCACGTCCGGCAGCACGTCTAGCCGTTGCGGCGAGGTTACGGCATAAGCCTTGATCGTGCCGCCCTGGATCTGCTTGGTGGTATTGGTCGTCTGGTCGCACATGATGTCGACCTGGCCGCCGAGAAGATCGGTCATGGCCGGGCCGGTGCCCTTGTAGGGTACGGTGACCAGCGGCGTGCCGATGGCGCTCATAAACAGCATGCCGCACAGATGCGAGGCGGCACCGATCCCGGCATTGGCAACGGTGATGCTGTCCTTGTTGGCCTTGGCGTAGTCGACCAGCCCCTTCAGATCGGTCGGCTCGAGGTCCTTGCGGCCGACGATGGTCATCGGCACCTCGGTGACGAGGCCGACATATTCGAATGCGTTCAGCGTGTCGTAGGCGAGCTTTCTGTAGAGCGTAGCACTTGTCGCCATGCCGATGTGATGGAGGAGCAGCGTGTAGCCGTCAGGCTCGGCATTTGCGACGCGGCCGGCGCCCAGTGTGCCGCCGGCGCCGCCGACATTCTCGACGATGACCTGCTGGCCGAGGTCCTTCGACATGGCTTCCGCGACAAGACGCGTGACGGTGTCAGTAGGGCCGCCGGCCGAAAACGGCACGACAATGGTGATGGTGCGTTCGGGGTAGGTCTGCGCGCCAGCGGCCGGTGGGTAAAGCATGGCGGCCGCAGCGACAGCCAGCGCGGCGACGAATTTTCTCATCGTGATTCCTCCCATGATACGAATTACCAACCGCTGCGTGGAGTTCCTCTCAAAACTGACTGTAGATGGAGCAATAACTAGCGCAACCCGACAAATGACAATCGGGCTCAAACGGCAAACTGCACGTCTATCCGCGCAAATGAGTGGGAAGGCTGGGCCGTGCGATGCCCTTCCTCCAACCTATGCTAGTAGCCATAGCCGCGCGCCATCGCCGCCGCGAACACCGGGATCAAGAGGAAGATGAAGGCCGCGGTGCGGACATAGGTGCGAACGGACGCTAGCTCCGCCGCAGGCACCTGGAAGCCGGAACTGGCGCTCGCCTGCCTGTTCCAGGACAGGAATCGGACGGTCGGGATAATCGACAACAGGCCGACAATTGCGAAAGCGGCCATCTTTGCCCAGAACATCCAGTTGTAGACGTAGAATTCCCAGCCCTTGAGACCATAGATGACGCGGCCGATGCCGGCGACGATGATCAGCATGGCGATGATGCCGTAGTGGCGATCGATGCCGACAAGCCGCTTCAGCGTCGCGGCGGACAAGTCGCTGCGGATCAGGACGAACTCGGCGCCGATGATGCCTGCCAGCGAAAACACCAGCAGATGATGGAAGATGGCAAGCACAAGGTCGGTGGTGTCCATGCTGTTCCCCTCTGTCGGACGGCAGCGCCGAAACCGAACGCACGTGAACCAATACTGGCGAAAAATAACACTGCTTGGCAGAATTCACATCAGCCTGGAAGATAATCTACACAGCCTTGGCTCTTGTTTTACGCAACGGATTTTGATTCCCCGTCTCATGCATGTCGCTGTCCTAACCGTTGGATGACCTGCATTAGGCACCGGCAACACAACCGAGACATGACCATGGCCAGTCCGCATACAATTGTCGCCCCAGTGATTGAGACCTCTCGCACGGTCCTGCGGCCGCACCGGCTGGACGATTTCGACGCCTATGTCGCAATGTGGGCCGATCCCGTCGTCACCCGTTTTATCGGCGGCAAGCCGCGCACGCGGGAGGAAAGCTGGATGCGTTTCCTGCGCCATGCCGGCCTGTGGTCGCTTCTGGGCTACGGCTTCTGGGCGATCGAGGAAAAGGCGACCGGCCGCTTCATCGGCGAGGCCGGCTTTCACGATCTGAAACGCGACATGACGCCGTCGATCGAGGGCATTCCGGAGGCCGGCTGGGCTCTGGTTTCGGGCGTGCATGGCCAGGGGTTGGCCAGCGAAGTCGTCGCACGGGTGCTTGCCTGGGGCGATGAGGCATTTGCAGCCGCGAAGACCGTCTGCATCATCGATCCGGAAAACACCGGCTCGCTGAACGTCGCGGCAAAATGCGGTTATGGCGAAGTGCTGCGAACCGTCTACCAAGGCAAGCCGACCATCCTGCTGGAGCGGCAACCCTGACGGATGCTGTTTGGCACTGCCTGCCACGTCGTCTTCGGGCGTCCGGTCCGCCAGCCTGAAAATCGCGCAGGCCGATTGTGCCGCATGCGGCGTGTTCTGTCTTTGACAGGAGGACGCAAACTCGGCATGAATTTTATCGAGCGGGTCTGAAGTCAGGCCACGTTTCTGGCAGGCACCGGAGGAGGTGTCGCGATTTGGAGGAATCCCATGCTGAACAGACGCCGATTCTTGATGAGCACCGCGGCAGCAGGTGCTGCCGGACTCGCGCAATCGCATTTTATCCCCGCCTTCGCGCAGGACGCGCCGCAGCTGCAGATTTTCGTGCCGGCGGCGCCAGGCGGCGGCTGGGACCAGACGGCGCGCGCCATGGACCAGGTGCTGCGCAGTGAAAAACTGATCTCCGGCTCGCAGATCACCAATGTCGGCGGCGCCGGCGGTACTGTCGGCCTGCCGCAATTCGTCAATCAGTGGAAGGGCAAGGGCAATGCGCTGATGGTGGCTGGCATGGTCATGGTCGGCGCGATCATCGCCAACAAGGCGGCTAACAACCTTACCGAGGTCACGCCAATCGCCCGCCTTACTGGCGAGTTCGAGGCGCTTGTGGTGCCGGCCGCCTCGCCGTTCAAGACGGCCGCGGACTTTGTCGCTGCTCTCAAGGCTGACCCGACGCAGGTTCCGGTTGCTGGCGGTTCGGCCGGCGGCTCGGACCATATATTGTTCGGCCTCATCGCCAAGACCGTTGGTGTTCCGGCCACCAATCTTTCCTATGTGCCGTTCGCCGGCGGCGGCGAGGCGCTTTCGGCGCTGCTCGGCAACCAGGTCGCGGCCGGCATCTCCGGCTATGGCGAGTTCGCCGAACAGGTCAAGGCGGGTGCGCTGCGGCTGCTGGCCATCTCCGCGGACAAACGCCAGGAGGGGATCGATGCGCCGACGATGAAGGAAGCCGGCATAGATGTCGAGCTGTTCAACTGGCGTGGCGTCTTCGCACCGCCCGGCGTCTCGGACGCCGACAAGGCAGCAATGATCAAGCTGATCGAGACCATGGCCAAGAGCGACGCCTGGGCCACCGAATGCAAGAACCGCAACTGGACGCAGATCCTGCTCACCGGTGACGATTATGCGAAATTCGTCGCAGAAGACACGGCCCGCATCGGGACGATCCTCAAGGACCTCGGCCTAGCGTGATGCTCTCGGCAAGGGGGGCAGCCTGCGCCAACCCTTGCCGACTTTCGCCAGCCGCATGGACATACGCGGCGCCGGAGGTGAAACTACGCCGAGATCGGCCGAGTGAGACCGGTCCAAGGAGAACCGGCCCGAAGGGACCGACATTGGGAGGACGATGATGAGCACCAGCGACCAGCCGGCGCCGCCGCGCCTTGCAGTGCCCGAACTGCTGATCGGCGTCGGGCTCCTCGCCTGTGCCGGTGCGGTTGCCTGGCAGACGCTGGCAATCCCGGTGTCGCCGCTCTATTCCAAGGTCGGTCCGACCGTCTTTCCCTACATCACCATGACCGGGATGATGATCCTGTCGCTGCTGCTCATCATTGCCGCCTTGCGGGGCGGATGGCAGCCGGAGGACGAAAAGGAGACGCCGACCGACTGGAAGGCGATGGGCATCGTCGCCCTCGGACTGATCGCCAATCTGGTGCTAATCCAGCCGCTCGGCTTTACCGCTGCATCTGTCATCATGTTCGTTCTCATCTGCCACGGTTTCGGCAGCCGGCGTCCGCTGCGTGACGTGCTGCTCGGGCTGATCCTGGCGCTGGCCGCCTATTTCGGCTTTGCCAGGGCGCTTGGCGTCAATATCGGCGCCGGCTTCATCGAAAACCAGCTGAACGCGATCGTCGATTCGGTCGTTGCCATGCTGAGGGGCTGACGCCATGGAAACGCTCGGCCATCTCGCGCACGGATTTTCGGTCGCCTTCTCGCCGATCAATCTCATATGGTGCCTGGTCGGCACCACGCTGGGGACTGCGATCGGCGTGCTGCCCGGCCTCGGGCCGGCACTGACCATCGCGCTGCTGTTGCCGATCACCTATCAGGTGGCGCCGGAGGCGTCCTTCATCCTGTTTGCCGGCATCTACTACGGCGCCATGTATGGCGGCTCGACGACATCGATCCTGCTCAACACGCCTGGCGAAAGCGCCACCATCGTCACCGCGCTGGAAGGCAACCGGATGGCCCGCTCCGGCCGCGGCGGTGCGGCCCTGGCGACCTCGGCGATCGGCTCCTTCGTCGCCGGCACGCTGGGCACCATCGGCGTTGCCTTCCTGGCGCCGATCGTCGTCAAATTCGCGCTGGCCTTCGGCCCGGCCGAATATTTCTCGCTGATGGTGCTGGCCTTCATCACGGTTTCGGCAGTGCTCGGCTCGTCGTCGGTGCGCGGCCTGACCAGCCTGTTCGTCGGCTTCGTCGTCGGCATGATAGGCGTCGACCTGCAGACGGGGCAGCCGCGCTTCACCTTCGGCACGAGCGAATTGCTCGACGGCGTCGACGTCATCGTCGTCGCCGTTGGCCTGTTCGCCGTTGGCGAGACGCTTTACATGGCCTCGCGCCGTTATGCCGGTAAGGACGATATCGTGCCGTTGAAAGGGTCGCTCTATATGACCGCGGCCGAATGGTCGCGCTCGTGGAGGCCATGGCTGCGCGGCGCCCTGATCGGCTTCCCGATCGGCGCCATGCCGGCCGGCGGCGCCGAAATCCCGACCTTCCTGTCCTATGCGATCGAGAAGAAACTCTCCAGACACAAGGAGGAGTTCGGCACCGTCGGCGCCATCGAGGGCGTTGCCGGGCCGGAGGCCGCCAACAATGCATCCGCGGCCGGCGTGCTGGTGCCGATGCTGACGCTCGGCCTGCCGACCTCGGCGACGGCCGCGATCATGCTGTCGGCGTT
This sequence comes from Mesorhizobium sp. M0522, assembly GCF_040321085.1. Classification (NCBI taxonomy): domain Bacteria; kingdom Pseudomonadati; phylum Pseudomonadota; class Alphaproteobacteria; order Hyphomicrobiales; family Phyllobacteriaceae; genus Mesorhizobium; species Mesorhizobium sp. M0522. Next base: position 73,511 of record NZ_JAMYQW010000006.1, read on the forward strand.
CCAGAGCTACGGTATCAATCCGGGGCCGCTGCTGCTGACGACACAGGCCGACCTGGTGTGGGGGCTGATCGCCAGCCTGTTCATCGCCAATGTCATCCTCGTCGTCCTCAACCTGCCGCTGATCGGGCTCTGGGTGCGATTGCTGAAGATCCCGGCCCCGCAACTCTATGCCGGCATCCTGGTGTTCGCCACGGTTGGCACTTACGGCATCTCGCAATCGCCGATCGACCTCGTCATCCTCTATCTGCTCGGTGCCGCCGGCTTTCTGATGCGGCGTTTCGATTTCCCGACCGCGCCCGTCATCATCGGCATGATTCTCGGGCCGCTTGCCGAAACGCAGTTCCGCCGCGCGATGACCATCTCCAACGGCGATTGGACGGTGTTCTACAAGCATCCGCTGTCGCTGACGCTGCTGACGCTGGCCTTCATCGGGCTGGTTGGACCGCATATCTGGGCCTACATCGAGCACAGACGCATGCGTGGACCGGAGCACGTGCCGGGCGATGCCTGAGCTGTTCGTGACGTCATGACAGACCTGCTTTCCGGCATCCGCATCCTTGACCTGACCAATGTGCTGGCCGGCCCCTATTGCGCCTACCAGCTGGCGTTGCTCGGGGCCGACGTCATCAAGGTCGAGACGCCGCAAGGCGGTGATCTGGCGCGCCAGCTCGGCGCCTCGCCGGAGCTCAACCGGGCGGGCATGGGCGCTTCGTTCCTGGCGCAGAATGCCGGCAAACGCTCGGTGGCGCTCGATCTCAAGCAGGAGGCCGGCCGCGAACGCTTCCTCGATCTGGTCGCTTCGGCCGACGCGCTGGTCGAGAATTTCCGCCCCGGCGTAATGGACCGGCTGGGGCTTGGCCATGCCAGGCTGAAGGAGGTCCGGCCAAGCCTTGTCTATTGTGCGATATCGGGCTTCGGCCAGACCGGGCCGATGCGCGACAATCCAGCCTACGACCAGATCATCCAGGGTCTTTCCGGGATTATGAGCATCACCGGTACACCGGAAACGGCGCCGCTGCGTGTCGGCTATCCGGTTGCCGATACGCTTGGCGGGCTGGTCGGGGCGTTCGCCATTACCGCCGCATTGGTCAAGCAGAAGACGACAGGCGAGGGCGCGTTCCTGGACGTGTCGATGCTCGAATGCACGCTTTCTGCGCTCGGCTGGCCGGTGTCGAACTATCTGACGGCGGACGTCGAGCCGCAGCCGATGGGCAATGAAAACATGACGGCCGCACCGTCTGGCGCGTTTCGCACCGGCGACGGCTTGCTCAACATCGCAGCCAACAAGCAGGAGCAGTTCATCGCGCTGTGCCGATTGATCGGCCGGCCGGAGCTGGCCTCGGATGTCCGCTTTGCCGAGCGAGAAACGCGCAAGCAGAACCGCATTGCATTGAAAGCGCTGATCGAGGATGCCTTGGCGAGCGGCTCGGCCGCCGCCTGGGAGGAGACGTTCAATCGCGCCGGCGTGCCGGCAGGCCGGGTGCTGACAATCCCGCAGATACTGCAGGAGCAACAGGTGATCGAGCGCGGCATGACGGCGCGCTTCCAGGCTGTGTCCGGAATGGACAAGCCGCTGACCGTGGTGCGCGGCGGCTTCATGGTCGATGGCAAGGCACCTTTGCCGAGCAGGCCGCCGCCGGGGCTGGGCGAGCATATGGACGAGGTTTTTGCCGACCTGCCGCCACGCGCCAAGAAAAGAGCGAAGGCATGAGCGGAACGCAAAACAAGACTGGTCGCGCGCGCGGCGAGGAATGGTGGCAGACCGGCATCATCGAGATGCGCCCCGGCGTCATCCGGCTGCGCGGCTATGAAATCCAGGATCTGATCGGTCGCGTCAGCTTTCCGGCAATGATCTGGCTCATGCTGCGCGGCGAAACGCCAAGCGAGGAGCAGGCGGCGCTGCTTGGCATCGCGCTGGGTGCTGCCGTCGACCATGGGCCGCAGGCGCCGTCGATCGCCATCGCCCGTATGGCGATCACCTGCGGCGTCGGCATCAACAGCGCCATGGCATCAGCCGTCAACGTGCTTGGCGATGTGCATGGCGGCGCCGGCGAACAGGCGCTTTCCTTCTACGGAGACATCGCTGCCGAACTGGACGCCGGCATGCCGCTTGCGGACGCCGTGTCGGCGCGGCTCGATCGTTTCCTTGCCGGGGAAAACGGTTATGTGCCCGGGCTCGGCCATCGTTTCCATCCGGTCGACCCGCGGGCGCCCCGCCTCATCGAGCTAACCCGCGACTTTGCCGCGCGCGGCATCGTCAGCGGGCGCTTCGCCGATATCGCCGAGGCGATCGAGGCCGAGGTGGCGCGGCGCAAGGGCAAAAAAATCCCGCTCAATATCGACGGCGCCACGGCCGTCATCTACGGCGAGCTCGGCTTTCCGCCGCCGCTGACGCGCGGCCTTTTCGTGCTGTCGCGCTCGGTCGGCATCCTCGCACATGCGTGGGAACAGTCGCAGGAAAGCGACCGCAACAAGGGGCCGCTGCCGCGCGAATGGCTGTGGGCCTATACCGGCACGCCGGCGCGGCCTCTGCCCGAGGAAGACGATGGCAGTCAGTGAGGCATCGGTTCAAGAGACGGCGGCGGCGGGCGCTGGAACCAATTCCATCCCGACACAGTCGGGGCAGGCCTCCATCTTCTATTGAGCGGGATCTTTTCCGAACGCCGGACCCTGCTTTTTGGGATTATGCTCCAGCTCGGCAATCCTGATGTTCCTCACCAGCGTCGAAAGATCCGGCTCGTCGATGAGCAACGCCGCGTCGGCTGGTGCCAGCCACGCACGCTGACGCCTCTTGGATTCCTGCCAGTCGGCAAGTTCCTCGGTTACCTCCAGCAAATAGACGACGACGTCGACACGGACGAAGCGGTTCGCCAGCCGCTTCCAGTAGCAATAGGTGCCGGCCGGCTGTTTCAGTGTCTTGCCGAGAACGCCGGCTTCTTCCTGTGCTTCGATGGTGGCCGCCTTGCGGCCGCTCTTGCCCTTCATCGGCCAGCCCTTCGGCACAATAAAGCGCCTTGTCGTTCGCGATGTGACCAGCATCACCTCGACTTCGCCATGCTCGTTCAGCCGAAACGGAATCGCCGCGACCTGGCGAATCCGGTCGCCCTCCCTTGCCTTGCGTACGACCTTCTTCTTGCTGGCTGCCATTCGATAATCCAGTCGAGGCGGTGCCCAAACGGCAAGGGCAGCGTTGCAAAGTCGGCCGCTTTCAATGGGGCGCAAGCGGAGCGGTTTCCACAATATATAAGTCGGCTAAATAAATGGAAAGGGCCGGTCGTCAGCGGCAGGTGCTGACAAAGCCGCTCCCCGACGGCAGCAACTGGCAAGTTGGCCTCATCTGCGGCACCTCCTGCCGTTGCGGTGTTGGGATTTGGCGATCCTGGGCACGGTACTGCTGTTGCTGCTGCTGGTATTGCTGCCGCCGCAGCCTGTTCTCCAACATCTGCAACTGGTCTTGCTGGATCAACACGTTGCGGTCGGCGGGACTGACGACCTGTGCCGATGCAGCAGGATTTACGCCCGACAGCATCGCCGCGGTCAGCATTGCCGACCCTAAAAACGTCAATAGACGAAGCCGTGACATCCATTCATTCCCGCACAAAACCGATCTTTCCTTAATATAGGGCTTTTGTCCGACGACACCATGGCCGCCGCTGATTTGAAGCGGATTGGAAGAGGCATTTCGGCTTCGGATGCTCCTCGCGTCAATCGACTTCGCGCAGCCGGTATCCGACGCCGGTCTCGGTCGTGATATAGCGGGGCTGGTCGGGCGTCTTCTCAATCTTTAGCCTGAGTTGCCGGACATAGACTCTGAGATATTGAACGTCGGTGGAATCGCCCCAGACCTGCTTCAGCAGGAACTGGTGGGTGAGAACCTTGCCGGCGTGCTGCACCAAGGTGCGAAGAATGTCGTATTCCTTCGGCGAGAGCTTTATCTCCTTGTCCTCGACCTTGACGACGCGCTTCACCAGATCGACGGAGAGGTCGCCGGTTTGGAACACCGGTCTCTCACCCTGCTGCTGAAACTTGTGGCGAAGCGCTACGCGGATGCGTGCGACAAGCTCGTTCATACCGAACGGCTTGGTGACATAGTCGTCGGCGCCGAGTTCGAGGGCGGACACGATGCCGGCCTCATCAGTGCGGCTGGAAAGAATAACCACGGGAATGTCCAGGCCATCATCCCGCCATTTGCGCAGCAAATCATGGCCGCTCATGCCGGGGAGGCCGAGATCGAGCAGCACAAGGTCCGGCTTTTCCGTCTCGATGAGTTCAATCGCCGCCCTGGCGTTCGGCGCCTCGCTGATCGCGTAGCCTTGGCTGCCAAGCCCGACGCGAAGCAGTTTCCGGATCGGCGGTTCATCGTCGACCACCAATATCCTGACGTCCAGGCTCGTCATGCCAGATCGTCCATATTTTGATGGCCCGCATCGGGTTCGCCGAGATTGGGCAGTTCCGCCGGCACCAGTTGCATCCTGATGGTGAAAACCGCCCCCGAGCGGTCGGACCTGTTTGCCGCCGAGAGCGTCCCGCCCATCGCTTCGATGAAGCCGCGGCAAATCGACAGGCCGAGCCCCGTGCCGGCACGCACCTGGTCACCCTTGCGCACACGGTAGAAAGTGTCGAAAACGCGCTCTAGATCCGCTGGCGGAATGCCTGGTCCCTCATCCATGATCTGCAGGATGACGAAGCCGTTGTCGGCCCAGGCTTGCAGGCGGATCGTCGAACCTGGCGGCGCGTATTTTGCAGCATTGTCGAGGAGGTTGAACAGCACCTGTTCGAACAGAACGGGGTCGACCCGCAACATCGGCAGATCCGATGGAATGTCGATCTCGGTCTTATGCTCGCCGACGATTTTGCGGGCCCGATACAGAGCTGAACCGACAATGTCGCCGAGATAGTGAAACGCATAGTTCGGCTCCATCGTGCCGGATTCGATCTTGGTCATATCGAGCAGATTGGCAATGAAGCGGTTAAGCCTCTCCGCTTCATCGAGCACGGTCGACAGCAGTTCCGTCCGGTCCTGCTCGGGAAGTGCGGCCTCGAAGTCCCTGAGTGTTCCGGCCGCGCCCATGATGGCGGCAAGTGGCGTCTTCAAATCGTGGGAAATGGAGGTGAGCAAGGCCGAGCGCAGACGGTCTGCCTCGGCCGCGAGCTTGGCCCGGTCAACATCGGCGACGAGCTGGATGCGCTCGATGGCGACCGCCGCCTGGTCGGCGAGCGCATCGAGCAGACGCTGCTGCTCGGGTGTCAGCAGCGGACCTTGCTTGTCGTTGTCGAGGCCGACAACGCCCACCGCCGTGCGTCCGGTCCGCAAGGGCAGATAGAGGCGCTTTGCTCCGGGCAGCGTGTCGGCGCCGCGCCCGGCGGCGCGGTTATGCTCCCAGGCCCAGCGGGCTGCTGCGATGTCGGCCTCGGCCAGCGTGTCGTCGGGCGGGTAGCCGGCTTTGACCGCAATTGTGCCGTTCTCCGGCAGAAGCAGCACCACGCGCAGCTTCAGCATCGAGGCGATCTGGAAGGCAGTCGCCCAGAGAACGTCATCAAGCGTCCCAGCGCCGGCGAGCTTCTTTGAGAAGAGATAAATATCTTCTGTGGCGCGTGCCCGCGAGCGCGCAGCGACCGCCTGACGCTGCACGCGCGCTGTTAGATTGCTGGCAATGACCGCAACAACCAGGAAGACAGCCAGCGCAACGATGCTCTCCGGATCCTCGATCGTCAGCGTGTAGCGTGGTTCCAGGAAGAAATAGTTGAAGGCAATGGCGCTGATGAGGCAGGCATACAAAGCCGGCCAGAGACCGCCGGTCACCGCCGACGTCAGGACCCCAATGAGAAAGATGATCGCCAGATTGCGGACGTCGAGAAACTGGTCGAGAAGAACGGCGAAGGCGAGCGAGCCAACAACATAGGCCGTGGCCCTGAGATAGGGCCAGATCTCGAACTGCCACTGCTCGTCCGCCGCCTTGACGGTCCTCGACGTCGCCTCGGCGTTGCGTTCGTTTCCCGAAATGACATGGACGCTGATGTCGCCGGCATTGCGGATGAGATCGTAAGTGAGCGAGCCTTCGATCAATTCCCGCCAGCGCGATCGGGTCGGCCTGCCGATCACGATATGGGTGAAGTTGTTCGCCGTCGCATGCCGAACGATGTCTTGCGCGACGTTCTGACCCGGAATGGTCGTCACCTCGGCACCGAGCTGCTCGGCAAGGCGCAGCTGCGTCGCCAGCCGATCCTTGTCCTCCTCGGGCATGGCCGCTGAATGAGGGGTATCGACATGAAGCGCCGTCCAAGGGGCGCGGAGCCGGTCGGCCAACCTCCGCGCATAGCGTACACGGGCCGCCCCGCCCGGACGCGCATCGACGCAGACGAGAACCCTTTCCCCCGCCGCCCAAGGCCCGGGTATCGCGTGGGCCTGCATGTGGGTCAGCAACTGCTCGTCGACCCGCTGGGCAGTGCGGCGGAGCGCCAATTCCCGGAGCGCCGTCAGATTGCCCGGCGAGAAATAGTTCTCGATGGCGCGCTGGGCGGTGCTGGGGATGTAGACCTTGCCTTCCTCAAGCCGTTTGATCAGATCGTCGGGGGTGAGGTCGATGATCTCGATGTCGTCGGCCTGGTCGATTATGGAGTCGGGGACAGTTTCCCGCACCCTGACGCGGGTGATCTGCGCCACGACATCGTTCAGGCTCTCGACGTGCTGGATATTCAGCGTCGTGTAGACATCGATGCCGTGCGTCAGGATTTCCTGGACGTCGAGATAGCGCTTGGGGTGACGGCTGCCGGCGACGTTGGTGTGGGCGAGTTCGTCGACCAGAACTAGCGCCGGGTGCCGGGCGAGGATGGCGTCGAGATTCATCTCCTCAAGGATCCGCCCCTTGTAATCGATCTCAAGGCGAGGAATGACCTCGTAGCCTTCGACCAGCGTCTGGGTTTCCTTGCGGCCGTGCGTCTCGACGATGCCGATCACCACGTCGACCCCGTCGGCCAGCCTGGCGCGGCCCGACATCAGCATCTCGTAGGTCTTGCCGACACCGGGGGCGGCGCCGAGAAATATCCTCAGGCGACCGCGCTCCTCCCGCTCGGCATGCTCGAGCAGCGCGTCGGGAGAGGGCCTGGTTTCGGCGGTGCGGCTGTCGTCTGGCATAAGGGTCAATCATGAACGGCGCCGGCTTCGGTGTCGATCCCGGCGCCGGTCCTTCACTGTTTCATCGCATCGTCCAGCGCAAGGTTGAGGGCCAGCACATTGACCACCGCCTCGCCGATGAATCCCAATTCGCGATCTTCGACATGGCTGTCGACAAGCGATTTGATCCTGGATTCATCGACGCCCCTGGCCTTGGCCACCCTGGCAACCTGAAAATAGGCCGCATCGGGGCTGATATGCGGATCGAGGCCGCTGCCGGACGTGGTGACCAGATTCATCGGTACCGGCTGGCTCGGGTTTTCGGCTCTCAGCTTTTCGGCGTCGCTCTTGATCCTGTCGATGAGCTTCGGGTTGGTCGGGCCGAGATTCGAGCCGCCCGAGGCGGCGGCATTGTAGCCGTCGCCGGCAGCCGACGGGCGGCCATGGAAGTAGCGGTCGCTTTCGAAAGCCTGGCCGATCAGCTCGGAACCGACGAGCTTGCCGTCCTTCTCGATCAGGCTGCCATTGGCCTGGCGCGAAAACAGCGCCTGGGCAATGCCGGTCATGCCGATCGGATAGACCAAACCCGTCAGAATGGTGAAGAAGACGATCATGACGATCGCGGGCCTGATTTGATTGAGCATCGACGTGGTTCCTTAGGCGAGACCGAGAGCGGTGATGGCCATGTCGATCATCTTGATGCCGACGAAGGGCACTACGACGCCGCCAAGGCCATAGACAATGAGATTGCGGCTGAGCAGCGCACCGGCGCCGACCGCGCGGTATTTGACGCCCCTCAGCGACAGCGGGATCAGCGCAATGATGATCAGCGCGTTGAAGATGATGGCCGAGAGGATAGCGCTCTGCGGCGTCGCCAGATGCATGACATTGAGCGCTTGCAGCGGCCCGGCGGTCTGGCCCGGGGCGATGTAGAAGACGGCGAATATTGCCGGGATAATGGCAAAATACTTGGCCACGTCGTTGGCGATGGAGAAGGTGGTCAGCGAGCCACGCGTCATCAGCAGCGCCTTGCCGATTTCGACGATCTCGATCAGCTTGGTCGGATCGCTGTCGAGATCGACCATGTTGCCGGCCTCGCGCGCCGCGACCGTGCCGGTGTTCATGGCAACGCCGACATCGGCCTGCGCAAGGGCCGGCGCATCGTTGGTGCCATCGCCGCACATCGCGACCAGTTTGCCTTTGGCCTGCTCGTCGCGGATCAGCTTCAACTTGTCCTCGGGCGTCGCCTGGGCAAGGAAGTCGTCGACGCCGGCTTCCGCCGCGATCGCCGCCGCGGTCATCGGATTATCGCCGGTGATCATCACCGTGCGGATGCCCATGCGGCGCAATTCGGCAAAGCGTTCTGCGATGCCGCCCTTGACGATGTCCTTCAGATGGACGACGCCGAGCAGGCGCCCGTCGCGCTCGACCGCGAGTGGAGTGCCACCCGATTTGGCGATCTCGTCGGCGATCGCCTGAAGGTCGCGGACGGTGTCGCTGCCGGGGCGCGTACTGCCCGTGGCAACGGTCGAGAGGTTGACGTGGGCAAGTACCGCATCGACTGCGCCCTTGCGGACCGAGGAGCCTTCCAGATCGACACCGCTCATGCGGGTTTGCGCGGTGAAGGGCACGAAAGTCGCGTGCAGACTTGCCATGTCGCGGGCGCGGATAGCGTATTTTTCCTTCGCCAGGACGACGATCGAGCGGCCTTCCGGCGTTTCGTCGGCAAGCGAGGCAAGCTGAGCCGCGTCGGCCAGTTCCTGTTCGGTGACGCCCTTGACCGGACGAAATGCCGTCGCCTGACGGTTGCCCAGCGTGATGGTTCCGGTCTTGTCGAGCAGCAGCGTGTCGACATCGCCGGCCGCCTCGACGGCGCGGCCCGACATGGCGAGCACGTTGAAGCGCACCAGGCGGTCCATGCCGGCAATGCCGATAGCCGACAGCAGGGCGCCAATTGTGGTCGGGATCAGGGTAACGAACAGGGCGACCAGCACGGTCACCGAGATATAGCCGCCCGAATACGAGGCGAAGCTCGGGATCGTCGCCGTCGCCAGCACGAAGATCAGCGTCATGCCGACGAGCAGGATGTTGAGCGCGATCTCGTTGGGTGTCTTCTGGCGCTCGGCGCCCTCGACCAGCGAGATCATGCGGTCGAGGAACGTATGGCCGGCAGCCGCAGTGATGCGCACGCGGATCCAGTCGGACAAGACCTGCGTGCCGCCGGTCACCGCCGAACGATCGCCTCCGGATTCGCGGATGACCGGTGCGGATTCGCCGGTGATGGCCGCCTCGTTGACCGACGCCACGCCTTCGACCACCTCGCCGTCCGAGGGGATGATGTCGCCGGCTTCGACAAGCACGATGTCGCCGACCTTTAGGCTGGTGCCGGGCACCAGTTTGAACTTGCTGCGGTCGCCACCGTTCAACAGCTTGGCCTGCGTCTCGGTTCGCGCCCGACGCAGCGAGTCAGCTTGCGCCTTGCCGCGGCCTTCGGCCACCGCTTCGGCGAAATTGGCGAAGAGCACGGTGACCCACAGCCAGATGATGATCTGCAGCGTGAAGCCAAGATCGCCGCCGCTGGTAACGAGATCCTTGACGAACAGCACCGTGGTGAGCGCCGAGACGACGCCGACGACAAACATCACCGGATTTCGCATCAAGGTGCGCGGGTTCAGTTTTCTGAAGGAACCGCCGATAGCGGGCCACAGAATGCGGGTATCCATGATGCTCACGGATTTCGACGGGCTCATTTGGCAGCTCCAGTGTCGATGTTGTTGACCGGTCGATCGTGTGCCGAACGAAGGTGCGGCGGCCCGTAAGCCAGCAGCCAGATCATGATCAAGGCTGCCGCAATAGCGAGGAATGTGGACAGCGTCGGGAAAGGAGGGGGCGTTTTCTCCCCCTCCGGCTCGGGGCGATGCCGGACCTTTCGAGGTATGATCTTGAACCAGGGCATCGCCGTTTCAGAATGTCTGGCCGTGAATCATCGCCAGGTGCTCGACGATCGGTCCGACCGCCAGGGCCGGGAAGAAGGTCAGGCCGCCGACGATCAGGATGACACCGGCCAGCAGCCCGACGAACAGCGGACCGTCGGTCGGGAAGGTGCCGGCGGAGGCAGGGACGGTCTTCTTTGCAACCAGCGAGCCAGCAATCGCCAACGCCGGAATAATGACCAGGAACCGGCCCATCAGCATGCCGATGCCGAGCGTTACGTTGTACCAGGGCGTGTTGCCGCTGAGGCCGCCAAAGGCGGAGCCATTGTTCGCCGCGGCCGAGGTGTAGGCATAGAGAACCTCGGAGAAGCCGTGCGGGCCGGCATTGGCGATGGAAGCAACGCCGGTCGGCAGCACCACCGCGATAGCGGTGAAGATCAGCATTGCAAGCGGCAGGCAGAGCACGGCCAGCATAGCCATCTTGACCTCCTTGGCCTCGATCTTCTTGCCGAGATATTCGGGCGTGCGTCCAACCATCAGCCCGGCGACGAAAACGGCAATGACGATGAACATCAGGATACCGTAGAAGCCGGCGCCGACGCCGCCGACAATGACCTCGCCGAGCTGCATGTTGATGATGGGGATCATGCCGCCGAGTGCGGTGAAGCTGTCATGCATGGCGTTGACCGCGCCGCAGGATGCGGCCGTGGTGATGACGGCAAACAGTGCCGACAGGGCGATCCCGAAGCGGCTCTCCTTGCCCTCCATGTTGCCGCCGTCGACGCCCAGCGCATGGACGAGCGGATTGCCGGCGGCCTCGGCCCAGTAGCAGACGGCAACGCCGGCGATGAACAGCACGCCCATAGCCGACAGAATTGCCCAGCCCTGGCGCTGGTTGCCTACCATGCGGCCGAAGACATTGGTCAACGCCGCGCCGAGGGCGAAGATCGTCATCATCTGGATCAGGTTGGAGATTGCATCGGGATTTTCGAAGGGATGCGCTGCATTGGCGTTGAAGAAACCGCCGCCATTGGTGCCGAGCATCTTGATGGCAACCTGGGAAGCGACCGGCCCGACCGCGATAGTCTGTTGCGCGCCTTCGAGCGTCGTCGCGTTGACGTAGGCAGCGAGCGTCTGCGGCATGCCGAGATAGACATAGACCAGAGTCAACACGATGCAAAAGGGCAAAAGCAGGTAGAGCGTGCCGCGGGTCATATCGACCCAGAAATTGCCGATCGATTTGCCTGAGGCCCTGGCAAAGCCGCGGATCAATGCGACCGCAATGGCGACGCCAGTCGCCGCCGACAGAAAATTCTGCACGGTCAAGCCGGCCATCTGCACGAGATAGGACATCGTGCTTTCGCCGCCGTAGTTCTGCCAGTTGGTGTTGGTCATGAAGCTGGCGGCGGTGTTGAAGGCCAGCCCAGGTTCGACGGCGGTCATGCCGGCCGGATTGTAGGGCAGGCCGCCTTGCAGCCGTTGCAGCAAATAGAGCACCAGGAAGCCGGCCAGGTTAAAGAACAGCAGGGCGGCCGCATAGGAGGTCCAGTGCTGCTCCTCGCGCTCGCTGGTTCCTGATATGCGGTAGAGCCCGCGCTCGAGCGGGGCCAGAATTGACGACAGGAATATGCGCTCGCCGCTGAAAACGCGATGCATGTAGCCGCCGAGCGGCTTGGCCAGCAGAACGACGATCCCGCAATAGACGAGGATCTGCAGCCATCCGTTGATTGTCATGGGGTTGGCTCCTTGCCAGCGGAGATCAGAAGCGTTCCGGGCGAACGAGGGCGTATGTCAGGTAGGCGAGAAGAAACAAGGTCACGGCGCCGCCGAGGATATAGTCGAAAAGCATGTTACGATCCCCTAAACTTACAGCTTGTCGCAAGCTTTGATGTAGCCGAAGCATAGAGCAAAGAACGCGATTCCAGTCGCGACAACAACTATGTCCACCGCGCATTTTCCTTATGTTGTATTTGTTTGTTTACTTTAACAAACTATCCAAACTCGTCGCCGCATCATATCGGCGGCTGGATACACCGCTCCTGTGAATATGGATCAAAGTGCCATAAAGGTTCGAGACGGGACGCGGAGCAAAGAAATCAAAATCCCATAAGGATTTCGCCGCCTCGGCGCTGGCCACAGCTTCAGGAGGGAGGTGCGCACCGGCGCGCGAAGCTGCCGGGGCTCAGTCCGCGCGGGTGTAGATCACCGCGTAATCGTCCGCATAGGCCCGCTTCCAGCCCAGTTCGTCGAAGAACGGAATGCGGCTGTCGTCGGCGGTCAACAATGCCCAGCCTATCGTATATTTGTCGACTTGGGCTTTCAGGATCGGCTTGCCCCGGCTGTGCCCCGTCTGCTCATCCGTTTCCGTAAAGCCATTCAGGAAGAGCTGATCCGCCCGGCCGTCGATAAACGTCTTGACGCCGTGGAAAATCAGCGTGCCGCCGAAATTGTAGGAGTTCAGCAGATTGCCCGACAGATTATGGGTTTGGGCAAAGGCCAGTGCGTCCCTCGCCGAGGTCTTCTGGCTCGGCGCGACCGGATAGGTCGTGAACGCGGCAGCCGCCAAAACCAGCAAAACGGCAAGTCCAGCACAAATCCTGGAAAATTGTCGTGCGAAAAATTGTTCAAATCCGTCACGCTTTTCCGCCGCCCATTTCTCGGCTGAAAGCGCTGGATATTGTTGCGCGACCTCGACGGCAAGGACCACCGGCACGAGAAGAAAGAACAGGTACATGAACCGTATGTGGGTGAGATAGACGTGCAACGTGAAGACAAGGAACAGCGCCTTGGCCCAGCCAATGCGCAATCTCGACACGAGCAGCCCGAAAAACGCCACCAGCAGGGCCACCTCCTGGGGGGTGTGCCGCGAGGCGTCGAAGGGTTGCCACTCCGCAATGTAAGGCACCGCCTCATTGCCATAGGCCACGGTGAATGTGGCGAGTATGGCCTTGACGCCATAGGGATTGAGCAGGCTGACCAGCGGGCAAAGCAGCCCGAAAACGATCCACTTGGCCAGCAGCCGGGGGTTCGACAAGCGTGTGCGCATGACGAGATCGACGCCGGCGAAGGCGGCGATGACGAAACCGAAGGTGAAGGTGGCATGGAGATTGGCCCACAGGCAAAGCGGCGCCAGCAGCCATAAGGGCGGTGCTTTCTCGTTGCGGGCGGCCTGGAAAAGACCGGCGGTCCAGACGACGATGATGGGCAAGGTAAAGATGTGCGGCCGGGCGACATAGATTGGCCCGATCAAGAGCGCGAGAACCAGCGTCAGTCCTATCGCCAGCGTCGGCTTCAACCACGCGCTGAGATACCACGACGTCAAGAAGACCGTCAGCGCGATTACTGCAGTCGCCAGCAGCACCACGCCGTTCCAGCCGCCGGCTTCAAAGGCAATTGCAAGGAGAACCTGGCTAAGCCATTCCTTGGCGATCCATGGCTGGCCGGCAAAAGTGTAGGAATAGATGTCGACGGTGGGGAATGTGCGGCTTGCCAGCATATCCATGCCGACCTTGATGTGCCACCAGCTATCAGGATCCTGCAGGAGGGAGGTGGCAAAGGCGAGGAGCGCCGCCGCCATCACGACCGCCGCCAGCAGGCAAAACATCAGCCTCACACGCCGTATGTCGTCTATCGACGGCCTCGCCTCACCAGATATCCCGCGCATATGGCATCCCTGAGCCGCGATAGCGGAAGGGATAGGCCGAATTTGTTAGAAAACCGATAAGCTGCAGGATTGCGGCCACAACCCTGTGCCGCGCGTCCAATCGGCTCGGCGACTTAGCCCTCGGCCTTGAAGTTCTTGGCTTCCTTCTCGACCTTCGGGTTGTCCTTGCCGTGCTTGCGCATCAGATCCTTCGCCTGCTTCGGCGAAACGTCGGTGGTTTCGGCCAGACGCAGAGCCTCCTTTTCGTCCGGATCGCGCGTCTTGCGGTCGGCCATTGTGGTTTTCTTGTCAGCCATTACGACGCTCTTATGCTTTCGGCGATTTCGTTCAGCACCTTGCGGTCGGTGCCGTGGCGCTTGATCAGCGTGCGTGCCTGATCCGGGGTGATGCCCGCTTCCTCGGCGAAGTGACGTACCTCGTAGTCTTCGCCGCCCGCCATTCGTGAGCGGTCGCGACTGTCGGTCTTGGTTTTGTCGTCGGCCATGGCAGCTCTCCTCATCTCGACGAGAGCATAACGGGCAAGATTTCAGCGAGTTCCTTCGAGCGTGTCGCCCAATTACCGCCTTCGGGCATGACCCGGCATGCGCGGCGGTTTGCTCAAAGCAGGGGCTTGGCGTCAGGCCGGCCTTCGCGCACAAATAGGCTGCCTCTTTGGCGGCGCTGCCCACCGCCCGCCACTGCTCCTGGGCGCAGCCTGGTATTCGTTCCGGATTGCTAATGGGAGCGATGGTCGAACACGACGCCCATGGTCCTACCAACCGCCGTCATGACGATAAGCTCGACCAGATCGTCGTCACTGTTGCCGCAGGCCGGAGCCGTCCTGCGAACGATGTCCAGCATCGCCCTCGTCGATATGGTGTCGCCGGCACCGAACCGTGAAAGCGCAGATGAAACAAGCTTTTGGGCTGTCAAGTCGGCGACCATCACCCGCTGCACCACGTTCATTGGCTTCCTCCCACCATGAACCCTCTCCCGGGAGAATGATACGCCGAACGTCGCGTTTCGCCAGCAAAATGGTGGTCCTACCAGCGCGTGGGCAGCGACCGAAATCGTCGGTTTTGCGGGAGGCAATCCGGGCGCGAGGCGGCAGCGCTTTTGTGCCATGCGACTTCGCCATAGACCCAATCCCGGCGGCCGGGATCGGTCTCAATTTTATTTACTGGCAGTCTAATGCTTGGCAGTGTGGTCTGCTCGGTTGCGGCCGAAGCCGGCGCAGCAAGAACCACGGTGCGGGCAGAACCGGTCTGTCTTTTTTGTTTGACGCAATTCCGGACGGAAAGCCGTTCACACGTTTTCCTGGAATTGCTTGTCTTGTGACTCTAGGCGGCCAGGTCGCTCGGAAGCTTGCCGCCATTTTCGGCCAGCTTTTTCATCAGTGCGTCGTGCAGCCACAGATTCATCGTTACAGTGTCGTTCATATCGCCGGTGTAGTTCAGCTCGTGGGCAAGCTCCTTGCGGGCGCCGAGGCTGCTGTCGATATTCAGAGCCTTCATCAGGTCGACGATCGAATTCTTCCAGTTGAGTTTCTGCCCCTTCACGGCCACCGCCTTGTCGAGAATGGCAGCGATGTCCGGGGCAGAGGACGGCGCGGCCGGAGCCGGGGTTGCAGCCGGGGCGGATCGGGTAGGCGCCGTCGGCTGGGTGGCCGTGCTCGAAGCAGGCGCGGGAGACGGTTGCGCCGGCGGCGCTTCGGCCGCAACCGCGTTTCCGAAAATCGCACCTTTGATACTATCGAAAATGCCCATTGCTATCTCCTGTGTTGGCTCGACGGTGTGTTGCCTTGACGGTCGGTGAGGCGACCGTTGCCGAATGCCGCATTGAGCGCCCTGGTTGTACCGGACCACGAACGCAACGCAGGGGCAACTCAAAACTGACTAAAAGGTAAAGGCTTGGTTGCATTGGGGGATCGGCTCAGTGATCCGGCCCGAGAGTAGAATAGATTGGATCGCGGCCCGACAAATCGTCACGCGCAATGGACGAGGGAACGGTCAGCAGCCAGTTTTGCTGACGCAGACCAGAAAAATCATCTAGATTCGTGTTCGCAATTCGCTGAGAGGAACGAAGCCATGACAGCAGTCGTCGCATCCGACAGGCTCGAACGTTCGCTGGTTTGGGCAGAGGACGATCCGTCGGTCAAATGGGCTGGCGCTTTCGCGGTTTACGGCGGGCACGGCACCACCCAGTCCTCGGTCATTGTCTACGAGATCGAGCCCGGCAAGCGGCTTGGTTGGCACACCGACGCCACCGAAGAGACGCAATACATCATCGCCGGCACCGGCGAGCTGTACATCGAGGGCGGCAGCACCCACCCGGTCGGGCCCGGCAGCGTCCTGGTACTTCCGACGCCGGTCCGGCACGACCTCGTCAACACCGGCACCGAAACCCTGCGCGCCGTCGCTTTCTTTGCGGCGGCGATGTTCACGCAGACATTCGACGATGTCATGCTGCCGCCGAAATCCCATGTCCTCGGCACGCCCAATCGTGCGGGCTGAATGCGTGCCGGCGAGAATCACCAGGCCTGCGGATTGCGGACTCGGAGCTGATATGAGCGCGCGCGCGGCCGGCAAGCGGTTTGGCGTCGTTACGCGCTCGCGTCATGGGCGGACCGGCTGATGGCGCCCGTCAAGGTCGATCCCGCCAAGGTGCGCGAGTTCAGGGATGCCGAAAGCTTCCATGCCTGGCTTGGCGAGCATCACGACAGCGAGGACGAAGTCTGGATCAAGATCCATAAGCTCGATTCGGGACTGCCGTCGATCACTCCGAAGCAAGCCATCGACGTGGCGTTGTGCTGGGGCTGGATCGATGCCGTGCGCAAGGCCTTGGACGGCAAAAGCTACCTGCAGCGCTACACCCCGCGCGGCAGGAAGAGCACCTGGAGCCAGATCAATGTCGACAATGTCGCCCGGCTGATCGAGGAGGGCCGGATGACCGAGCACGGGCTGAGGCAGGTCGATGCGGCCAAGGCCGACGGCCGCTGGGCGCGCGCCTACAAGAGCGGCAAGGAGATGAAGATCCCCGACGACCTCCAGGCGGCAATAGACGCCGAGCCCACGGCGAAAGAGATGCTGGCAAAGCTCAGCGGGCAAAACCGCTTCGCACTCGCCTTCCGCATCCACAACATGAAAACCGAAGCCGGACGCAAGAAGAAGATCGCAGCGTTCGTGGAGATGCTGAAGCGCGGCGAGACGATCTATCCGCAGGGCAGAAAGTAACATCTGACGAGGCGTGCCGGCGCTGCGTCTTGTGCTTGTCCCAGTCGGCGAGCCCCGAATGCGGCCGGATCGCTGCTGAGGCCCACCTTCGATCCAGGCGATGTCGCCGACGATTTGTTTTCGACGAGCGTCGCCCGGCACTTCGACACCAGCTCTCATTCGTTTAGTTGATGCAGGAAAAAGTCTCGTCCTCACAGTCGGCATAGTATATTAGCAGGCGCTGTTATGAGGTTTTTGCCCGTTCAGGAGCCGACTGGCACGTGGGCCGTGTTTGATGCGACCGTGGATGTGCCTGCGGATTTCGCTGGCAGTTGCCTTATCGGCTTGCCGCGGGAGCGGGCGGAGTGGCTCGCAGCAAGAGCCAATCGAGATGCTGCAAGGCACTTCGATTTGCCGGTTGTCAGCTGCCGGACCGGCATAAGCCGCGGTTCTTAGACTTAGACCGATAGGAGAGATTTCGATGATGCAAGAAAGGGTAATGGCGGCTGCGTTGGCAGCCAGGAATCAGGAAGCGGATATTCGTGGTGTCTTCGATATCACCAACAAAACCGATGCGCCAATTGGCCCCCGCCGATTGGGCGAGGCTATCCACTTTGTCGCCAATGCACCTATCGTTGGCTATGATGTTCACGCCGCCGTCATCAGATATGGCCCAGTCGGAACCCCCAGCCTCAGAGCAACAGATTGCGCACAGCTGTGGGAGAAGTTCGGCGAGGCCTTGCTGCAACACTGACGGGCAGACCTTTGGCGCGTATGGCACCACCATCGTGCAGGACACTTCCCTGGCGAGAACGACATGGAAGCCTGGCCGGTAATGTTGCAATTAAATTAGCGTGAGTGCATATTTTTTGCTGGCTGGACTCGCAACCGGCCAAGCCCGGCGGCCGGCCGCCAACGGGCTGTCGGGCTGGCGACAAATGGTGCCGCAGGCCCGACGGTCCCTTGGCAAGATCGCCGGAACCACAGCATGATGCGGCGGCAAAAACGGGTTTGGGAGAATGACATGCCTAAGGTTTCGGAACTCTTTTTCAAGACAGCCATCATCTTTCTTATTTTGGGAATTGCAGCTGGCCTGCAGATGGCAATTTCAGGCGATCACGGTGCGTTTCCGGCTCACGCGCACATCAACCTGCTGGGCTGGGTCACCAGTGCAATATTCGGCGGCTATTATGCGCTGAACCCGGCGAAGGCTGCCCGCAGGAGCGCGATGATCCACTATGGCGTCTACAATCTCGGCCTGGTCGTGATGCTGCCGGCGCTTTACCTGATGCTGCAGGGAAATCCGGCGCTCGAGCCGATCGTCGCCACCGGCTCAATGATCGTCGCTGTCGCCGTGCTTATCTTTGCCTTCGTGGTTTTCTCCGCCGAAACAGAGCGCTCGGTCTCGGGGATACAAGCGGTCCCGCGCTAGACGGGGCGGCGATGGTGCCGAGTCGACCAAGCCCGCGCTTCTGGTGAAGCGCGGGCCGATTGGTTGTAGGCTGATCTGAGGTAACGGTGCGGCGAAGATGAAAGCCGCTCAGTAGCCTTCGCGCGCCCCTCTGCCTGCCCCAAGATACCTGCACCGCAGCGGCAGTAGCCGTCCAGTGTCCCTTTAGGCTGGCGAACCGGTGAGATTTAACTGGCGGAGAGAGCGTCCGTCCGCCTAACTCACGCCTAGTTCCGCTGAGTTCCGAAAGCTCAATAAGAACATTGCGATGGCAGCCTAAATCGATCCGAAGAGTTCTGCCCAATTCCGGCTAAATCCAATGCTTGTTTGTGGGTTGGATTGTAGGTATGTTTTGCCCATTGCAAAATAAGAGCGTTGGGAGGGCGTATGGCCAGGTCGATTAACAAATTAAGCGCCGTCGAGGTAGCGAAGAAATCAAAGCCAGGCACCTACGGTGACGGCAACGGCCTTTATCTGCAAGTGGCGAAGAGCACTGCGAAGGACGCGCAGGAGGGCAATGTCACCAAGTCCTGGCTCTTCCGCTTCATGCTTGCCGGCAA
The DNA here is from genome assembly GCF_040321085.1 of Mesorhizobium sp. M0522. Classification (NCBI taxonomy): domain Bacteria; kingdom Pseudomonadati; phylum Pseudomonadota; class Alphaproteobacteria; order Hyphomicrobiales; family Phyllobacteriaceae; genus Mesorhizobium; species Mesorhizobium sp. M0522. The sequence goes on from NZ_JAMYQW010000006.1 coordinate 92,423, forward strand.
GGCCCGGTATATGGGGCTTGGCGACGTCAACACCTTCTCCCTGCAGGAGGCACGAAAAAGGGCCCGTGAAGCCCGCCAGAAGGTCGCTGATGGCATCGATCCAATCGAGGAACGGAAAGAGAAGAAATCTACCCATCGTGCCGACGAGGCCAAGCGGATCACATTCAAGCAGGCGTCCGAGCGCTATATTGCCTCGCAGAAGGCGGGTTGGAAGAACGCCAAACATGCCGACCAGTGGAAGAACACGCTGGAAAAATACGCGTGGCCCTTCATCGGAGACCTACCAGTGGCGAAGGTCGAAACCGCCCATATCCATCAGATATTGGACCCAATCTGGAAAACTAGAACCGAGACCGCTTCGCGTGTCCGAGGCCGGGTGGAGTCGGTGCTTGATTGGGCCACCGTGAGGGGCTTTCGTCCAAAGGGCGACAACCCGGCCCGGTGGCGCGGCCATCTCGACAAGACGCTGCCCGCACGGGCGAAGGTCGCGAAGGTCCAGCATCACGCGGCGATGCCTTACGACGAGCTTCCCGCGTTCATGACGCGCCTTCGCTCGATGGACAGCATCTCGGCTCGAGCGCTGGAGTTCACAGTTCTGACCGCTGTTCGCACTGGCGAGGCCATCGGCGCGACCGAGGACGAGTTCGACTTCCAGAAGAAGCTCTGGACGATCCCCGCCGAGCGCATGAAGGCGGACCGACCGCATCGGGTGCCGCTCTCAGATCGCGCGATCGCCATCCTGAAGAGCGTCCCGCGAGAGGCCGACAGCCATTACATTTTTCCCGGCGCCCGAAAGGGCAAACCGCTCAGCAACATGGCAATGTTGGAATTGCTGCGCGGCATGGATGGGATAGAGGGCCTGACCGTTCATGGCTTCCGTTCCACGTTCCGCGATTGGGCAGCGGAGCGTTCGAACTTCCCGCGTGAGGTCGCTGAGGCGGCGCTGGCGCACATCCTCTCTGACAAGACGGAGGCGGCATACCAGCGCGGCGACATGCTGGAAAAGCGCCGGCGGCTAATGACTGCGTGGGCAGGATATTGCAGCACCGCGCCAACAAAGGTTCGAGTCAGCGCATGAGTTTGCGATAATTGATCCGCGAGGTTGTGACTCCATTGCCCGCTAAAATCCGGGAGGACGGAAGAGTTTAGACAGCGTCTTGTGCTGGCAGTGGGATGATGGTTGGGTACCGCTCGAAGAGGGAGCGTACCTGTGAAGATCGAAAGATTTCGAGACCTTAACTATAGCAGCTTTCCTGATACAGGTTGGATTTCCCTGAAGCCGGGCGTCAATATCATCGTTGGCGAAAACAATGCCGGCAAAAGTGCTCTTCTCCGCTCGATACATACCCTCGATGACGCCCCGCATAGGAGCTTGCGTGAATATCGCGCAGAGCGCTTAGGTCATTCCCTACAAGAGGTAGAAGTTTCATTAAGCGGAGAGTCAATTGAGGGTGTTTTGCTTAAGAATGTTAACTTGGTAAATTGGGCAGTCGGTGAAAACGGATTTAGAACTGTAGAGCGCCTCATAAAAGAGATCATAGTATCTCCGAATTTTCATTTCAGATTTCGCCGCCTACCTGATGGTATGCATCGAATGTATTATCCAGGGGAAGAGGATCTTGCTGCTGATAACTCTGGTGTTGCTATGCTCGGTCGTGTAGGAGATTCGATTGGATATCGAGGTAAGACGAATAGCAATCCGGATAATACTCGAGAGTTGATAAGTGCAATATGGAATGAATTCGTATTTATGTTTGACGCTCAGCGCTACGGATTAGGACGAGGAGGATTTTCATATCCTGAACGCCTCAGTAGCTCTGCGAATAATCTGGCTGCAGTTTTAAACCGCATTCAGGGTGAGCGCACCGAATTATTTGTGAGGCTTGTAGAACATATCCGCGAGATTTTTTCTACGATCCGTAACCTAAGTGTCCGGCCCACGCAGCAACAAGATTTGGAGATTTTAGTATGGCCTATTGATGAGCGAGAGTATCCGGAATTAAGCGTTGGGTTGGATAGGTGCGGCACAGGGGTCGCTCAGGCTATCGCGATTTTGACCGTGGCGATGACGCTGGAAGAAGCGGTCATTATTGTGGATGAGATCAGTAGTTTCCTTCATCCGGCCGCAGCCAAAACGCTCCTACGCATCCTTCAGACAAACTATCCGCGGCATCAGTACATTATTTCTACCCACTCGCCCGAGGTGCTAAGCGCAAGCTCCCCTTCGACGGTCAATTTCGTCCGCAAAATTGGTTTTGAGTCTTCGGTTACGCCAGTCGACCTCAACAACTTAGAAGACTTGCGTCAGGTTACGGGCCAACTTGGAATTTCAATGACCGATGTGTTTGCGGTGGAGCGGATCATTTGGGTAGAGGGACCGACCGAGGAGCTCTGCTTTCCGTACATCTATACGCAAGCAGTCGCCCCTATGCCTCGCTCGACCATGTTCGTACCAGTGATCGCCACTGGAGACTTTAGTAAGACGGGTACTCGGTTGGAGTTGGTGCTTGAAATTTATGAGCGCCTTAGCCGCGCGGCTACTCCCCTCGTTAAGTCAGTGACTTTCGGCTTCGATCTTGAGGAGCTCTCAGACCGTGAGAAAGACGACCTGTTGCGGCGATCGGCAGGAAACATCCACCTGCTCCCTCGTCGGCATTTCGAGTGCTACCTGCTGGATCCTTCGGCAATAGCCGATCTGCTGGTTGCGCACGTTCCTGACTTAAGTCTGGACGAAACACGCAGGCAGATCGAGGAGCGCCTACTGGAGTTGGGCGGAGCCAAAGAGTTCAAGGCCAGCAAAGTTTTCAATGGCGATCTAGCACAGCGGCTATGGCTTGCCCAGGTCGATGCGGCAAAGCTTATCAAACGAGTTTGCTCGGAGGTAAGCGGCCAACGGTTTGAATTTGCAAAAAAGGTTCATTCTCTAGAACTGTTGAAATCACGAATGGCAACTGAGACAGGCAGAGTCGACCTTGCCGAGCTCATCGCCTACGTGCACGAACTTGTTGACGGCTCCAAGGATCGGCTAGCTCCAGGGTCTTAGAAAATCCCACAAAATTTGCGAGGGACGTGGTTGGGGGGATGGCCGGGGGTGGCATCAGCGAAAGCCTCTCTGCATCGAATGAAAACGAGGGGGGTGGGGGTCCTCAAAAGCCGTATCGATGTGCGCCCCGCACATGGCCCACAACGCGCGCCGGGCACGGTCCGGCCATCGCATGCCCGATGACGTTGAACGCGCGTCCACGGCCCGCCCACGGCCACGGCCACGACGATAACGGCGGCCCGATCCACCATCCGCCATGATCGGCAACACGCCACCTTGAGCCATATCCCAGGCCTCCGATCCGATCCGCACCCGCCGCGATGCGTGTTCAAAAAACCCCTGAAAAACGCCCGCGCCGAAAGGGCGGAAATCCGGGCTTTTGAGCCTGTCATGTTTGCGTTCAAAAACCATTTGTTTTTCGCACAAAGCGCTTGACTGTCGCGCATAGCAGAGCGACATTTTTCGAGTAAATTCAGAGACTTAACGCGGACCAGCCGCACCATTGAACGGAGATACACCTATGCAAGTCACGCGCACGTTTTCACATCGCGAGTTTGGCCATCTGGGCGAGGCAACCTTGGCCGTCGAAAAAGGCAAATGGACGCTGGACGGCCAAGCCCTTCCAGACGCCTCGGTCGAATATCTCATGGGCTTCGCCCTCCAATCCCTGCAGGACGCATACGCGGGCGCTAAGAGCCAGGGCGCGGCCACCGCTGCTTTCGACGCCAAGCGCAAACGGCTGATCGAGGGGGCGATTGGGCGAACGGCTGGCCCGGCCGAAGAACCGCACGTTCGGTTTATCCGCCAGATGGTCCGCAATGCGCTCAGCCCAGACAATAAGGCCCGATATGAGCAGACCGACGCGAAGGACCGGAACAAGTTCCTCATGGGGCTTTTTATTGGGCTTCCCACCACGAAACGCGACCGTCTCGACACCCAAGCCCGCACTGCCCACGAGGCATCGCTCGCCGCGAAGGCCGCGACTGAGTTTGAACTGACCATCTAACGGCGCATCGCTAACGTTCTGCTGGGCGGCTCGCGAAAGCGCGCCGTCTAGTTGAACCCTAGGGCTCACTTCGAAAGGGCGAACGCCATGCGCGCCGCACTCTATCTCCGCGTATCCACCGACCAGCAAACCACCGATCGCCAAGAGCGTGAATTGCGGGAGGTCGCGGCCCGCACGGGATGGGAGATTGTCCAGGTCTACCGCGACCATGGCGTTAGCGGAGCAAGCGCTAAGCGACCCGCCTTCGATGCCCTCTGCAAAGACGCTGCCCGGCGCCGTTTTGACGTCGTGATGGCATGGAGCGTCGACCGGCTGGGCCGTTCGCTTCAGGGCCTCGTCGCCTTCCTTTCCGACCTCCACGCCCTCCGCGTTGATCTATTCCTCCACCAGCAGGGCATCGACACGACCACCCCGGCAGGCAAGGCCATGTTTCAGATGATGGCGGTGTTCGCCGAGTTTGAGCGTGCGATGATCAGCGAGCGCGTCAAATCGGGCCTCAATACGGCTAGGGCGAAGGGCAAGAAGCTAGGACGCCCCCGCGTCTCCAAGGTGACGGAGGAGGCGATTGCCCGGGACCTGAGTTCGCCATACGGGAGCGTCCGCGCTCTCGCGGCTAAGCATCACGTTAGTGTCGGCACTGTCCAGCGGATCAAACACCAAGCCTGAAGGGGCGAGGGCCTGACGGCACATGCGATCGCAGCAAAGTTGGGGATTGGGCGGGCGAGTGCGTTTCGCATTTTGAGGGATGCGGTGCAGTAGCTTGGTATATTTCAGAAAACTGACTCGCCAGTGGAGCCGTCAAGCTGTAAATCAGAATTGCTGAATGTTTGAGGGGGCGACAATGTGGGCCGATAAGAGCGCTCGCTGCGCGTTGGTGACATTCTCTTTGATCGCAAGCAGCGTTTCCGCTTTAGCGGCGGAAAATACTTGTGAGTGTACGAAAAATCAAAAAGCGTCGGCCAGCGCAGAAGGAACATGCTCGGTCGCCGACCTGCCCAGCAAATGTACAGTTACATTCGAGGCTGGGAAAGCGAAAGCTGTTGCTCTGCAAGAAATCGAAAAGCAGGGCTATCTCAATGGCCTGCAGTTTTTCAAAAGCGGTGAGGGCGATCCAATTACCCAAGGATTGCGATTTCTCAACGACCCTAAGGACGTTGTCGGACCAGCAGTAAGCGATCCCACTGCGTTTGCAAACACTCTCTTTTTGGCGCTTTCGCCCGCGATCGCGCAAGCCGATCCCTCGGCTTTGAAACTTTCCCTCGACCTTCTGCAGAGCAATTCGCAGGACGTCGCTACTACGTTCGCAAACTTTGATGCCAGCTCTCCCAAGCAAATAAACGGCATTAGCGATAGCCGGCTTTTTGTGCAGCACGGTTGCGTCGCCATAGCAAATCAGGCTTGGCAGGCTTTTTTGAAAACAGATTGGTCTTCAGCCTCCTCAGCGGGCTGCATACCTCAATAGAAAGTAAAGCTATGCTTACAGCAATTTGGGATGCAATACCGAAAGTTCAATCAACTTTTACTTTAGCCGCTTTTATCGTAGCGGCTTGCCTAACTGCCTACATTCTGTATCTGAGAAATCGTGCGAAAATAATTACAAACGCCGCCCCTGATCAACAGCGCGATTTGGTAAATGCCCTAAACGAGTCGTTTCATGTAAACACTGATAGTATGTCTTCGACTCAAAAATTTAATCTTGCTATGCAGACTCTTAAAGAGCGCAGAACAAGGCTTGGGATGTTTTTGTTTTTCATCGTGGTTGTGCTTCTAATTCTAGCTGGCTGGACGACCTATTCAACTGTACAAAATTTGGTGTCGTTCCAAGGTAAGCTCTCCGCGTTGGTCGTATCGATGAGAGACGACCCAAACTCTCCGGCTGTGACGAACTCGTCTGACGTTTCCGACTTTTGGGTTTCGAGCACGACAGCCGCGTCATCGCGAGCACTAATCCTGCGCATTTGTGAGACGAATTCTTGTCTGGCGTGCGAACAGGATGGCACAACGATACGGGTCTCAGCGAATGGACCGCTTAAATCGTACAAGGACAAGAACGGGGTGGCGCTCAAGAGCTGTCAGTAAGGTCTCACCCATTTCCGCCGATTTCGCTTTCCTCATCCAGCGCATGGGGCACCGGCACATACGCATTCGCCACCAGCCAATCATCCAAGATCGTCTCGACCAGATCTAGCTTGGCCTTGCCCATCTCCGCCGCCAGCCCCGCGAGGATTTCCTCGGTGCGCGGCTCCAAGCTCAGCCCGCCCACATTCCGCAGCAAGAGCGCTGCCCGGCGAAGCAACACCTGCAGATCGGCCCGCGATGCATCTGCGATATGATCGGCCGCGCTTTCTAGTTCTTGCACGAGTTGGTGACGAGACACTAGTCTCGCTCCTCAGGCAGACTATCAAAATGCCCAATCCGATTGCCGTTCTTGTCTTTGATCTCGCCCATGTCCTCACCCTGCTCAAGCCGGTCTGCAACCTCTCTGAGGGACAGCACGGTCTGCGCTAAGCATTCTTCCATTAGAGGTAGCTCGACGTTGATTTCCACGGTGAGAGAAATGGCATGCCCTTCAACTTCCCAGTCGTCCGGTGCGCTCATTCCACCCTCCACTAACCGGTTCCTGCGGCAGTGAACGAAATAAGAACAAAAGTGTCAAGAGACCCTTGACCGGAGAGGAATATGTTCCTCATTTCATAGCATGCCTGAGCAACCCGACAAATGGCCCAAAGGCGCGCCTTGGACGTTGATGCATGCCCATAATGCGGGGCAGGTTGCCCGCATTAGCTGCGGGCACTGCAATATCAAGCGCTTTTACATGCCGCAGGAACTGCGGGAGGTGATCGGCAACGTCACCATTGATCAGGTGCGGGCAAAGGTCCGCTGCGAAAAGTGCGGCCGGAAGGAATCGATGAGAGCGGAGTTATTCCATCCTGTCGGGCAGGAACTAGAGACCATCCGGTTCCGGCGGCTGGTCGAGATCCGATGGGAAAGGCGGGTGGTTTGGAGGGATGAGTGAAACTGCGAGACCTATTTCGGATAGCCATTTTTTAGATAATACATAAACGCTTCGCAGAACGTATTCTGTGTTCCACTTCTGAGAACGTAGTCTCGGATATGCCGATCTCGCTTAGTCGCTCTGGCAATCACCGTTTCTCTTGGCAATGCCTGTTGTACCATGGCTGAGCCGATAGAGATCATGATGGTTTCATCCTCCACGGGTTGGCGGCACACGTCTCTATACACACCAAGGAGGGCGGCTTGCTCAATGAATTCGGTTTCCTTAGCGGTAGCCGGGGCCGTAGCCATCATAAAGGCAATTACAGCATTTAAATGATTAAGCTTCATGGCATCAGAATGGTCTTGTCCTGCCCGCTTTCGTTTCGGCCACGTACACAAGGAACTCCTTACCCATGTCTGTAATGCTCACCGACTCCCCATCAGTGGCGACGAGGCCGCTTTCCCTGAGATAACGGAACCAATCGGTAAACGTGTTAGACGCGTAGAAGTCTTGATGTTGGCTCTTAACCTGTTCGAAATGCTTTTCGGCTTGGGCCGTTGAAGCCTTCCCGCCCGTATCCAATAGAAGCCTTAGCGCCTCGATCTGGCTCCCGAAAATGACCCAGAAAATTTCCTCAAAGTGCCGCGCCAATCTGGCCAATGCGAGTTGATGGACCAAAATGGGGATACGCCGACTGTCCTGGATTGCCTGTAGGTCAGCAAGTATCGCTTCCTCCACGGCATGCTGCACAGGGCTGCTGTTCGAAGAGGCAGTGAGTTGCAGCTCCTTCAGCTTCTCCGCTTCCTGGCCTTGCTGGGGGCGAAATGTGACGCCGGTTGGCCCCGCTGTCTCTAGGTCATCGAACTTCTTTTTGATCTCATGGCGAAATGTGTAAGCGATGAGGACGACCGCCGCAGGCCAACCGAGACCGACCAGCAGCTGAGCGACGACTTTGAAAACTTCTAGCCAAGCAATGGAGTTCTGCATCCAAGCCCCCAAGGAAACATGACTGTAGTCTCTCTTATAGGGAGATTGAGCGCAAGCTTCACTGCTCCGCGCTAAGCATCAACTGTGGGGCGATTTTGCCTAATAATCACTTTCAGCCGGGCCTTCTCCAGCCGGCTCCCCAGCCCATCCACCTCAACCGCCCTGCATTCCACCGCTTCCAGCCCCCGTGCCCAATCCGCCGAAGCGGGGTGCCACTTGCCCTCCCTGAAAAGCGCGAGCCGCTTCTGCGAATGAGCGAGCCTCATTCCGAGTTCGGCCTGGGCCTTCGTATCCGCTGCCTTCGTGATGCCGGGAACGACGCGGCGGGCTTCCACTTTGCGAATGAGCTTAAGAGCCTCCAGCTTCAGCCCCACGTCCTGCCGGTCATCGTTCGCCACGCCCATTAGGAACTGGTAGGTCAGGCCGAACACCTCGGGCGGGGCCTCGAACTCAATGATCGCCTTAGCGGCGTCAATGGAGCGCGCAACCGGCACCTCTGGCGAGGTCATGATGTCCAGCAGCTTCTTGAGCGCCGGGCTGATTTCAGTGTCAGTCATTTTTCTTCCTCGTTCTGGGCAGACCTGCCCCTTAAAGCGGTAGATGGGGTAGCGGGGTGGTAGCGCATTAAATCGTTGTTTTGGAACGGCTTCTACCGGTTCTACCGGTTCTACCGGTCCATTGACCATTGTTGGGTTGGGATGTTCCGCCGGGAAAAGTCTATAGGCGCTACCGGTAGCGACCGGTTACACCGGTAGCGCCATATCACCCGCTCAACTTCAGGGGCGCTTTCCAGTAGCCCTTCACGTTGGCGCCATCGAGCCGGAGGACCTTCGGTCCACTCCAGCCAAGCTGCCGCATGCAATCGCCCAGGCGCCGGTAGTCGGCCATACGCGCGTGTCGCATTTCCATGTTCATGATCTTCTCGAAGACCGTCTGAGTGGATATCCGAAGCTCGCCTTCCGCAACTTTCGCATACGCGGGCAAGGCGCTCAGCAGCACGTCCTCCCACGGATCGCCCGCCACGCGCTCGGCCTGCCGTTCCGCAGCCGCCGCCCACAGCGTCTCGGGGATCGAAATCGGATCGGCGGCCTCGCGTTCCGCCATCGCAGCCTCGGCCCAAAGCTGGGGCATATCTTCCGCCAGCGCCTTCAGATCGATCTTGCCCACCGTCACCGGCCAAAACCTCCGGTTCCCGGTCGCATCGCGGAGGTACTGAGAGTCATTAGTGGTGCCGACGAAAATGCAGCGCCGAGGCATCTCCTCCACTGAGCGCTGGAACGCCCCTCGCGCCCGGTCGTGCGTCTTTGTGATGAACTGCTTAACCCGACTAACCTCCGCCCGATTTAGTCCGGCCAGTTCGGGAAGTTCGACAATCCACTTTCCAGAAATTAATTCCTGCTGTTCTTTGTAGCTAACGCCGATAGCGATCTCATCGGAAAAGAAATCTTCGCCGCCTGCCATGATCTTCAGTACGCTCGACTTACCGCGCCCCTGCGGACCTTCAAGCACCAAAACACAGTCAAATTTACTGCCGGGTCGGCGCGCTCTCCGAACGCCCGCGACGAGGACCGCTCGCCCAAATGCCCGGTTCAACTCGTTGTCTTCGGCTCCAACATAGCGAATGAGCCATTCGTCTATTCTTAGCCCTCCATCCCATTGCTGAGCGTCGATGAAGTCGAGCACCGGGTTGAAGGAGTTCTCTTGTGCCAGAAGGCGGATCGCATCCCGTGTGTGCGCTGGCTCTGGATCGAAGCCAAGCGTCTGGATCACGGCCTTCCGGACATGCAGCACAATGTCATCCATCGTCACGCCGACCCGCCCTTCCAAGCCCTCGCAGACCACCTTTTGTCGGAACTCATCAAACCGAAACACGACCCCGAGCTTCCGTATCGCCATCACCGCATTGTCCAGCGAAGGCACAATTCCGCTGGGATTCCGCACACGGCTAAGTTCCGCCGAGGCGTCCGCTGTCTTGGCTGGTGCGGCGGACGCCTGCTGCTTTATCGCCAGCCGCTCCGCAAACATCTTCACAAGCGGACCGTTACCGCCCCCCGTCGTCTTTTCTTGCCCCCGCTCAAACGCCCTCCACTCCGCCTCGGCCTTCGCCGTCAGCGCCCCCATATCCTCCTCCGTGAGCGGCCCCACCACTTCCCACTCCATCGCCTCCGCCACCTTCATCACCTCATGCACTGGCCCCGCCTCCTGTTTTCCCTTTCAAGCATCACGGCCAATCCCCGCAGGAGCAGTTCCCGCGCTCGCGCCGTCCTCGGCGTTTGAATGGTCTCGACCAGTTCCAGCGCCTCGAAGATGGACTCCCACGCTGCCACAAACGCCTCATCGACCAGCGGATCGGGCGGCCTCCGCCGCTTTGCCCGCACTTCATTCAGATTGATTATCGTTGCCATCGTTCGGCTCCTTTCATCTCGCCAGCACGATCCACACAATCACCATCACTGAAAAAGAGAGGGCCGCGAGCGCAGGGAGATGTCGCGGCCCAACTCATCTCAATGCACTCCGGCGCCGGGGACGAGTTGGCCCCGCCGCTCCAATTCCCGTTTAGCCATGTCGGCCAACTCGCCAAGCAACTCGACCAAGCAGGGGGGCATCTCGTGGCCGTGCGCCCTCATTGTCGCCAGCGCCGCACCCAGCCGCTCGACTTCTGGCATCGCGGCCAGCTCCGCGAGCCATTCGTCCGTGTGCGCCATCACCTGCCGGCGGAACTCGGCTTCGGCGGTCCGCCACCCCTCCGACAGCAGGGAGAGCGCCCGAAGCACGGCGGGGACAGTTTCCGGTCCCGCAAGATGCGCCGCCACTTGCTGCCCCACGTTTTCTCCGGCCCCCGGCGGAAGCCGAAGACCTCGAAGTATGCACTGGACGAGGTGCTCGGTTTGCTTTTTGCCCACGGCGTCATTTCCCCTCCAGGCTGCGAGCGGCCACCAGCCCGATCAAGTAATCCCTCACCTCAGTATTTTCGCCGGCGAGGGCTACGAGGACGTGCGGCGCACCGTCGGCTTTGATCAGCTGCTGCTTGGCCTGTGTTTCGCGATGGAGTTCCAGATCGCGCTGGTGGGCCTCGCGAAGTTCGGAGCGCCACGGTTCGTTCGTCAGTGGCATCTCGCTGGCGCGCTTGGGTGCGCTCTCCGCGTAATATTTGTCGCCTTTAGTAAGTATGGTGTGGGAGTTTTGGTCTGCCATGTTCATTCCTCCTTACGCTGCTGCCGCATCGCGCTTCGCGAGGCGCTCCGCCTGCCAATCCGCAATCTCAGTTTCGTCCCAAGCCACTGCCTTCGGGCCGATTCGGATCGGCCTCGGAAAATCGCCAGCGGCCATCCGCTCGTAGATCGACGAAGACTTCAGCCCGGTCCGCCGCTCTACTTCGGCGCGCCTGATAAATGTAGTCATTGCTAGCTCCAAATCAAATAAGACACGGAACATCTTTCCGCATTAATCAATATAACCGGTCGGATCATGGGGCGCACGGGATTTATTTTCGCGAAAATCCCATGTGTCCCTGATTTGTCCCTGGTGTGGTCACCCGGTACATTCATCACACTTTGTTAAAGCCATACCAGTTACTCGTGAATACGTCGGCCATTTGCGCTTTACTCTCTCTGGTCAGACTGCGCTGGGTGTGGTGGGGTCGTGAGTCCGCTTGCGCCGGTGAGTCTCACCGGTTGGGCGCGGGGAAGGAGTCGCGAGGGGCGAGCTCGGCCGCGCGGAGTCAACGTGCATCAGAACTAGGCGCTATCGCGAGCCAGTTTGGGAATATGGAGGTGTTCCATCTGGCCACGTCGATATCGCCGCCGAGTCCTGACAGGTCGCCAAGCAAGGAGTGGCTTATGTGGCTGATAGACGTCGGGGTGTGCTTTTCGGGGCGGCGGCGCTGTTTGATCGTAATCGTACCCAGCCCCGTGTATGGCTTTTAACCCTTGGGCATTAGCCATATCAAAAACTGGAGGTGCGCCCTCTCAAGTCGGCTTGGCGGACACGGGTTGGCCGAGAGTGGACGCCGGAGTTCCTTCCGGGCAAGTCGCTTCGCTCGCCGCCTGACGGACGGCTCAAATAGGAAAATATTCCCATGTAGGTAGGATTGCGGGTCTAAACAACCGCTTTTTGTTAAGCATTTGGTTTTGTTGGTGTATTTTTAATAATTGGCGGAGAGAGCGGGATTCGAACCCGCGTTACGGTTTCCCGTAAACACACTTTCCAGGCGTGCGCCTTCAACCACTCGGCCACCTCTCCGTCTCTTTAGCATTTTCGACGCGGCCGGTTTCGCCGCGCGGGTTGGGGAGATGCATCTCCTTTGGGATTCCGGTGCCGGAATTCCGGCCGTGGGCGCCGTCAACCAGCGGATACCCTTTCCCCGCACCTGAGCCGTCAAAGCAACAGGCGCGGGGCTCATCTAGTCGATCCGGTGCCGAATGCCAAGACATAACGGCAGTCTATTCGCTTTGCCGGATAGGGATGCTCAGCCCATGTTATCGGAGCACCCGTTGGGAGCCTATCGAAACGATCGGCGGAGGTGTGCTTGCCGTCCGGAGCGCCACCGGTTCCGGCGAACCGGCGGTCGCGGGTTCAACTTCACGTGTCGCGATTGTGCAATAAGCGGGTAGATCCTATCTAACAGTCCGACACGACATTCTGATAAACTCCTGGGGAGGAAGGGTCCGGATGTTCCGCTTCGTCTTTCGTCTCGCTGCAATGGTCGCGCTTTCGGTTTCGGTCATCATGGCCGTGCTCGATGCGACCCGCTCGGTGGCGGCTTCGGCGCTGGTGATGACCCCGCTCAACACCAGCTGGCTCGCTGTCTCGCCGGATACGCGCAGCGCCTTCGAAAGCTTCGTCCGCGATAAGATCAACCCGCTGCTGTGGGACGGTGCCATCGCCTGGGTGCTCAGCCAGCCCGGCTTTGCCGTGTTCGCGGTGCTGGCGTTCATTCTTTATGCCATCGGTTACAGGCGGCAGCGCCCCAGCGGGCGGTTCGCCGCAACCTGACATTTCCAGCCTGACCCGGTGTTCCCGTACCGGGGAGGCTCAACCAAGAAGAAAAGGAACCCACACATGTTTCTCAGCGACATGCTGAACAAGAAGCTCAACCTGCCGAAACCCTCCGAGGCGTTGCCCGGCCGCGACCGGCCGATCCCGACCGCATCGAAGCACTTTGTCTCGAACAGGCCGCTCAAGGGTCCTTATCCCGAAGGGATGGAAACGGCGATGTTCGGACTGGGCTGCTTCTGGGGTGCCGAGCGCCTGTTCTGGCAAGTCGAGGGCGTCTGGGTCACGGCGGCCGGCTATGCCGGCGGCGTCACGCCCAACCCGACCTATCAGGAAACCTGCACGGGGCTCACCGGCCATGCCGAAGTCGTGCTCGTCGTCTACGACCCCAAGATCGTGTCTTATGCCGAGCTCTTGAAGCTGTTCTGGGAAAGCCACGACCCGACGCAAGGCATGCGCCAGGGCAATGATGTCGGCACCACTTACCGCTCGGCGATCTATACGTTCAACGACGCTCAACACCAGGCTGCGATCGCCTCGCGCGACGCCTACGAGGGTTCGCTGCGCGGCGCCGGACGCGGCAAGATCACCACGGAGATCGCGCCGGCGCCGGAATTCTACTTCGCCGAGGAAGACCACCAGCAATATCTGGCGAAGAACCCCTACGGCTATTGCGGCCTGCAGGGAACCGGCGTCTCCTGCGCCATTCCGGCCGCCGTCTCCGCCTGATTTTATGCCCCTGACGCAAGGAATATGCTGTGGCGCCGCGATGCGGCGCCATGCTTTTCCAAAGGGTCAAAATTCCACGTGAATTTTGTTTCGGGCCGTGCCAGATTGACCCGAAGCGGGAGGAAGACACTCCTGCCCGACACCGTATGCCTGCCGGAGAACCGGGCCGGCATGCGGTGCATAATGGACAAATAACCGACAGGGGTGTGGATCACATGAAACGTATCGTTCTCGGCCTTATGGCCGCAGCTGCAATGGTTCTTCCGGCCTTCGCCGCGGACATTCAACCCGCGATCCTCTATGATCTCGGCGGCAAGTTCGACAAATCGTTCAACGAGGCGTCGTTCAACGGCGCTGAAAAGTTCAAGACCGAGACCGGCATCCCCTATGTGGAATTCGAGGTCAGCAACGCCACCCAGCGCGAGCAGGCGCTGCGCCGCTTCGCCGAGGACGGCCGCAACCCGATCGTCATGGCGGGCTTCTCCTGGGCAGATGCGCTGGACAAGATCGCCACCGAGTTCCCCGACACCAAATTCGCCATCATCGACATGGTCGTCGACAAGCCTAATGTCCGCTCCCTGGTCTACAAGGAGCAGGAAGGCTCGTACCTCGTCGGCGTGATGGCGGCGATGGCTTCCAAGACCAAGAAGGTAGGCTTCGTCGGCGGCATGGACATTCCTCTGATCCGCAGGTTTGGCTGCGGCTATGTCGGCGGCGCCAAGGCGGCCGGCGCCACCGACGTCATCCAGAACATGACCGGCGATACGCCCGCAGCCTGGAACGATCCGGCCAAGGGCGGCGAGATCGCCAAGACGCAGATCGACCAGGGCGCCGACGTGGTCTACGCGGCGGCAGGCGGCACCGGTGTCGGCGTGCTGCAGGCAGCGGCCGACGCCGGCAAGCTCGGCATCGGCGTCGATTCCAACCAGAACGGCCTGCAGCCCGGCAAGGTGCTGACCTCCATGGTCAAGCGCGTCGACGTTGCCGTCTACAACACCTTCATGGATGCCAAGGACGGCAAATTCACGGCCGGCGTTAACGATCTCGGCCTCAAGGAAGGCGGCGTCGACTACGCCATGGACGACAACAACAAGGCGCTTGTCGACGATGCAATGAAGGCGGCGGTCGAAAAAGCCAAGGCCGACATCATCGCCGGCACCATCAAGGTGCACGACTACATGTCGGACAATGCCTGCCCGTATTGATCGATTGCCGTTATTGATCGACTGGTACTGCTGAACTGACGAGCCGCCGGGTGAAAGCCCGGCGGTTTTGTCTTGTCGGCCCGCCTCACCAGTGCGGCGGCTTTGTCACCGGCACGTCGGGTGCGGCCTGTTCCTCCAGCGCCAGGAAGCGCTCGGCCAGCGCGTCGAGCTTGCGCTGCATGCGCTCGATCACCTTCCACTGCTCGGCGATCTGGCCGGACAGTTCCTCGATGGTCTTCTCCTGCTCGGCGGCGCGGATTTCCAGCGTCGTCAGCCGGTCGTCGGGCATGGTCATGTGAAATCCTCGATCAGGCGATTGTGCAGGGGTGCGGCCACGTTGGAAATTGACAAGCATGGCGGGATTTGTCGAGAGTGAACCCTGCTCCGGCCAATTGGTACGGACCCAATTGGCACAGACTGGGCGTCATGCTAGGCGTTTGACCAAGCGGTAAAAAAATAACAGTGGGAACAGGCTGCATGGCGCAAGCCGCAATCGAGCTGATCGGCATCGACAAGAGCTTTGGCGCCGTGCGCGCCAACCGCGACATCAATCTGGAGATTATGCGCGGCACTATCCATGGCATAGTCGGCGAAAACGGCGCCGGCAAGTCGACGCTGATGTCGATCCTCTATGGTTTCTACCAGGCCGATTCCGGCGAAATCCGTGTCGGTGGGCAGCCGGCATCGATCAAGACACCGAACGATGCGATCGCGCTCGGCATCGGCATGGTGCATCAGCATTTCATGCTGGTCGACAATTTCTCGGTGCTGGAAAACGTCATTCTCGGCGCCGAAAGCGATGCGCTGCTGAAGAAGAGCATCGCCAAGGCGCGTTCCGAGCTGGAGCGGCTCGAGCGCGAATACGGGCTCGAAGTCGATCCGGACGCCATCATCGAGGAGTTGCCGGTCGGCCTGCAGCAACGCGTCGAAATCCTCAAGGCGCTCTATCGCGGCGCCGAGATCCTGATCCTCGACGAGCCGACAGGCGTGCTGACGCCGGCCGAGGCCGACCACCTGTTCCGCATCCTCAGGCAGCTGAAGGAGCAGGGCAAGACGATCGTGCTGATCACCCATAAGCTGCGCGAGATCATGGCGATCACCGACACCGTCTCGGTGATGCGCCAGGGCACGATGGTGGCGACCAGGGAGACCAAGAAGACCACGGTCGAGGAACTGGCCGAGCTGATGGTCGGCCGGCGCGTGCTGCTGCGCGTCGAGAAGGGCGAGGCGAAGGCCGGCGGCGTCAAGCTCGCGATCAAGAACCTGACGGTGAAGGATTCCCGCGGCGTCACCATGGTCGACGACGTCTCTTTCGATGTCCATGCCGGCGAGATCGTCGGCATTGCCGGCGTCGCCGGCAACGGGCAGTCCGAATTGCTCGAGGCGATTTCCGGCATCAGGCATGCCGTTTCGGGCTCGGTCATGCTCGACGGCAAGCCGATCGACCTCACCGGCGCCGCCGACCCTGGCGAGCTGCGCGAGCGCGGCCTTGCCCATGTGCCGGAGGACCGCCATCATGTCGGGCTGGTGCTGGCCTTCGAGGAGAACGAGAATTCGATCCTCGGCTACCAGGACGACGAGCGCTATCTGAAGGGGCCGTTCCTTGACATTGACGCCATCCGTAACGATGCCCGGGACAAGATCGTCAAATATGATATCCGCCCGACGGACTGCCGCCTCAAGACCGCCAATTTCTCCGGCGGCAACCAGCAGAAGATCGTGCTTGCGCGGGAAATGGAACAAGATCCCGGCGTGTTGATCGTCGGCCAGCCGACGCGCGGCGTCGATGTCGGAGCCATCGAATTCATCCACAAGCGCCTCATCGCCATGCGCGACCAGGGCAAGGCGGTGCTGGTGGTTTCGGTCGAGCTCGACGAGATACGCTCGCTGTCCGACCGCATCCTGGTGATGTTTGCCGGCCGCATCGTCGGCGAACGCGGCCCCGACGCGACCGAGGGCGAGCTCGGCCTGCTGATGGCCGGCGTCGAGCAGCGCGAGGCGGCGGAATGAGCACTCCCTATGCCAAGCTGCCGGCCTGGGCCGACTACGTCCTGATCCCGCTGATCAACCTGTTCGTCGCCTTCGTCGTTGCCGGCTTCGTCGTCATATTGGTTGGCGAGAACCCACTGCGCGCAGCCGTCGTCCTGGTCGAGGGTGCCTTCGGCCGCGGCCAAGGCATCGCGTTCACGCTTTTCTATGCCACCACCTTCATCTTCAGCGGGCTTTCGGTGGCGGTTGCGGCGCATTGCGGCCTGTTCAACATCGGTGGCGAGGGCCAGGGCTATATCGCCGGTCTCGGCATTGGCATTGTTTGCCTGGCCTTCGACAGCGTGCTGCCTTGGTGGCTGACCTTCCCGATCGCCATTATCGCCGCCGCGGCGATGGGCGCGCTGTGGGCGCTGATCCCGGCCTATCTGCAGGCCAAGCGCGGCTCGCACATCGTCATCACCACCATCATGTTCAATTTCATCGCCGCCAGCGTCATGGTCCGTGCGCTGGTCGGGTACTTGAAGCCCCCCGCCTCGATGGCACCGCAGACCCGCACCTTCCTCGAAGGCGCGCAACTGCCGAAGCTCAACTGGGTCATCGAGTTGTTCGGCGCCAAAATCCGTTCGGCGCCATTCAACGTCAGTTCCCTGCTGGCGCTAGCCATGGCCTTCCTGGTGTGGGTGCTGATCTGGCGCACCAAGCTCGGCTACGAGATGCGCACCTATGGCCACAGCCCGAAAGCGGCGCGCTATGCCGGCATTTCGGAGATCCGCATCATCATTATCGCGATGATGATCTCGGGCGCGCTAGCCGGCATGATGGCGCTCAACCCGACGATGGGCGACCAGCACAATGTCGCACTCGAATTCGTTTCGGGCGCCGGTTTCGTCGGCATCGCGGTGGCGCTGATGGGCCGCCTGCATCCGGTCGGCATCGTCATGGCGGCAATATTGTTCGGCATGCTCTACCAGGGCGGCGCCGAACTCGCCTTCGAGATGCCGGCGATCAGCCGCGACATGATCGTTATCATCCAGGGCCTCGTCATCCTGTTCGCCGGCGCGCTCGAGCATATGTTCCGGCCCTACGTCCAGGCGTTGTTCGCCTCGCTCAGCCCGAAATCGGTCGGCATGGAAGCGGTCAAGGGGAAGGGCGCCTGAGATGGATTTCTTCAACGCCATCGTACAGGTCCTGGACTCGACCATCCGCCTGTCGGTGCCCTTGCTGCTCGCCTGTCTCGCCGGCCTCTACTCGGAGCGGGCCGGCGTCTTCGACATCGGGCTCGAGGGCAAGATGCTTGCCGGCGCCTTCGCCGGTGCGGCCGCCGCCTCGGTCTTCCACTCGGCCTATCTCGGCCTCGGCATGGCCATCCTCATTTCGGTCGCCTTCGCGCTAATCCACGGCTTTGCCTCGATCACCCATCGCGGCAACCAGATCGTTTCCGGCGTCGCGATCAATTTCATTGCCGCCGGATCGACGATCATGCTCGGCCAGGCCTGGTTCCAGCAAGGCGGGCGCACGCCGGCGCTGGCCGCCGGCGAGCGGTTCGAGGCAATCATCTGGCCGGGCGCGGAGGCGTTCAGGAGCGTGCCGATCCTCGGGCCGATCTATTCGGAACTCATCTCCGGCCATTCCGTGCTGGTCTATCTCGCCTTCCTGGCCGTGCCGTTCACCTGGTGGGTGCTGTTTCGCACCCGCTTCGGCTTGCGCCTGCGCGCCGTCGGCGAGAACCCGGCCGCGGTCGACACCGCCGGCATATCGGTCGCCTGGCTGCGCTACCGGGCGCTGATCTGCACCGGCGTGCTCACCGGCATTGCCGGTGCCTATCTGTCGATGGTGCAGAATGGCGGCTTCGTGAAGGACATGACCGCCGGCAAGGGCTATATCGCGCTGGCCGCGCTGATCTTCGCCAAATGGAAACCGGTCAACGCCATGTTCGCCTGCCTGCTGTTCGGCTTCCTCGACGCGGCGTCGATCCGCCTGCAAGGCACGCCGCTGCCGCTGATCGGCAAGGTGCCGGTGCAATTCATGCAGGCGCTGCCCTATGTGCTGACCGTCATCCTGCTTGCCGGGTTCATCGGCAAGGCAATCCCGCCGCGCGCCGGCGGCGTGCCTTATGTCAAGGAACGCTGATCTATCATGGCTCATGATCTGTTCGAAGCGGCGAAAGCCGCCATGGCCAAGGCCTATGCGCCCTATTCGAAATTTCCGGTCGGCGCGGCGTTGCGCACCGAGGACGGCCGTGTCTTTGCCGGCGCCAATGTCGAGATCGCGTCCTATCCGGAGGGCTGGTGCGCCGAAACCACCGCACTTGCCAACTACATCATGGGCGGCGGCGGCAAGATCACTGAAATCGCCGTGATCGCCGAACGCGTGGCAAAATGCTCGCCCTGCGGCGGCTGCCGGCAGCGGCTGGCGGAATTCTGCCGGCCGGAGACGAAGTTCTATCTCTGCGATGATAGCGGCGTGGTTGAGACCGTGACCATGGGCGAGTTGCTGCCATACGGGTTTGAAGGCGATGTGCTGAAATGAAGGAAGCGCTCGATCACCTCGTCGAAAGGCTGGACGGGCTGGCGCCGACCACCGCCTTGGTGCTGGGGTCAGGGCTTGGCGGGCTTGTCGACCAGGTCGAGGATGCGGTGCGCATCTCCTACGCCGACTTGCCGGGGTTTCCCCGAAGCGGCGTCAGCGGCCATGCCGGCGAGGTGGTGGCCGGGCTCTTTGCCGGCACGCCGGTGCTGATGCTGTCCGGCCGGGCGCATTATTACGAGCACGGCAACGCGGCGGCGATGCGGCCGGCACTCGAGGTGCTCGCCGGCCTCGGCATCTCCGGGCTGATCCTCACCAACGCCGCCGGTTCGGTCGATCCCGGGATGGGCCCGGGCTCTGTGATGCTGATCACCGACCACATCAATTTCTCGGGCTCCAACCCGCTGATCGGCGAACCGAGCGACCGCCGTTTCGTCGGCCTGACCGAAGCCTACGACGCCGGTCTCCGCTCCGCCATCGAGCAGGCGGCGAAGGCCACCGGTACCACGCTGCACAAGGGCGTCTATATGTGGTTCTCCGGCCCATGCTTCGAGACGCCCGCCGAGATCCGCATGGCGCGCGTCATGGGCGCCAACGCGGTCGGCATGTCGACGGTGCCGGAGGTCATTCTCGCCCGCTTTCTTGGGCTGCGCGTCGCCGCGTGTTCGGTCGTGACCAACCTTGCCGCCGGCATGACCGGAGCCGAGCTGTCGCACCAGGAGACCAAGGACATGGCGCCGGTCGGCGGCGCGCGGCTGGCGACCATTCTGCAGCGTGTTTTTCAGGACGGGCTTCCGGAGCACAGGGTCGACGCCTGATGCTTCCCCAGGAAATCATCCGCCGCAAGCGCGACGGCCAGAAGCTCTCGGCTGAGGAGACAGCGTTCTTCATCGAGGGTCTGACCGCCGGCACAGTCACCGACGCGCAGGTCGGCGCCTTTGCCATGGCGGTGTTCTTCAACGGCATGAGCCGCGACGAGGCGGTGGCGCTGACTATGGCGATGCGCGATTCCGGCGATGTGCTCGACTGGTCGGATCTGCCCGGCCCGGTCACCGACAAGCATTCGACGGGCGGCGTCGGCGACAATGTCTCCTTGATGCTGGCGCCGATCGTCGCTGCCTGCGGCGCCTATGTGCCGATGATTTCCGGCAGGGGTCTGGGCCATACCGGGGGCACACTGGACAAGATGGATGCGATCCCCGGCTATATCAGCCAGCCGGATGTTGCGCGGTTCCGCAAGACCGTGCTCGAAACCGGCTGCGCCATCATCGGCCAGACCGCCGATCTGGCACCCGCCGACGCCAGGCTCTACGCGATCCGCGATGTGACGGGAACGGTCGAATCGGTGCCGCTGATCACCGCCTCGGTCCTGTCGAAGAAGCTGGCCGCCGGCCTCAATTCGCTGGTGCTTGACGTCAAGGTCGGCAACGGCGCCTTCATGGAGAAATCGCGCGACGCAACCGCACTGGCCAACAGCCTGGTCGACATCGCCAATGGCGCCGGCCTTAAGGCCTCGGCGCTGGTGACCGGCATGAACGAGCCGCTGGCGTCCGCCGCCGGCAATGCGGTCGAGGTGCGCAACGCCGTCGATTTTCTCACCGGCCGCTTTCGCGACCGGCGGCTGGAGGACGTGACGCTGGCGCTGGCCGCCGAGATGCTGCAATCGGCAGGCCTTGTGTCGTCCAACCAGGACGGCCTGCGCCGCGCCGCCGAAACGCTGGCCGGCGGCCGCGCCGCTTCCATCTTCGCGCGCATGGTGGCGGCACTGGGTGGTCCCGTCGACTTTGTCGACAATCCGGAAAAATATTTGCCGAAAGCGGCAACGGAATTCGCGGTCAAGGCGAGCGCGAACGGCTTTGTCACCGGCATCGCGACCCGCGAGATCGGGCTTGCCGTAGTCGGGCTTGGCGGCGGGCGGACGCGGCCCGACGACAGGATCGATCACGCCGTCGGCATCACCAGGCTGTTGCCGGTCGGCGCTGAAGTGCGGACCGGCGAAGCGCTGGCGCTGGTCCATGCCCGCAATACCGGGGATGCCGAAGCGGCCGCGGCCGCCGTGCTTTCGGCCTATACGATCGGCACTTCCAAACCGGCCACGGAGAAAACCGTCATCCGGCGGATCCTGCCGCGCGGGTAGAGCCATTCCGACGGTATCGGATGGGCTCTATCTTTCTTTGGACCACGATCTTGTCCGAAGACCGGTCCCCAAACTTTTCGCTGGCGCGGACCTGCGGTTCGGGATCACGTTCTACTGAACCAGCAGCAGCGTGCCGTCTTCGACCTGGTATTTTTCGAGCCGCTGCAGAAAGCTCATGCCGATCAGGTTGGTGTGCAGCGCCCTGTCGTCGAGCACGACGGCCTCGACGCCCTCGACGGTGATCCTGCCGATCTGCAGGCGATCAATCGTCACCACGGCGGCCTTGATCGCCCCATTGGCGGTGTTGACCTGATGGCTGAAGTCCGTCGAATTGAGCGAGATGCCGATCCTGCGCGCGGTCGAGGTGTTGATGGCGACGAGCGTGGCACCGGTATCGATCATGCCGTCGATCTGGCGGCCGTTCAACTTGAACACCGACATGAAATGCCCGCGCGCGTCCGCGGTGACGACGACCTTGCGGCCGAGCGGCTGCGGCGTTGTGGGCCTGTCCGGGACGGCGGCGAGATTCAGGTCGGTTTGTCTGTCGGCCGGCCTGGCACCGATGGCGGATTTCAACAGCCGCTCGAT
Source organism: Mesorhizobium sp. M0522 (assembly GCF_040321085.1). NCBI lineage: Bacteria > Pseudomonadati > Pseudomonadota > Alphaproteobacteria > Hyphomicrobiales > Phyllobacteriaceae > Mesorhizobium > Mesorhizobium sp. M0522. The sequence goes on from NZ_JAMYQW010000006.1 coordinate 114,626, forward strand.
TACCTGTGAATTGGACTGATACACGATCGGCAGCGATGCCGACGTTCCGGCAAACACGCCAAGGATGAGGAGCTTGCGCAGCATGGACCGGCCTTTGTGGTTGCCGATCCTTAGTCCGACATGGTGATTGCCGCTTTAACGAGTGCGGAAACCAGCCGTTTGCGTAAACAATCGGTAAACGGATCTATTTGGTGCCGTACATGCGGTCGCCGGCATCGCCGAGACCCGGCATGATGTAGCCCTTTTCGTTGAGCTGGCGGTCGATGGAAGCGGTGAAGACCGGAACATCGGGATGCGCGTGGGTAAACCGCTCGAGGCCCTCTGGTGCCGCCAACAGGCAGAGGAAGCGGATGTTGGTGGCACCGCGGCCTTTCAGCTTGTCTATCGCCGCGATCGCCGAATTGGCGGTCGCCAGCATCGGATCGACGACGATCACCAGCCGGTCGGCGAGGTCGCCCGGCGCCTTGAAGAAATACTCGACCGCTTCCAGCGTCTCATGGTCGCGATAGAGGCCGATATGGGCGACACGCGCCGCCGGCACCAGATCGAGCAGGCCTTCGAGCAAGCCGTTGCCGGCGCGCAGCACCGAGGCGAAGACCAGTTTTTTGCCCTCCAGCGTCGGCGCCTCCATCGTCTCGATCGGCGTCTCGATCGTAGTCGTCGTCAGTTCCAGGTTGCGGGTGACCTCGTAGCCGAGCAGCAGCGAGATCTCGCGCAGCAGCCGCCGGAAGCCGGCCGTCGAAGTTTCCTTCTTGCGCATGATGGTCAGCTTGTGCTGGACAAGCGGATGGTCGACGACGGTAACGCCCTTCATGGTGTTCTCCAACTGCGCAGGTGAATAGTGGATGGTGAATGGTGAATAGTGAATAGTGAACTGGTTTGCGAGTCCTTGGTTGCGCGGAAAACTCGCGGTTGACGAACCGAAGCGCCGGGTTCACCATTCACCATTCACCATTCACCATTCACCATTCACCATTCACCTGCCCTTGGCGCCGAGCCTGCCCAGCAGCACCGCCCTGGTCTTCCTGTCGACGAAGGCTGCCTCGATGGCCGTCCTGGTGACGGCGGTGAGCGCCTTGTCGTCCATCGCAAAATGCTCGGCAGCGATGTCGTATTCGCGTTTCAGCGAGGTCCAGAAATAGGGCGGGTCATCGGAGTTGAGCGTCACCTTGCAGCCCGCTGCCCGCAAGGCGGGGAAGGGATGGTCGGCGAAGCTGTCGAAGATTTTCAGGGCGATGTTGGAGCCAGGGCAGCATTCGAGCACGACGCCTTCGTCGGCGATGCGCCGCACAAGCTCGGGGTTCTCGATGGCGCGCACGCCATGGCCGATGCGAGACGGGCGGATGTGGTCGAGTGCCGCCTCGACGCTCTCCCAGCCCATCAATTCGCCGGCATGGACGGTGATGCCGAGGCCGGCCTCGCGGGCGATCTCGAAGGCCCTGACATAATCTTCCAGGTCGCCTATCCGCTCGTCGCCGGCGACGCCGAAACCGGTGACCAGCGGATGCCCGCAGCGCGCGGCGAAACGCGCCGCCCGCTCGATCGATTCGACACCGAAATTGCGCACGCCGGTGACGATCATGCGGCCTTCGATGCCGGTCTTCGCCTTGGCGCGGGCCATGCCTTCGCCGAGCGCGTCGGTATAGGCCTTCGGCGACAGCCCGGCCTTGCTGGCATGGTCGGGCGAGGTGAAAACCTCGGAATAGATGGCGCCGTCGCGGGCGAGGCTGGTCAGGTAATGGTCGGCCAGCCGCGCATAGTCTTCTTCGGTGCGGAACAGGTCCGACGAGAAGTCGTAGGCGGCGAGGAAAGAGGTGAAGTCGTGCCAGACGAAGGAGCCGTCCTGGATGTAGGGCGAGGCATCCTTGCCGTATTTCTCAGCCTGGCGGAGGACGAGTTCAGGCGCCGCTGCCCCTTCGATGTGGCAGTGCAGTTCTGCTTTCAAAGGCATTCAATTATCCCGTCAGGCTTTTTCTTATGACGCAGGTTCCTGTCGGAAAACCGTGTGACACTTTTCCGGAACCTGCTTCGAAGCGCGGCCGAACACCGCGCCTTAAACAATAGCGCCCGCACCATCGATCGGCTATGGTCCCGCCGATTTTATGGCGGATCAAAACGATGTCGGTTGAAAGAACCACGGCTGCGGGCGGCATGGAAACCTCCTATGGTTTCAGGCGGGTAGGGCCAGGCGACAAGCAGTCCCTGGTCAATGACGTTTTCCACAAGGTGGCGAACCGCTACGACCTGATGAACGACCTGATGTCGGCCGGGTTGCATCGGTTGTGGAAGGACGCCATGGTCGCCTGGCTCAATCCACCGAAGCGGCCGGGCTGGAGCGTTCTCGACGTTGCCGGCGGCACCGGCGATGTCGCCTTCCGCATCGTCGAGGCGAGCGGCAGGCACGCTCATGCAACGGTTCTCGATATCAACGGCTCGATGCTCGCCGTCGGCCGCGACCGGGCCGAGAAAAAGGGCCTGTCGGCAAATACCGATTTCGTCGAAGCCAATGCCGAGGAACTGCCTTTTGCCGACGCTACTTTCGACGCCTACACCATCGCTTTCGGCATCCGCAACGTGCCGCGCATCGATGTGGCGCTTGCCGAAGCCTATCGCGTGCTGAAGCCTGGCGGGCGCTTTCTCTGCCTTGAATTCTCCGAGGTCGAGATGCCGCTGCTCGACAAGGTCTATGAAGCATGGTCGTTCAACGCCATTCCGCGGATCGGCAAGGTGGTGACCGGCGATGGCGAGCCCTATTCCTATCTGGTCGAATCGATCCGCAAGTTTCCCAATCAGCAGAATTTCGCGGCGATGATTTCGCGCGCCGGCTTCGACCGCACCTCGTTCCGCAATTATTCCGGCGGCATCGCCGCGCTCCACTCGGGCTGGAAGCTTTGAGGCTGGCCCGTATCTTTCGTACTCAATGTGCTCTTCGCCGGTCTAGGAAATCGGCGAGGCAAAGCCAGCCATGAGCAGCATCGGCGCTGGTTTCAGGCTCGTGCGGGCCGGCTGGGTGCTTGTGCGCGAGGGCGTCATCGCGGCTTTGCCCGGCGACGAGCTCTTCGGCTTGCCGAAATTCGGCTGGCGCATGGCCCGGCTATTCACCCGCCGTCGCGCGCTTGCCTATGAGCGCGGCGACAGGCTGGCCAAGGCGGTCGTGCGGCTCGGCCCATCCTACGTCAAGCTCGGCCAGTTCCTGGCGACACGGCCGGACGTCGTCGGAAACGATATCGCGCTCGATCTCGCCATGCTGCAGGACAAGATGCAGACGTTTCCCAAGGCCGAGGCCATAGCGGCGATAGAAGCATCGCTCGGACGCAAGATCGACGAGCTCTATGTCAGTTTTGGCGAGGCCGTCGCCGCCGCCTCGATCGCCCAGGTTCATACCGCCGAAGCCCTGCAGGACGGCGTCATTACCCGGGTAGCAGTAAAGGTCATCCGGCCGGGCGTGCGCCGCCGCTTCTTTCGCGATCTGGAGAGCTATTTCCTCGCCGCCCGGCTACAGGAAAAATACATCCCGTCGTCGCGCCGGCTGCGGCCGGTCGAGGTGACGGAGACGCTGGCCCAGACCACCAAAATCGAAATGGATTTGAGGCTGGAGGCGGCGGCTTTTTCGGAGCTCGGCGAGAATACCAAGGACGATCCCGGCTTCCGTGTGCCGTCGGTCGACTGGGAGCGCACCGGTCGTGACGTGCTGACCATGGAATGGGTCGACGGCATCAAGATGAACGATATTGCCGGCTTAGCCGCCGCCGGCCACGACCTGAAGGCGATTGCCGCCAACCTCGTTCAGTCGTTTCTGCGCCATACGCTGCGTGACGGTTTCTTCCACGCCGACATGCACCCGGGCAACCTGTTTATCGAGGCCGACGGCACCATCGTCGCCGTAGACCTCGGCATTGCCGGCCGGCTCGGCAGGAAGGAGCGCCGGTTCCTCGCAGAAATCCTCTACGGCTTCATCACGCGCGATTATCAGCGCGTCGCCGAAGTGCATTTCGAGGCCGGCTACGTGCCGCGCCAGCACAATGTCGCGGCCTTCGCCCAGGCGATCCGGGCGATCGGCGAACCGATTCACGGCCAGCCGGCCGAGACCATCTCGATGGCCAAGCTGCTGACGCTGCTGTTCGAGGTGACCGACCTATTCGACATGGCGACGCGATCCGAACTGGTGCTGCTGCAGAAGACCATGGTCGTTGTCGAGGGCGTCGCCCGCACCCTCGATCCGGCCTTCAACATGTGGAAGACGTCGGAGCCGGTGGTCAGCGGCTGGATTGCCCGCAATCTCGGCCCGCGCGCGCTGCTGGCCGATGCGCGCGACGGTGCCAACGCGCTGCTGGCGCTGGCCCGCCAGGCGCCAGACCTCGCCGCCCGCACCGAGCGGCTGTCGCGTGAGATCGACCTGATGGCCGAAAACGGCCTGCGCTTCGACGAAAGGACTGCGCGCGCCATCGGCAAGGCCGAGGCACGCTACACCCGCTCCGGCCGGCTGGCGCTGTGGGTGATCGCGCTGACGCTGGTGTATATCGCCTGGCGTATATTCTAGCGCTTGTTGCAAAGTGATTGCATTGCTATCATTGCACTCAGAACTTCCGGGCAAGGTGCAATCAGATGGCCAGCATCACGATCCGCAACCTTGATGACGAGGTCAAGGACCTGCTGCGCCGACTGGCGGCGGAGAATGGCCGGTCGATGGAAGACCAGGCGCGGGTGATGATCCGCGCAGCGGTCGAAGGTCAGTTCGGTTCGGCCGGTCGCATCGACCAGATCGAGAAAACACTGCGCGAACTGACGAGTTCGCAGAGTCCGGCAACGCCGGTGGTCGCCGTCTCCAGCCCGCGAGGCATCCTCTCCGGCAAGCGCATCCTGCTGATCATCGGCGGCGGCATCGCCGCCTACAAGGCGCTCGACCTGATCCGCCGGCTGCGCGAGCGCGGTGCGGCAGTGCGGGTGGTGATGACCGCGGCGGCGCAGGAGTTCGTCACTACGCTGTCGGCCGGGGCGCTGTCCGCCGACCATGTTTTCACCGAACTGTTCGATCGGCAGGACGAGCACGACATCGGCCATATCAGGCTGTCGCGCGAGGCCGACCTTTTGGTCGTGGCGCCGGCCACCGCCGACCTGATGGCAAAGCTCGCCAACGGCCACGCCAACGACCTTGCCTCGACGGTGCTCATCGCCACCGACAAGGAGGTTTTGATGGCGCCGGCGATGAACCCGAAAATGTGGGCGCATCCGGCGGTCCGCCGCAACCGCGCGATGCTGGGCAAGGACGGCGTCGCATTCGTCGGCCCGGCGAAAGGCGAGATGGCCGAAAGCAACGAGGTGGGCGAGGGCCGCATGGCCGAGCCGCTGAAGATCGTCACCGCGATCGAGGCGCTGCTCGACAGCCGGCCAAAGCCGCTGGCAGGCAGGAGGATCATCGTCACTTCCGGACCGACGCATGAACCGATCGACCCGGTGCGCTACATCGCCAACCGCTCGTCGGGCAAGCAGGGCCACGCCATTGCGGCGGCGCTGGCCAGGCTCGGCGCCGATGTGCGTCTCGTCTCCGGCCCGGTCGGCATTGCCGATCCGGCCGGCGTTGCCACGCTGCACGTCGAAACCGCCGTCGAGATGAAGGACGCGGTCGAGCAGTTGCTGCCGGCCGACGCGGCGGTGTTCGTCGCGGCTGTCGCCGACTGGCGCACTCAAAGTTCGGCCGGGGAAAAGATCAAGAAGATGGCGGGCGAGGGGCCGCCCTCGCTGCAGATGGTGGAAAATCCCGATATTCTTGCCGGTGTCGGGCACCACAAAAAGCGGCCGATGCTGGTGGTCGGTTTCGCCGCGGAGACGCAGGATCTGGTCAGGAATGCCGAGGCCAAGCTCGCAAAAAAGGGCGCCGATCTTATCGTCGCCAATGATGTCTCCCATGAAGATGGTTCCCCGGGCGTGATGGGCGGCGACCGCAACAAGGTGCGAATCGTCTCGAAGGCCGGCGTCGAGGAATGGCCGGAGATGAGCAAGGACGAGGTGGCGACGCGGCTCGCGGCACTAATCGCCGACCGGCTGAAGACGGTCGTTGTCTAGTCAATCTCCCCCACGGAGATTGACAGCTTCGCCGGCTTCGTGTCGGTCGTCCCCGAAATCCGCAGGGCGGCGAGGCATCCCAGGATGCCGAGCGGTATGAAGGCGAGGAACAGCCAGGCGGCGACGTTCGCCGCGGCCTCGCGGTTCAGGCCTTCGGAAAAGCCGCTGGCGTTGGCGACGATGCCGGTCAGTGCCGCACCCACGGCATAACCGATGCGCTGCATGGTCGGCACAGCGGCCGAGGCGATCGTCTGCTCGCCTTCCTTGGCCGATGCCACGATCACACGCGTGACGAACGGCCAGGCGATGCCGAAACCGCCGCCTTGCAGCAAGGCACAAAGCAGGATCAACGGGATAGAGCCCGCCGGCACCGTATAGGCGAAACCGGCGACGCCCGTGGCGATCATCAGCGCCCCGCCGACGATGATCAGCCGCTCTCGCTCTGGCGGCGCATTGGCGACGAGGATCGACAGGATCGACCAGGCGATCGATTCGGCGGCGATGATGTAGCCGGTGGTCAGGATCGGAATGCCGTGCAGGCTGGTCAGAAGCAGCGGCCCGTAGACCGCGAACGAGCAGGTCGCCACCGAAAACGCAGCGACCATAGTCATGCCCGCGCCGACCGGCGAGCGCCATGAGAACAGCCGCGACGGGAACAGGCGCGAGCGCGGCTTCAGTGCGTCGATATAGATAAACAGCGCCAGGCCGATCAGGCCGAGGGTGAGCAGCAGCGACGAGCGCAGCAGGGCGATGTCGACGCCGGCAGTGGCAATCAGCACGACGCTGCCGGCGAGGCAGCCAAGTGCCGCAAAGGGGAAGGGCGGCGCCGAGCCGCCCTTCGCCTGCGGCCTCGTTGCTTCAGGCGTATCGAGCACGAGGAAGCTTGCCAGCGCCATGGCCGTGCCGCCGAGGGTGAAGACGCCGAAGGCCCAGCGCCAGGACGAGAATTCGGTCATGACCGCGCCGAGCACCGGCCCGCTGAAGGCGGCGACACCCCAGATCGCCGACATGACGCCGAAAAGCTGCGGCCAGATCGCGCGGGCAAACAGCCGCTCGACCGAGACGAAGGCCAGCGACACCAGCGCGCCGCCACCGAGCCCTTCGATCAGGCGGCCGCAGAGGAACAGCGGCATCGAAGGCGCGGTGGCGCAGACCAGCGCGCCGACGGCATAGAGCATTGCGGCGACCATCATGTTGGTACGCAGCGCGACATAGCTCACCAGCCGTCCGGCGGCCGCACCGGCAACGATGGCGCCGAACTCGTAGATCGCCAGCGACCAGCCGACCAGTTGCACGCCGGCGAGGTCGCCGACCATGGCCGGCATGACCGTTGCTACCATGGTTTCATTGGTGGCGTGCAGCAGGATGCCGAGGCCGATAAAGCAGAAGCGCGCCAGGTCGCCGCTCGCCCACAGCGCGCGCCAATCGACCCCGTTTGTGCTTGTTTTGGTCATCCAGCCCCCCGAGCTTCCCTAGACGCTGGTCTAAAATATTGGAGCGCTCTTCGTCTCCAAATAGGCACGCGGCGCTTCGGGGACGGCTTGTAAAACCTCAACCGCAGTTGAGTTCAAGCGGTTTCCGGTGTGCTGAGATGATGATGTAGGCGGGAAGCCAGGGTGATCGTGCATCTCGGCTCCACGATCAACCCGCTCTGCGGCGCAACTGATACTGGCTGACGCCGATTGCGATGTTCACGCCGTTCTACCAATCGATTTAGCAGCACCTCAACCGACGTATATCCCAGATACTGGTTGCCAGCTTCCGCAAATATGGTTAATATATTAGCAAGAAGAAATATTCCCGCTTACAGTCGTACTGGAGCACGACAATGGGCGCTGCCGATTTGCGCAGGCCAAGTATTGCGGCGATTCTGTGCGCCGCAGAGGGCCCTTCATCCGAAAGAGTCTTGTCACTCGAAAGAGTCTTGGGAGGCCCGGCGGCTTAAAGCCGTTGCTGGCGGCCTCATAACTTCCGCATCCCCCAACAGCATAATCGATCGAGCCGAATCGAGGGCTTTGTTGCGCCCTCATGCTGCCGACCAGTGCCAGAGATGGCCTGCGCAGCACCCTCTAGCTCTGGCAAATTCGGAGGAGAATATGATTGTTGGACATAGTGGTTTAAAGATAGCCGCGGTTGCGGCTTTCTGGGGTGGAACACTGTTGCTCGGAACAGGCGGGGCGCTGGCGCAGAACGCCTGTCCTGGCGTGTCGGCGACGCAGTGCACGGACTTCTGCGGCACCGCTGGCGTGGCTTCCTGTACAAAGACGGGGTCGGTTCCGGACTGCGTGTGCAATGAGACCCCGAAGGATGTAAATGGCAATGCGTTCGGCACGGCAACGCAGGACACGGCTGAAGGCCAAGGCAACATTGGCAACAAGACCGAGACGGCCTGCGAGGGTAATCCCGGCCAATGCAAGCAGTAACATCCGGAATTTTCGAATCAACGTCGATGTATTTGGCTGTTGACAGGTTTATTCTATAGGTTTGTAGAATTCCTCTGCGGCACTGCCAAGTGCAGATTAAAGAGCCGGAAGGGATTACCTTTCCCTTCCGGCTCAGAGGTGGTCAGAACATGATGCGCAGCGTTTTGTTCGTTACAGTAATCCTCGGCGCGGCGGTAACGCCCGGGAGTTCGATGGGACCGACGCCATCGGCGACTTCCGGCCAGGTTTTGTCGGCCTTCAATCAGCTCTCAGCTCTCCTCAAGCCGTCCTCCATCAGGCCCGATACCCCCGCCTATCGCTCGCAAGCCGTGGAGCGCGGCCATATCGTCACAACGGTGCAGGCGGCTGGCACGCTGAACGCGCTAGTTATGGTGGAAGTCGGTTCTCAGCTCTCGGGTCGGGTGAAGGAACTCTATGTCGACTTCAACTCCAAGGTCACCAAAGGCCAGGTCATAGCCCGGGTTGAGCCGGAGATTTACGAAGCGAGAGTAGCGCAAGCCCTTGCCGAACGGGAGATGGCGCAAACGCAGGTTTCGGTACATCGGGCGCAGATCGAGCGGGCCAAGGCAGAGATGGAGACCGCCGAGGCCAGATATGATTCTGCAGCCGCACAGACTACACGCGCCGAAATCGCGCTCGATGGCGCGGCGCAGGAAGTGAACCGCAAACGTTCTCTGGCTAAGCAGAAGATCATCGCGGTGGGAGAATGGGAGCGGGAGAATACCGCGCACAATTCTGCCAAGGCGCAGGCGACTGCCGCCCAGGCCGAGGAACTGTCGCAATCGGCAGTCGTTCGAGCCGCCAAGGCGACCCTTAACATGGCAGAAGCGGAGCTCGCCAACACGCTTGCCCAGGTGAAGCAGAAGGAAGCGGTGCTTCAGCAGGCCCAAATTGATCTTGACCGCACCTATGTACGCGCGCCGGTCACCGGCACAGTGGTCAATCGCGCCGTCAGTGGCGGTCAGACCCTGGCGGCTAGCCTGCAGACCCCGATACTGTTCACCATAGCTCAAGACCTGACTGAGATGCAGGTGGAAGCTTCTGTGGTGGAAGCCGACATTAGCCGTTTTGCGCTCGGGCAGCCGGTTACTTTCACTGCCGATGCCTATCCCGACCGAATTTTCACCGGCACGGTAAAACAGATACGCAAGGCACCGCAGGTCGTTCAAAACGTCGTCACATACATAGTGGTGGTCGGTACGCAAAATTCCGATGAGCTGCTGTTGCCCGGCATGACCGCCAATCTGAGCGTGGTAATGGCCAAGCGACAGGGGGTCTTGAAAGTGCCCAATGCGGCCCTGCGTTTTCGGCCGCCGAGTGATACCGGGGACGAGGCGCGATCGACCGCGCCGGCCATTGCCAAAACGGGCGTAGAGGCGGGAAGCCCGGGCGAGGTATTTGTATTTGGGCCAGACCGCGAGCCGAAGCTTGTCTCGCTCCGGCTTGGAATCACCGACGGTCGTGCAACAGAGGTGCTGGCAGGCGACCTGACTGAGGGGCAGCAGGTCATTACGGGGCTTGCTACTACTCCGCGTCGGGACGATGACGCGTCTTCCGTCCTGGTCAAGTTCCGGTTGTGGTGAGGTCAGGTATCCATGGCTCTGATTGACGTCGACCGGCTGCGCCATTGCTACCGTGTTGGCGGAGAGCCGGTGTGGGCGCTCGAAGGGGTGACCATGACGATTCAACGAGGCGAATTCGTCGCGGTGATCGGATCTTCAGGATCGGGCAAGTCTACCTTCATGAACATACTGGGCTGCCTCGACAGTCCCAGTGAAGGCCGCTATCGGCTGAACGGGGTAAACGTCGGTGGACTCCATCACGATGAGCTCGCTGCGATCCGCAATCGCAACATCGGTTTCGTGTTTCAGTCGTTCAATCTGCTGCCGCGGGCCAGCGCACTGGAAAATGTGGAACTGCCGCTTGTCTATCGCCGCATGTGGGCTGGTGAGCGGCGGCGCGCAGCGCTGGCGATGCTGGCCAAGGTAGGGCTCGCCGATCGGGCCAGACATACTCCTGCCGAACTCTCGGGCGGACAACAGCAGCGCGTTGCCATTGCCCGTGCCCTGGTGACGGAGCCCTTACTTTTACTGGCCGATGAACCCACTGGTGCGCTCGACAGCCAGACAGGGCTGGAGATCATGGCAATTTTTCGCCGACTCAATGGAGAGGGCCTGACCATTGTGCTGGTCACCCATGAGGCTGAGATAGCTGCCCATACGGATCGCATTGTAGCCTTTCGAGACGGCCGCGTTCTGTCAGACACCCCTGTCATACAGCAGGTCCGACCTTTGGATGACACTCGCCGTCTAGCGCTGGCGTACAACAATGTCCGGTAGCACAAGAACCGCCCTGCGATCATTACGCTCCCATCGTATGCGCAGCGCGCTCACCATGTTGGGCATCATCATCGGTGTGGCCGCTGTCGTGGTGATGATCGCGATCGGGGTTGGTGCGCGCGAACGGATCACCGCGCAGATCCGCAGCCTCGGCGCCAACCTCATCAGCGTCAGTCCGGGCAGTGCGAAGATGGGCAGCGTGCGGCTTGGGGCCGGTGGCGCGCCGCGGCTGAGTGAAGAGGACGCGGCGGCGATCGGAATGGAAATCCCCGGCGTCGTGGTGGCGGCGCCACTCCTCCACGCCCGCGAGCAGTTCACGATCGGCTCCGCCAATTGGCAAGGCGTGCTTCGCGGCGTGACGCCGGAATATTTCTCAGCGCGCGAGTGGAGGGTTATTGCCGGGCAGGAGATGACCCCGGAGGACAACAACCGCGTCGCCAACGTGGTGCTCCTCGGAACGACGATGCGGGAGAAGTTGTTCGGAAAAGCCGATCCGCTGGGCGCCGCGATCCGCATCCGCGACGTGCCGTTCACGGTGATCGGACTGCTGGAGCGGAAGGGCCAGAGCGTGTGGGGCGATGATCAGGACGATGTGGCACTTGTGCCGCTGAGGACGGCGCGACGTCAGTTCATTGGCACGAGCCGTGCCAATCCGACCTTCGTACACAACATCACCGTCAAGTTCGCCGATTGGACCTCGGCCGAGGACACGATGGCAGCGATCCGCCAACTCCTGTGGCAGCGTCACCGGTTGCGGACGGGTCAGGAAGACAGCTTCATGGTGAGCAACCTCGCCGAAGCTGCGAATGCCGAAGGTTCGACCACACGGGTGGTGTCGCTGCTGCTTTCGGCGGTGGCCTCAATTTCGCTGGTCGTGGGCGGGATCGGCATCATGAACATCATGCTGGCGACGGTGACGGAGCGGGTCCGCGAGATCGGACTGCGGCTTGCGGTGGGCGCGCGACGGCGAGATATCCTTGCCCAGTTTCTCGTTGAGGCAGCAACGCTTGCCCTGCTCGGGGGTATTCTAGGTGCTGGTATTGGGATTGTTGCTGCAATCGCCGTTGGGTCTATCGCTCAATGGCCGGTGATCATCGATCTCAGCGCCGTCCTGCTGGCTATCGGCTTTGCCGCGGCTGTAGGCGTCTTTTTCGGCTACTATCCCGCCCGCAAGGCCGCAAGCCTACAGCCGATCGAAGCGCTGCGCGCAGAATGAGTTTGGCGCCACCGCGCGATCATCGGTCAATTTCGAAGCCGCATGGCGCCCAATCAAAAGGCTGCCACGCGCCGGCGACTACGCGGCGCGGAACCGTCCTATCCCGGCGCATGATGAAAGGCCACGGGCCGTATTTGCCAGAGGCCGCTATTTGAACGAATGGATCAGGTCCAGCGAAGTGACGGCGACCGCCAGGTTGACGCCGGTCTGTGCCTGGACACTGAGCGGCTGCAGCGAAAAGGCGCTGTCGAGGCCGCCGACCAGGAGATTGGCGCCGCCACCGGTGACCACGCTGGCCTCGGCGTTCACGCCATAGTAGCTGCCGGCAAGGTCACCTTCATCGTGGTTGCGGGTCGCCGCCAGAACCGCCCATACCAGCTGGCCCTGATGCGTCCGGCCGACATCGACGCCGAGCTTGGAAATCACCCCGGTATAGACTTCGGAGGGGCCGCCACGATGCGGACGAAAGACACAGGAAACACCCTTGTTGGAGGTGACGAGATAGGCTGTGCCGCCGTCGATGGTGCAGTCGAGCACGCCGAGCTGGAGCTTGCTGGCGCTGGCGGGAGCGGCAACGACGGTCGTGGCGAGAGCAGCGGCACAAGCGAGTTTCTTGATCATGGCAGGGTCCTTTCGAAATTGCCTTGTACAAACGGCTGAGCACGCCGAGCGTTCCGCCGAAAACTTGGCGCCAGCAAGGCGAAGCTAAACGCAGGGTTGTCGGAGTGCGGAAACGGAGGCCCGATTAACCGGCCGCTGAGCCGGCACTGGTGCGGGCCAGGCCGTCCTTGGCCGGCTGGTAGGTCGGATTGAGGTGCACGGCTTCGCGGTAGGATTTCGCGGCCCTGACCTTGTCGCCGCGCCGCTCGTAGATCAACGCCTGGTTGGACCAGGCCTCGGCATTCTTGCCGTCGAGCTTGATGGCCATGTTGAAGTCGGCGAAGGCATTGTCCTCGTCGTTCATGGCAAGGTAGGAGAGGCCGCGCCCATTGTAAGGCTCGGAGGCATCCGGCGCCAGCGAAATGGCGGTCGAGAAATCCTCGATGGCAAAGGCGTGCTGGCCCTGACTCTGGTAGATCAGGCCGCGATTGTGATAGGCGCGCGCATCGGTCGTGTCGAGCTGGATGGCCTTCTGGAAATCGTTGAAGGCTTCCTGGACCCGGCCCGCCCTGCGGTAGAGATTGCCGCGGCCGATATAGGCGGCGTCATAGTTGGAATTGATCTGGATCGAGCGGTTGTAGTCGGCGAGCGCGCTGGCCTGATCGCCGAGGAAGCGCTGGATGAGCGCCCGGTTCGAATAGGCCTGGTAAAAATTCGGATTGAGCTGGATGGCGGTGTTGAAGTCCTTCAGCGCCGCCTGGTACTGGCCGCCGCGGCCATAGGCCGAGCCGCGCACATTGTAGGCTTCCGGATCCTGGGGGTTGCGCTGGATCACCGCCGACAGCGAGGAGATGTTCTCGCTCGAGGCTTGCGCCTTGTCGATGTTGTTGAACTCGCCGGTCGGAACGCTCTGGCAGCTGGCAAGCGCCATCCCGGAAAGCAGGGCTGCCGTCAGGGCGAGGCCGCGCCACGCGGTTCTGCGCTCTACGGTGATTGCGTCCATGTCTGCCCTGTCCTTACTGCGCCGTCTGGTCCGTTCCCCCTCCGAACCGGCATCTCTCCCAACCGGTCCTCCCGGACCGGGTCGAACTCACAACAAAAAGGTGGCGGCGATTCCGCATCGCGCCACCTTGGATATCCTTGGAAAAGGACGAAAAATTGACGTCAGAACCGCGGCGGACGCGGAGCACCGGCACCGGCAGCACCGGCCGCGACCGGACGCGGCGTCATCGGCAGCAGGCCTTCGCGCTGGGCGCGCTTACGGGCCAGCTTGCGGGCGCGGCGCACGGCTTCCGCCTTTTCACGGGCGCGCTTCTCGGAGGGCTTCTCGTAATGTCCGCGCATCTTCATTTCGCGGAAGATGCCTTCGCGCTGCATCTTTTTCTTGAGCGCGCGAAGCGCCTGATCAACATTGTTGTCGCGGACGAGTACCTGCACGTGCAATCCTGTCTTTCGGGTTTGAAATCAACAGGCAAGCGGCCATAGCCGCAAGCCTCCGCGGCGCGTTACACCACGAATTGGGGCGGCTGATAGCAGAATCAAGGGGCGCTGTCCACAGCCAATTGAGAGGCGGTGCCGATCCCGAAACGAAAAACCCGCCTCGGCGGGGGTCGTTGGTGTGAATCAGCACCATATCGAGTTTAGTAGCATAGCTGCCGGCACAAAGCAAGAACAAAATTCGCCTCGGGCCAGATAGGCGCCGCTACGCGGTGGCCAGGTGGAGCTGCTCGAAACCCTCGAAGAACTCGCCGTAGTCGCAGGTTATCTCCTCGCCGGCGGCGATGTCGCGGGTTGCGGTGGCCCCGCCATATTGCGAAAAGTCGGTGTTCGGCTTGTCGGCGTGGTTCATGAAGCGGCCATTGTCGACCTCATAGACCATGAAGCCCGGCCGGTCCGGACTGGGATAGGCATATCTGTCGAGCAATTCCTTGAGGTGCGGCGGCGCTGCCTCGTATCTTTCCATCGGGATCAGCCGGTCGAAGTCCGGATCGAGCCGCCAGATCTGCGCCCCTTTCCGGATAGGCTCGGCGGCGAACACGCCGACGCCTTCGATTGCGCTCGCGGCGATATAGGTTCTGATCAGCAGCATGTTTCCAATCCGTCTTCGAGGCGAAGACGGAATCGTCAAATCGCCGGAAAAAGCAAGACCGGTTTTCAGGCATTGCGGCGTGCGGGCCTACGCCAACCGCGAAACGCTTCACGTCCGGGTGATCGAGACACCGCCGTCGGCGAACAGTGCCGTGCCGGTGGTGAAGCTCGATGCATCGGAAGCCAGGTAAAGCGCCGAGCGGGCGATCTCGTCAGGCTCGGCGACGCGCTTCAAGGCATGCAGGTTTTCGACGAAGGCCCGCGATTCAGGTGTCTTGAATGTCGCCGAAGGCGTGTCGGTGCCGCCCGGCAGCAGCGCGTTGACTCGAATCCCCTTGGCGCCAAATTCGGCGGCCAGCACCTGCGTCAATCCGATCAGTCCGGCCTTGCTCGCGGCATAGCTGGTCATGCCGGGCATGCCGACCGTGTAGCCGACGAAGGTGGAGGTGAAGATCAACGAGCCGCCGCCGCGTTCGACCATCGCCGGCACCTGGTATTTCGCGCCGAGAAAGGCGCTGGTCAGATTGGTATCGAGCGTCTCGCGCCAGCCCTCCAGCGACAGCTCCGAAACCGGCCCCATCCTACCGACCGAGCCGGCATTGTTGAAGGCGATGTCGAGCCCGCCGAATTTCTCGACCGCCAGGTCGACCAGGGCTTTTGCGTAGGCTTCGTCACGGACATCGCCGGCAAGGGCGACGGCCGTGCCGTCGGCGTCTTCGATTTCGGCAACCAGCGCATCGAGTTCCGCCTGGCGGCGGGCGGCGACGACGAGCCTGGCGCCTTGCTCGGCAAAGAGCTTTGCCGTGGCGCGGCCGATGCCGGAACTGGCGCCGGTGACGATGGCAACTTTGTTGGCAAGTGCGAGCATTTTTTCTGCATCCTTTTTTCGCGCCGGCTCTGGCCGGCAATCGGGATGCTTGGTCGCAAATCGGGGCGGCGTGAACCACCCGATACACGCGCTGCCCTCGACAGCGCTTCTTGACGTCCGCTTGCCACCAGGCTACGGACCGTCATCCAAAACTCGCGGGTGGACGCGCCACCCATTCCAATGACCCCCCAAGACATAATGAGCAAGTTGTTGGCCCCCGGCTTCGAGGGCGACAGCGAGTTGACGTTCGCTCTTCAATCGGCATTTGGCAAAGGCTTTCCGTTAGAAAACCTCCGGCCGCTGCTGACGTCCGGCAACCTTCATACACAGGCCGCCGCCGTCTTTTTGACGGCGGAAGCCGGTTCCAAAATTAGCTACAAGATGAATTGCGTCGTCGCGGAGATCGCCGATCTGCTCGACAGCGAATCTTCGGGCATCCGGTTCGACGCGATCGAGGCGCTTCTAGGGTGCACGACCCCTGCGGACGGCGCCATCCTCGGCCGCGTGATGCTGCGGCTGGATGACGGACATGCCGGCGTTCGGTGGAGAGTCGTCCAGTTCATCTGCTTTGCAGAGCGCTGGCAGCTAAGGCTTGCGGTGGAAAATGCTGCCGCGCTTCGCCCGGACTCGGCTTTCACGACACTGGTCAATGCTTATGGTCACTATATCATGCCGAGTGCCAAGGACCTGCCACGGTTGCTCGCGAATCCGGATGCGGTGTTGCGGCGCTTTGCTGCGGCAGTGGCTATCAGGCCGCGCGAGGTGATCGTCGAGCGCTTCGTGGCCATGGCGGAGCAGTCGGACGATGCGGAAATTCGTCAAATCGCTGCCGATTGCCGCAAAGGTTATTTGCGGGCGACCTATGCGATTGGGCCGTCCATCCTGAAGCGTGCTCCGGCTGACCCCTCAAAAGGCGAAGCTCAGAAGAGCGACCAGTGAAAGCACGGCGCAAAACGGCAAGCGCCGTCGCAAACAGGGGCAAGGCGACTATTGCCTAAGCAGCCAGCCGAGCCGATCGAGCGAAAATGCGTAGCTGACGGCGATCAGCAGGGCGACGGCAATGCCGGCTGTCGTGTAACCGGCCAGGTTGAATCCGGCAGCGCCGCCGAACAGGATGACGAGTTCGAGCACCAGCCGCAAACCGCCCGGCACCGGAACCGGCGCCCGCCCCGAGCGGCTCGGATCGTTCGGCACCGCGAAGATTCCCCAGAGCGCGGCGGCAACGAACGGCAATGCCACGGCAAGTATCCAGCGCCACATGCTCGCTGAGAGGCTCCAGCCCGCCATGCCGAGGCCGAGCAAAGCGGCGAGCTCCAGCAAGAAGCGCAATGTCAGATTCCACCAGACGTTACCCACCGCCATAATCCTCCGACCGTCAGGCGACGGATAGCGGTGGAAGGCAATTGCATCAACCTGCCCGGATGCGGCTTTTTCGCCACGGCGCAAAACGGCAAGCGCCGTCGCAAACAGTGCAAGGCTGGCAGCACGGTTTCGCTAGTGATACAAGCTCGCGCGCCGGGGTTGGCTGATCTGCCCGGCCGCCATTTGCGAGGCCTGCGACGTTGAAGAAATACTCGGTATTCGCCATTGCCCGCGAGGCCATGCGCGGCCATAGAGGCTGGGAGGAACAGTGGTCCTCGCCGGAGCCGAAGAAGGAGTACGACGTCGTCATCGTCGGCGCCGGCGGCCACGGCCTGGCCACCGCCTATTATCTCGCCACCGTGCACGGCATCACCAACGTCGCGGTATTGGAAAAAGGCTGGCTCGGCGGCGGCAATACCGGCCGCAACACCACCATCATCCGCTCCAACTATCTCTATGACGAGAGCGCCGGCATCTACGACCACGCGCTGAAACTGTGGGATGGGCTCAGCCAGGAGCTCAACTACAACGTCATGTATTCGCCGCGCGGCGTCATGATGCTCGCCCACAACATCCACGACATCCAGGTGCTGAAGCGGCACGTCCACGCCAACCGGCTGAACGGCATCGACAATGAATGGCTGACGCCGGAGCAGGCCAAGGAATTCTGCCCGCCGCTCAACATTTCGCCCGGTGCGCGCTACCCGGTTATGGGTGCTGCCCTGCAGCGCCGCGGCGGCACGGCGCGTCACGATGCGGTCGCCTGGGGCTATGCGCGCGGCGCCTCGGCGCGTGGCGTCCACATCATCCAGAATTGCGAGGTCACCGGCGTCAAGCGGGCGCCGAACGGCGCGGTCACCGGCGTCGAGACGACGCGCGGCTTCATCGGCGCCAGGAAGGTCGGCGTGGTTGCCGCCGGGCACTCATCGGTGATCATGAACATGGCCGGCGTGCGCATGCCGCTGGAAAGCTATCCGCTGCAGGCGCTGGTGTCGGAGCCGGTCAAGCCGGTGGTGCCTTGCGTGGTGATGTCGAACACCGTGCATGCCTATATCTCGCAGTCCGACAAGGGCGAACTGGTCATCGGCGCCGGCACCGACCAATATGTCTCCTATTCGCAGACCGGCGGGCTGCACATTTTGCAGCATACGCTGGACGCCATCTGCGAGATGTTCCCGATCTTCACGCGCATGAAGATGCTGCGCTCATGGGGCGGCATCGTCGATGTGACGCCGGACCGTTCGCCGATCCTGGCCAAGACGCCGGTGCCCGGCCTCTATGTCAATTGCGGCTGGGGCACAGGCGGCTTCAAGGCGACGCCGGGTTCGGGCCATGTCTTTGCCCATACGATCGCCAGGGACGATCCGCACCCGATCAACGCGCCCTTCACCATCGAGCGCTTCCGCACCGGCCGCCTCATCGACGAGGCGGCGGCGGCGGCGGTGGCGCACTGAAGATGACCGTGATGGCCGTCGCCATGCCGCTGATGCTCGCCGGCGAGCAGGGCCTGTTCCATATCCCCACGCCAGAGGAGGTGCGCCTGCAGCCCATCAGCCGCGTCGGCAATGAAGCGGATTGGCCGTTTTCCGTCGACGAGGGTGTACTCGCCTGCGCCTGGAGCGCCGGTCAGAGAGTGGTCACCTTTATGGAGAACCGGCCAGCCGATCTCGAGGAAGGCGAAAAATTCGAGCGGCGCTACGTCATCGTGACGACCGAACCGATGACGCTTTCGGTCGGCAATATGGCATATCGCGACCTTTTCCGCCCGGTAGCCAGCATCGAGCAGCGCATCCGGCTGGTCGCGCCCTTCGTGACGATGGGCCAGAGGCTTTGCGACCAACCTGCCGGCGCTCGCGTCGGCCACGGCGAACTGTAGGACCAACCATGCTTCTCATCCGCTGCCCCTATTGCGAGGAAGAGCGTCCGGAGCTCGAATTCCGCAACGCCGGCGAGGCGCATATCGCGCGTTCCCCCAACATCGCCGGCGAGACTGACGACGACTTCGAAAAGTTCTTCTTCATCCGCTCAAATCCCAAAGGCATCATCTATGAGCGCTGGCGGCACATGCATGGCTGTGCGCGGTTCTTCAATGCCGTGCGCGACACCGTCAGCGACAGGTTCCTGATGACTTACAAGGCCGGCGAACCGAAGCCCACCAAGCTGCCCGGAGCCGCCAAATGAGCGCCACGTTCCGCATTGCCGGCGCCGGGCGGCTCAAGCAGGCAAAGTTAGCTGGCTTCAGCTTCGACGGCCGCCCCTATAGCGGCATCGAGGGCGACACGCTGGCCTCGGCGCTGCTTGCAAACGGCGTCCATCTCGTCGGCCGCTCGTTCAAGTACCACCGGCCGCGCGGTTTTCTGTCGGCCGGCGCCGAAGAGCCGAACGCGCTGGTCGAGATCAAGCGCGACGCGGCACGCAAGACGCCGAACGTGCGTGCCACGGTGCAGGAACTCTATGACGGATTGACCGCACAGTCGCAGAACCGCTGGCCGTCGCTCGCTTTCGACATCGGTGCCGTCAGCAGTATTGCCTCGCCGATGCTTTCGGCCGGCTTCTACTACAAGACCTTCATGTGGCCGAAGGCCGCGTGGAAAAACCTCTACGAGCCCAAGATCCGCGCCGCCGCCGGTCTCGGCGTCGCTCCTGACCAGCCGGATCCCGACCACTATTCGGCGCGCTTCGCCCATTGCGAGGTGCTGGTGCTTGGCGGCGGTGCCGCGGGCATCGCCGCGGCATTGGCCGCGGCCGAGACCGGCGCGCGCGTTATCCTTGCCGACGAGCAGGCGGAATTCGGCGGCAGTCTGCGCTTCGAGATCGGCGCGAAGATCGAAGGCCAGGACGGCTTTTCCTGGGCGCAATCGGCTCTCGCCAAGTTGAGCGCGATGGACAATGTCCGCGTGCTGCCGCGTACCACGGCCTTCGGCTATTACGCGCAGAATTTCGTCGGGCTGGTCGAGCGCGTCAGCGACCATCTGCAGAACCCCGGCCGCGACCTGCCGCGCGAGCGGCTGTGGCAGGTTCGCGCCAAACGCGTGGTGCTGGCGACCGGCGCCATCGAGCGCCACATGGTGTTTGCCGACAACGACCGGCCGGGCATCATGCTGGCGTCGGCGGCGCGCACCTATCTCAACCATTACGGCGTCGCCGTCGGCAGGAATATCGGCGTCTATACGGCGAACGATTCCGCCTATGCGGCGGCGATCGACCTGAAAAAGGCCGGCATCAACGTGGCGGCGATTGTCGACCTGCGCGACAACCCGACCGGGCCGGCGATCGACGAGGCGAGGGCGCTCGGCATCGAGGTCAATTTCGGCCGCGCGGTGATCCGCGCCGGCGGCAAATTGCGGGTGTCGTCGATGACCGTACAGCCGAAGAATGGCGGCGGCGAACGCACCATGCCGGTTGACGCAATCCTGATGTCGGCCGGCTGGACGCCATCGGTGCATCTGTTCTCGCAATCGCGCGGCAAGGTCGCCTTCAATGACGAGACCAAGCGCTTCGTGCCCGGAATTTATGCGCAGGACTGCGTATCGGTCGGCGCCTGCAACGGCACCGACGGGCTGTCGGCGACGATCGACGAGGCCTACGCGGCCGGCGCCAAGGCGGCCAAGGACGCCGGCAGCAGGCCGGCCAAGGGCACCAAGCCGAAGGTCGACGCCGGCGAGAGCTGGTCGCGCGGCATGCTGGGTGCAGCACCCGGTGCCGGATCGGATACGACGGTCAAGGCCTTTGTCGACTTCCAGAACGACGTCACCGCCAAGGACATCCGCCAGGCAGTGCATGAGGGCATGCGCTCGATCGAGCACGTCAAGCGCTTCACCACCAATGGCATGGCGACCGACCAGGGCAAGACCTCCAACATGCACGGCCTGGCGATTGCCGCCGAGACGTTGGGCAAGCCGATCCCGCAGGTCGGGCTGACGACGTTCCGCGCGCCCTATACACCGGTGACATTCGGCTCGATCGTCGGGCACGCGCGGGGTCCCCTGTTCGACCCGACCCGCAAGACGGCGATCCATCCCTGGGCCGAGCGCCAGGGCGCTGTATTCGAGGATGTCGGCCAGTGGAAGCGCGCCTGGTATTTCCCGAAGCCGGGCGAGGACATACATGCCGCCGTCGACCGCGAATGCGTCACGGTGCGCAAGACAGCCGGTCTGTTTGACGCCTCGACGCTGGGCAAGATCGAGGTGGTCGGGCCGGATGCGGCCAAATTCATGGAACTGCTCTACACCAATCCATGGGAGAAGCTCGAGCCCGGCCGCTGCCGTTACGGCATCATGCTGCGCGAGGACGGCTTCATCTATGACGACGGTGTCGTCGGCAGGCTTGCACCCGACCGTTTCCATGTGACGACGACGACCGGCGGCGCGCCGCGCGTCATGAACCATATGGAAGACTATCTCCAGACCGAGTTCCCGCATCTCAACGTCTGGCTGACCTCGATCACCGAGCAATGGGCGGTGATTGCCGTGCAGGGACCGAAGTCTCGCGACATCATCGCGCCGCTGGTCGAGGGCATCGACATGTCGGATGAGGCGCTGCCGCATATGTCGGTGCGCGAAGGCCGGATCTGCGGCGTGCCGACCAGGCTGTTTCGCATGTCGTTCAGCGGTGAGCGCGGCTTCGAGGTCAACGTGCCGGCCGATTACGGCGAGGCAGTCTGGGAAGCGCTATGGGCCGAGGGCCAGAAGCATGGCGCCTGTGCTTACGGCACCGAGTCTATGCATGTGCTGCGCGCTGAAAAGGGCTACATCATCGTCGGCCAGGATACCGACGGCACGGTGACGCCCAACGACGCAGGGCTCGACTGGGCGGTCGGCAAGAAGAAGACCGACTTCGTCGGCATTCGCGGCATGGCGCGGCCGGATCTGGTCGCCAAGGGCCGCAAGCAGCTTGTCGGCCTGAAGACGAGGGATCCCAAGGTGGTGCTGGAGGAGGGCGCGCAGATCGTCGCGGACCCGAAGCAGGCAATCCCGATGAAGATGATTGGCCATGTCACCTCGAGCTATTGGTCGCAAAATTGCGGCCGCTCGATCGCGCTGGGGCTGGTCGCCGGCGGCCGCGAGCGCCAGGGCGAGAGGCTCTATGTGCCGATGCCGAACGGGGTGATCGAGGTGGAGGTCACCGGCATGGTGTTCTTCGACGAGAAGGGGGAGCGCCTCAATGGCTAAGGCCGCTTTGAAAACCGACGCCGCCGGACCCTCAGTCGAACGCCGTCCGGCTCTCGCCGGCCAGTCGCTTTCCGCCGCCGGCGTTACACTTGCCGTGCTGCCGCCGGCCGAGCGCATATCGCTGCGCGCGCCGGAAGCCTCGATTGCGGCTCTTTCGAAAGCGCTCGGCGTCGTCCTGCCGCAAAGGCCGAAAACCTCGGCGGCAAAGGCCGGACGCACGGCCTTGTGGCTCGGGCCGGACGAATGGCTGGTCATCGACGAGAGCGGAAAAGATCCGCTCGCCGACTGCGCCAGCATTTCCGTACTGCATTCGGCGGTCGGCATCTCGCACCGCAACGTCGCCATATCGGTTACCGGTCCGGCTGCCGCGGCGACGATCAATGCCGGCTGCCCGCAGGATCTGTCGCTCGACGCCTTTCCGGTCGGGGCGGCGTCGCGTACCATTCTCGGCAAGGTCGAAATCGTGCTGTTGCGCACGGCGGTCGACGCGTTCCGCGTCGAATGCTGGCGTTCCTTTTCCGATTATGTCTTTACTTTTCTGTCGGAGGCAGCGCGCGACGCGGCAGCATAGGCATGTTCGCCGCGCCCGACCGTTCTGCGACAGCGAGCCGAGGGAGAATGCAAATGCCGCCGAACTCCGCGCCGAAGTCGCCGGTCAAGACGCCGGCCGTGCGCTCTTTCGAAGACGAGCAGCGCACTGGGACGGATATCGAAGAGGAACTCGAGGAAGGCCTCGAGGATACATTCCCGGCCAGCGATCCGGTGTCGATCACCGGAACGGCCATTCCCGGCGCACCGGCAAGACCCGGCAAGCCCAAAAGCGTGGTGGGACAGAAGCGCAAGAAGTGATCTGCGCGGGGTGACAAAAAGCAGGGCTGAGGCCGGCACGATGGGCGGCCGGAAATTGCTGCCGCCCTTTCGTTTCCTCACCGCGTATTGTCGCCCGATCGGCTCAGAAGCTGCTTGGCACGATCCACGGGTCGATGCCGATGCCGAGCCTCGGGCCCTTGCTGCCGGCCTTGTGGGCCGCGGCGTCCGCCTTTTCAAGCGATCCGGTCGGCGCGCAATCAAGCTTCGCACCGGTCTTGGTATCGATGCAGGTCACTTCTTGCTTGCCTGACTGATTGCTGCCGGCAAATGCGGCGCCAGAGAGCGCCAGCAGGGCGGCGAGCGTGAGGATTGCCTTCTTCATCGTCGGTCTCCGGTTTCCAGTTATTGGATTCGTACATGTACGGCATTGCGTACAGATACGCCCAAGACTTATGGAGTTCAAGCAAAATCGTACATGTACGGAGAAATTGAGCGCAGGAATTGCAGAACGCTCGGCGCCGGGGCGCGGATCGTTCGGAGAAGATCCTGCAGATCGGGAGGAGCGCCGCTCTTCAGCAGTTGACCGGCGGCGTGAGCGGCGCAATCTCATGCGCGGCGATGGCTTCGAGCATGATGTCGCCGATCCGTGTGATGAACGTCGTCTGGTCGCCGAACGGGTAGAACGGGAAGGTGATCAGCAGCGAGATGGCGCCGTGGCCGACCGCCCACAGCATGGTGGCGATGGCGCGTGGATCGCCTTTGAGCCTGCCGGCGGCAACGCAGGCTTCGACCCTCGCGATCAGCACTTTCATCGCCGGGTTGCCGCTCTCCATTTCGGCGAAGGTCTTTCCGGCTGGCGGCCTGACTTTTTCGGTCATGAAGACGGTGCGGTATTCGTTGGGATTTTCCAGTCCAAAGGCGGCGTATTCGACAAGCACCGCCTTGAGCGCCTCGATCGGGTCGTCGGCCGTATGATTTGCGATGCGCCTGGCCAAGGTCTCGAAGGCATCCTCGGCCAGCGCGAACAGGATGTCCTGCTTGTCGGCGAAATAGGAATAGACCGACATCGGCGCATAGCCAACGCGCTTGGCGAGCTTGCGGATGGTGAGGCCGTCATAGCCTTCTTCCTGGACAAGCTTGTGCGCGGCGTCGACAAGTTCGGAACGCAGTTCAGCCTTTTGTTTTTCGCGGCGCTCCTGGACGCTTAGCTGCAACTTTCTACTGCCTTATGACTGATGGCTGGATGCAGCATATATACGCTGTACGGCGTCGGGCAAGGGTGGCACGAAGCAGAAGCTTGACTGTCGCATGGCTGGCGATCGCGCTCGGCTTCGCCATGGAAGCTCTCATTCTGACCGTCAGATTTGCGGCAGGTGCCAACCCCGCGACGACGCAGTTTCTGATCGAACTGGCGCAAGGCGTGACCTAGTCGTTCTTCGTCTGCGCCGGCGTCAGCCTCGGCACGGCGCTCACCAAGGTGCGAGGCTCGCTCGGTGGCCTGATCGGTGCGATTTCGGAGCCACTGGCGATGGGCATCGCCAAAGGGACGCAAAAGGTTATGGTCAGCGCGCTGGACGCGGCGGCAAAGCCGGCCATCCTGTCGCTCACGACGCTCGGTGTGCTGCGGGCGATCGAATACGGGCTGCTCGGCTGGGCACTGGCGTCGCTGGCATCGAAGGAAGAACCGCGTCCGCTCCATTTCGCGCTGGCAGGCGCCCTGATAGGCGCGGTATTCGGCGGCGGCACCACGGTGCTGACCATCGAGACGGCCGCGGCAAATGACGCTGCTCTCGCAATGCCACAGGCGATCGCAACCGGCCTCAACGAGATCGTGTTCCCAATCGGTTGTTCACTGGTCGTCTACATTGCGCTGCAGGTCAGCCGCCACATGAAGTACGTCGCGGCCGAAGCTAAATAGATTTGGCACAGATAGATTTGGGCTTCTCCGCCTGACGAGAGTCAGACCGCTTCCGGCTGGCGTTCGATCAGGGTCAGCGTCAGCCAGCGCGCGGTCAGCGCCGGTTTTTTCGAGCCCTCGATCTCGATCGTCACGTCGTGCGCCGTCTGCACCCACCCCGACGGCCTGACCTTGACGTCGGCCAGCACGAAACGGGTGCGGATGCGCGAGCCGGTCTTCACCGGCGCCAGGAAGCGCAGCGAATCGAAGCCGTGATTGACGCCCATCTTGCTGTTTTCCAGCGGCGGCATGGTTTCGAAGGTCATCGCCGACAACAGCGAAAGCGACAGGAAGCCATGCGCGATGGTGCCGCCGAACGGCGTTTCGCGGCTGGCGCGTTCCGGATCGCAATGGATGAACTGATGGTCGTCGGTGGCATCGGCGAACTGGTCGATCATGCGCTGGGTGACGACCCGCCATGGCGACACGCCGACTTCCTTGCCGACGTTGGCCAGAAGCACATCGAGACTGATCGGTTCCACGCTGATGTCCTCCATCTTCACCCCCGGCATTTCACTCGCCGGATGGCGTGCGTCTCATTCCTTGAACAATGTCAGCCCGTGTTGCACCGACTGCCCGCCATCGATCGGCAGGATGGCGCCGCTGACATAGCTGCCGGCCCGGCTGCACAAATAGAGCGTTGCGCCGGCAATGTCATCCGGTGCGCCGATGCGGCCGATCGGAACGTGGTTGCCGATATGTCTTGCCTGGTCCTCGGTGCCGGTGGCGAAGGCGGTCATCCGGCTCTGGAAAGGGCCAGGCGCAAAGGCGTTGACGGTGATGCGGCGGGCGGCGAACTCGATTGCCAGGATGCGCGTCAGGTGGTGAACCGCGGCCTTCGAGGCCGAGTAGGAGTAGGCATCTTCGGCCAAAGGCTGCGTGCCCATCACCGATCCGAGGTTGATCACCCGGGTCGGGTCGGCATCGCTGGCGGCGGCCTCGAGCAGAGGCAGCAATTCGCGCGTCAGGTGGAAGACCGCGGTGACGTTGACGCCGAACACCTTGGCCCAGGCATGGTAGGGAAAGCTTTCCAGCGGCGCGCCCCAGGAGATGCCGGCATTGTTGACCAGAATATGCAGCCGCTCGGTCCGCGCCCTGACCTCGGCCACAAGCGCCGCAATGCCGGCCTCGCTGGAGACGTCGCCGGCAAAACCTTCCGCCCGGCCGGATGCGCCAAGGCCGTTCAACTCGCCCGCTACCCTGACGCAATCCTCGCTCTTGCGCGAGGCGATCATCACCGAGGCGCCGGCCATGACCAGAGCGGTCGCCGCCATGCGGCCGATGCCGGTCGCGGCGCCGGTGACCAGCGCCGTCTTGCCGGCGACTGAGAACAGCTCGTCCAGATAGCTCATCGTACCCTCCGTGCAGTTCACCGCGCTTTGGTTCAAGGAAGCGGCTTCACGTCGACAAGGCTAGCCGAACTTCGATCATGCTTGCCATGGGTAAAGTAGCTGGGGTGGGGCACGCTTAGCGGCTGAATGGTTAAGCCCGAAATGCAAGGTGGTCATTCGGCCGTGACATGGGTCGGATGAATGATGCGGCCGTGCCCGTTAGCGAGCACCTTGGTAAGCTGTTCATTTCGTGCGTGAACCAGTCGTCGTTACTCCTCCGCCCCAGCCGCAGGCGGGTCTTGAGGAGTTGGGAGGTGGCCGAGCAGTGGGGCGGGACTGACATTCGTATTCGTGGACGGGGACTATGCTTTCGGGGGGAAAGCCATGGGTAAGAAGCAACGCACCGTCCTGCTGGCAGCGGTTTTTGCGACTGTATTTGGCGTCTTTTTGCTGATCCTGATTCTGCAGATGATCAGTTTTTTAGTGGACTAGACCGAAGCGAAATGCGTCCCTTTCCGGAGGGGCTCTACCGCAGGCTTTCCAGTTCGCGGATGCGTTTGGCGCCGTCGGCTTCGAGCTGCCTTGTGACCGCGCCGATCAGCGCTTCGGCAACGACGAAAAGTGCGGCGGATGAGTCCCAGGCCGAAGGCACGGCGGTGCGCCCGGCAATGACGTGGCGGGCGAAGCGGGCGATCGGCGACAGCCACTGGTCGGTAAACAGCACGATCTGCACGCCGCGCTGGTTGGCGGTCTCGGCGAAACGGACCAGGCTATCCTGGTAGCGCCTGATGTCGAAGATCACCAGCACGTCGCGCTTGCCCATGTCGATCAGCCGGTCGCGCCAGACGCTTTCCTGGCCGGCGAGATGGAAGACGTTGGGTTTGATGATAGCAAGGTGGGCCGCCATGTAGCGCGCCAGCGGGTCGGTGAAGCGGCCACCGATCAGGAATGTCTTGCCGCGCCGGTCGGCCAGCTTGGCGACGATGTCGGCAAGCTGCTTGTCAGAGAGATGCCGGAATGTCTCGCGCATATTGTCGAGCGTCGCCTCCAGCATCGGCGACACGGCGCTGCTGCCCGGCGACGGGGAATTGAGTGTCCGTGACGCCGGCGACTGCAATTGCGCCGCCAGTTCGTCTTGCAGCGCCGACTGGAATTCCGGATAGTTCTGAAAGCCGAGCCGGGCGACGAAACGCAGGATCGTCGGCGATGATACGCCGGCCGTAGCCGAGAATTCGGCGACCGTCTTCAGCCCGATCAGCGGATAGCTGGCGATCAGCGCTTGCGCTGCGCGCCGCTCGCCGGCCGGCATGGTGCCGATGCGGTCGGAGATCAGTTCGGCAATGCTCGAAACCATGCTTTTTCCCCACCCTGGCCGTGCCGTTAGCGCATTATCGAAATCGCGTTTGACAAAGCCGGCCAAACTGTATGAAATCATCCGCAGGGACGCAATGAGGCAAAATACGTAACATACGATACAGCGCTCCCCGGGGACAGCAGACAATGGAGACAGCACGGCCCGCCAGCCTTGCATCGCCTGAAACCGTAAGGGTGACGAACCCCGGCGGATCGAGCCCCTTCGTGCTGACCTGCGACCACGCCTCCAATTTCCTGCCACCGGAATTCGGAACGCTCGGCCTTGCCGCCGAGGATCTTTCCCGCCACATCGCCTGGGATCCCGGCGCCTTGCCGGTGGCGCGCCGCATGGCCGAGGCGCTCGATGCGACGCTGGTCGAGACCTGCATCTCGCGGCTCATCATCGACTGCAACCGCCCGCTCGACGCGCCGGACCTGATAGTGACGGTCAGCGCCAGCGAAAAAACCGTGGTCCCGGCCAACCAGGGACTTTCGGCCGACCAGCGGGAGGCGCGCATCGCGCTGGCGTGGCGACCGTTTCACGAGCGGATCGCAACGGTCATCGACGAGCGCCTGGCGGCCGGGCGGGAGACCAGGCTGGTCTCGATCCATTCCTTCACGCCGCTCTACAAAGGCAAAAGCCGGCCCTGGCACATCGGCATCATCCACGACGAGGATCGCCGGCTGGCGGCGCCGCTGATCGCGACACTGAAGCGGCTTGCCGGCGTCAGCGTCGGCGTCAACGAACCCTATTCGCCGGCCGACCGGGTCTATTTCACGCTGGAACGCCATGCGCGCTCGCGCGGGCTGCCCTGCGCAATGATTGAAATCCGCAACGACGAGATCGCCGGCGCGGCCGGGCAGCGGAAATGGGCGGATCTGCTCACCGGTATTTTTCTCAATCTGGAGCCCGAAGCGGCCAAGGCCTCCAGACCAAGCGCAGTCGGAAAGTCAGTTCAATCGGCCAGCTAAGAAACCAAAAGGGGACTTTAAAATGGTAGCACCGGGTTACAGCGAAGTTGACAAGAAGGAGGACCTGAAAGTTCTCCACGGAATGGGCTATGCTCAGGAACTGTCGCGAAGCATGAGCCGCTTCTCGAATTTCGCGATCTCGTTCTCGATCATCTGCATCCTCTCAGGCGGCATCAATTCCTTCGCGCAAGCGACGTCGTCCATCGGTGGCGCCGGCGCTGGCATCGGCTGGATCGTCGGGTGCATGGTTTCGGGATTTTTCGCGCTCGCCATGGCCCAGATCGCCTCTGCATTTCCGACCGCCGGCGGCCTCTATCACTGGGCATCCATCCTAGGGAACCGTTTCACTGGCTGGCTCACCGCATGGCTCAATCTGCTCGGCCTGATCACCGTGCTCGGCGCCATCAACATCGGTACTGCTTTCTTCTTCGTCGGCACTTTCGGCGGAGCCTTCGGCATGACCGGCACGCCTGGTGAGATCGTCGGGTTTGTCGCGTTCATCACCGTGTTGCAGGCGCTGCTCAATCATTTCGGCATCAAATTGACGGCTATGTTGACGGACGCCTCCGGCTTCCTGATCCTGGCAACGACAGCCGTGCTGATCGTCGCCTGCCTGATGTTTGCTCCAGCGATCGACATTACGCGGCTGTGGACGTTCACGAACTATTCGGGCGACGCGGGCGGCGGTGTTTTCCCGCAGTCCGATTCCATGACGTATCTCTTCCTGCTCTGCCTGCTACTGCCGGTTTACACCATCACTGGCTATGACGCGTCGGCGCATACTTCGGAAGAAACGTTGAGGGCGGCGCACTCGGTTCCGCGGGCAATCGTTTCGTCCGTAGTCTGGTCGTCGCTGATCGGCTGGGTGATGCTGTGCGCGATCGTACTGGCGATTCCGGATCTGGCGGCCGGCGCCAAGCAGGGCTGGAGCGTGTTCTTCGCCACGATGGACGCGATCTTGCCGGCGTGGCTGAAGACACTGCTCTATCTGGGCATCCTGATCGCGCAGTTCCTCTGCGGTCTGGCAACGGTCACCTCTGCCTCGCGCATGCTTTTCGCCTTCTCGCGTGACGGCGGCATGCCGGTCGGCTCGGCCTCGCTAGCCAAGGTCAGCCCGACCTGGCGCACGCCGGTCAATGCGATTTGGACGGCTGCTGTGCTCGAGGTCATCTATGTCTTTCTTGCCCAGTTCATCTCGGTCGGCGGCACGAACATCTATACCATCGTCGTCAATTCGACATTGGTGTTCCTGTTTCTGTCCTTCATCATTCCGATCGTGCTCGGCATGATGGCTTTCGGAACGGAAAAATGGCCGAACCCCGGCCCATGGAACCTCGGCGCCGGCCTGTTCAAGCTGTTTTGCATCCTGTCGGTCATCGGCATGGCGATCATCTTCTACATCGCCATCCAGCCGCCGAACGACAAAGTGCTCTATATCACCCTGGGCTTCATTGTGCTGACCGCGGTGCTTTGGTTCGGTTTCGAGAACCGCCGCTTCCAGGGTCCGCCCATTGGCGACCAGATCGCAAAGCGCCAGGCGGCAATCAAGGCAGCCGAGGTAGCCATAGGCGAAGCCGGCGCCTGACGCCCTCTCATGACCATGGCCGGCATTCGCGCCGGCCGTGGTTTTCGTTTCCTTTTCAAAGTGACAAGCCCGAAACGACAAGCGCTGGAGTGCCAAAGGAATGGCCGGAAATTTCTCGTTCGATCAGTTGAAGCAAGCGGTCTCCAGCGGCGAGGTCGACACGGTGCTGGCCTGCATCGTCGATATGCAGGGGCGGCTCGCGGGAAAGCGGTTCCTGGCCCGGTATTTCGTCGATTCCGCGCATGACGAGACGCATGGCTGCAACTATCTGTTGGCCGCAGACATCGATATGGAACCGGTGCCCGGCTACAAGGCGGCGAGCTGGTCGAAAGGCTACGGCGATTTCGTCATGAAGCCGGACCTTGCGACGCTGCGGCGCGTTCCGTGGCTGGAGAAGACGGCGCTGGTGATCTGCGACGTGCTCGACCACCATACCCATGACGATCTGGCGCATTCGCCGCGCGCCATGCTGAAGAAGCAGGTCAAGCGGCTGCAGGAACGCGGCTATATCGGCTATTTCGCTTCCGAGCTCGAATTCTATCTGTTCAGCGAGACCTACGATTCCGCCCGCAAGAAGCACTGGCAGGGCCTCGAGACGGCATCGCCCTACATCGGCGACTACCAGATCGGCATCACCACAAAGGAAGAAGGCGTCATGCGCCGGCTGCGCAACGAGATGGAGGCGGCCGGCATCCCGATCGAGAATTCGAAGGGCGAGTGGGGGCCAGGCCAGGAAGAGATCAATGTCCGCTACGCCGAGGCGCTCGACATGGCCGACCGCCACGTCATCCTGAAGAACGGCGCCAAGGAAATCGCCGAGTCCGAAGGCAAGGCGATCTCGTTCATGGCCAAGTACAATTACGGGCTGGCCGGCAATTCCAGCCACATCCATAATTCGCTGTGGAGCGCCGACGGCAAGACGCCGCTGTTCTACGATAAGAATGCCGAGTGGACGCTGTCGACGCTCGGCCAGCAATGGGCGGCCGGCCAGCTCAAATATGCCAAGGAATTCACCTGGTTCCTGGCGCCCTACATCAACTCCTACAAGCGCTTCCAGGCCGGCACCTTCGCGCCGACCAAGATCATGTGGAGCGAAGACAACCGCACTGCCGGCTTCCGTCTTTGCGGCGAGGGCACCAAGGGCATCCGCATGGAATGCCGCGTCGGCGGCGCCGATTTGAACCCCTATCTGGCTTTCGCCGCGCTGATCGCGGCCGGGCTTGCCGGCATCGATGAAAAGCTTGAACTGCAGAAGCCCTTCGTCGGTGATGCCTACCAGGCCTCGCAGCTGCCTGAAATTCCAAAGACATTGCGCGACGCCACCGCGACGCTGGCGGAATCGAAAATGCTGAGGCAGGCGCTCGGCGACGATGTGCTGGAACATTATGTCCACACGGCACACTGGGAACAGTTCGAGTACGACCGCCGGATTACGGACTGGGAACTGCACAGGGGGTTCGAGCGGTATTGACGGCGTTGCGCTTTACGCAATATTGTTGCGGTTATCGCACCAGCAACACGCAGGAGGCAGCGTTTGCCCAAAGGTAGAGCCCATGTCGACAAGGCGTGGTTCATGAGTCGAATGAAGGAGCGCAAGCTCACCGTACGCAGCATGGCCGGCCGCATGAACATACACTACAGCGCCTTGTCGCGGACACTGAACGGTGAGCGGCGTATGCAGGTCGACGAGATACGCAAGATTGCTGAAATTCTCGACCGGCAGGAAAGCGAGATATTGGTGCACCTCGGAAGTTCCAATGATGCGGCGAGGCCACCGGAGCCTGATCGCCGGTCTGGTTTCAAGGAGGGGCAAGTGGATTTCGTGGACGACATGAACGGCAACAAGGAAGAGTACATCGTGCCGCCTCGGGGTGCCGATCCGTTGTTTGGATGCATGGCCGGGACGCTCACCCTGCTTCCGGACGTCGACTATACCGCGCCCGCCGATCCGGATTGGGGCAATGTCTATGACGAGTGAGGGGGTTCTGCTCGACACATGCTTCATGCTGTGGCTGTCAACGGAGCAGCCGGTCACGAGGGCTGCGGTCGAGAAGGTGACCAGCGCACGCAAAAATGGCAGCGTGATCGCCGTTTCCGTGATGTCCGCCTGGGAAATCGGCATGCTTGTAGCCAAGGGCCGGTTGCCATTCATCAAGTCACCGCTCGCATGGTTCGAACGGTTCGTGCAGACCGGGGCAGCGAGCGTCGAGGGGATCGACAGTGAGCTTTTGGTCGAGTCTTCGTTCCTGCCCGGCGTCGTTCACAACGATCCAACGGATCGGATCATCATAGCCACGGCGCGCTCGAAAAACCTCGAGATCATCACCCGCGATCGCGCAATCCTTGCCTATGGCGCGGCCGGCTTCGTCAAAACAGTGCCTTGTTGATTTGGAGACCTCTTTGGAAACCGTGAAGATAAAATCCCCCGTCGACGGTTCGATCTATGCCGAACGGCCTCTTGCCACCGACCAGGCGATCGGTGCCGCGGTCGAACGTGCCAAGGCGGCGCAGGAGAAGTGGGCTGAGACGCCGGTCGTCGAGCGCGGCAAATACATGCCTGCCATGCTGGAAGCGCTGGTCGCCATGACCGGCGAGATCGTGCCGGAGATCGCCTGGCAGATGGGCCGGCCGGTGCGCTATGGCGGCGAGTTCGGCGGCGTCAGGGAACGCGTCAGCTACATGGTCGAGATCGCCGAGGCGGCCCTGAAGCCGGTGATGGCCTCCAACCCGAAGGACGGCTTTCGCCGTTATGTGAAGAAGGTGCCGCTCGGCGTGGTCATGGTGATCGCGCCGTGGAACTATCCCTATCTCACTGCGGTCAACACCATAGTCCCGGCGCTGATGGCGGGCAGCGCCGTCATCCTCAAGCATGCGGCACAGACATTGTTGGTCGGCGAGCGGTTTCAGCAGGCGTTTGATAAGGCCGGCCTGCCCAAGGGCCTGTTCCAGAACCTCGTCCTGAACCACGCGCAGACTGAAAGGCTGCTCGGCTCCGGCAAGATCGACCATGTCAACTTCACCGGCTCGGTCGCCGGCGGCCGCGCCATCGAGAAGGCGGCGGCGGGCACCTTCATGACGCTCGGCCTCGAACTCGGCGGCAAGGATCCGGCCTATGTGCTGCCGGACGCAAAGATGGACCATGCCGTTGCCAATCTGGTCGACGGCGCCTTCTACAATTCCGGCCAGTGCTGCTGCGGCATCGAACGCGTCTATGTCCACGAGAAGGTCTACGATGAATTCGTCGAGGGCTTCATTGCCGAGACCAGGAACTACGTCGTCGGCAATCCGCTCGACCAGGCGACCACCATGGGGCCGATGGCGCAGGCGCGCTTCGCCGACCTGATCCGCGAGCAGAAGGCCGAGGCGTTGCGCAAGGGCGCCAGGGCGCACATCAATATGAAGGTGGCCAACGACAGGCAGGGTTCGCCTTATCTGGCGCCGGAAGTGCTGACCCAGGTCGACCACCAGATGAGCGTCATGCGAGAGGAAAGCTTTGGCCCGATCGTCGGCATCGTGAAGGTGCGCAACGACGAGGAAGCGATCGCGCTGATGAACGACAGCCCCTATGGGCTGACGGCCTCGATCTGGACGCGCGACATTGAGCATGCGGCGGCGATCGGCGATCGTGTCGAGACCGGCACGGTGTTCATGAACCGCTGCGACTATCTCGATCCGGCGCTGGTCTGGACCGGCGTCAAGGACACCGGCAAGGGCGCGGCACTGTCGGCCATCGGCTACGATAATCTGACCAGGCCGAGATCATACCATCTGCGCGAGGTGATCTAAGGTGGCGATCGACAAGCATGCGATCGCTGTTGAGGGGGAGTAATGGCGGATACACAACAATCGGCTTTGCCAGATCGTGAGGGTCCCGAGGGTATCGGCGGATGGCTTGTCCTGCCGATGCTCGGGTTGATGCTCACGCCGATACTGGGGTTGGTACAACTGCACAATACCGACTATCTCGGCATGTTACAGAACTGGCAGGCCTTCAGTTTGTCCCAAGGTGTGCGGATTCTTGCCGAATTGTTGATATTCGGCATACTAAACCTATCGGCCCCGGCCCTATTATTGTTCTTCATGTTCAAGCGCTGGCAGATATTCCCCGGCTGGTACATGATTTGGGCATTCGCGATGCCGGTATATGCCGTTCTCGATCCATGGGCTGTGCATCTGGCTTTTTCCACCGCCGTTCCAGAATTGGCCGACGCGTACGACGCAGACACCGTGGGCGGAATTTCGCGCTCGATATGGGCCGCAGTCATCTGGGTTCCGTACATGATGCGGTCGGAACGTGTGGCCAACACCTTTGTGAACGAATGACATCCAAGAGCACGAAAGCAGTCAAGAAGGTCGAAATGACAAAACTCGTTTCCAAATGGAATTACCCGACGACCGTCCGCTTCGGCGCCGGACGCATCAAGGAGCTGCCGGAGGTGCTGGCGGCGACCGGCATCAAGCGGCCGCTGTTCGTCACCGATCCGGGACTGGCCAGGCTGCCGGTGGTGGCCTCGACGCTGAAGATCCTCGACGACGCCAAGGTGCCGTATGGCGTGTTTTCCGAGGTCAAGCCGAACCCGGTGGATTCCAACCTGACCGCCGGCATTGCCGTGTTCAAGAAGGGCAAGCATGACGGCGTCATTGCCTTTGGCGGCGGCTCGGCGCTCGATCTCGGCAAACTCATCGCCTTCCAGGCCGGGCAGACACGGCCGGTCTGGGATTTCGAGGACGTCGGCGACTGGTGGACACGCGCCGATGCCGATGCGATCGCGCCGATCATCGCCGTGCCGACCACGGCCGGCACCGGCTCGGAGGTCGGTCGCGCCGGCGTCATCACCAATGAGGCGACCCACACCAAAAAGGTTATCTTCCATCCCAAACTCTTGCCGGCGATCGTCATCGCCGATCCGGAGCTGTCGGTCGGCATGCCTGGCTTCATCACCGCCGGCACCGGCATGGATGCGCTCGCTCACTGTCTCGAAGCCTATTGCGCGCCGGGCTATCACCCGATGGCCGACGGCATCGCCGTGGAAGGCATAAGGCTGGTCTTCGAAAACCTGCCGAAAGCCTATGCCAACGGCAAGGATCTGGTCGCCCGCGCCAACATGATGAGCGCCGCCGCCATGGGAGCGGCCGCCTTCCAGAAAGGGCTTGGAGCGATTCATTCGCTGTCGCATCCGATCGGCGCGCTCTACGACACCCACCATGGCATGACCAACGCCGTGTTCATGCCCTACGTGCTGGCCTTCAACCGAGAGGCGATCGAGCCGCGCATAGCCCGGCTCGCCGCCTATTGCGGCATCAAGGGCGGCTTCGACGGTTTTGCCAAGGCTGTTGTCAAGCTGCGCAAGGAGCTCAAGGTGCCGCACGCGCTGCCCGGCCTGATCAAGGGCCTCGACATGGACAAGAAGCGCAAGGGCCTGATTGCCGACATGGCGGTGGTCGACCCGACCGCCGGCGGCAACCCCGTCAAGCTGACCAAGAAGGCGGCGCTGACGCTGCTCGAAAACGCCATCGCCGGCGCCGTCTGAGACAATTTTCGCATCGGAAATCGAGTTAGGAAAAGAGGCAAAGGAAAGGGGGAAAGATGAAAGGCAAGATCGAAACTAGTTAGCCGGAAAAAGAATCGCGAAGCGATTGCTACAGCCGGTTAAAAAGAGTTTACTTTTTCGTACTGCGGGGCATCGCTTTCACAAAGCTTTCATCTGGCTGTCACACGAAAACGATACCGCATCGCAGGCGTCCAACGGCGTCAGTTCAACGGAGAGAACACATGTTCAAATTCACGGGAAAACTGCTTTCCCTTTCGGCCGTCGCCCTGATGGCGACTTCTGCCATCTCGTCGGCCCAGTCCATGGATGAACTGGTCGCCGCAGCCAAGGCTGAAGGCCAGCTCACCACCATCGCGCTGCCCCATGACTGGTGCGGCTACGGCGCGGTCATCGACGGCTTCAAGGCGAAATATCCGGAAATCACCATCAACGAACTCAACCCCGATGCCGGCTCCGGCGACGAGGTCGAGGCGATCAAGGCCAACAAGGACAACAAGGGCCCGCAAGCGCCCGACGTCATCGACGTCGGCCTGAGCTTCGGCCCGACCGCAAAGAAGGATGGCCTGATCCAGGCTTATAAAGTGTCAACCTGGGACTCGATCCCGGACAGCGCCAAGGATGCCGAAGGCTTTTGGACCGGCGACTACTACGGCGTGCTTTCGTTTCTGGTGAACAAGGACCTGGTCAAGGAAGCGCCGGCCGACTGGGCCGACTTGCTGAAGCCGGAATTGGCCAATACCGTGGCGCTCGCCGGTGACCCGCGTGCTTCGAACCAGGCCATCCAGGCAGTCTATGCCGCCGGCCTTTCCGGCGGTGCGGCTGCCGGCGAAGCCGCCGGCACGGCTGGTCTCGACTTCTTCAAGAAGCTCAACGCCGCCGGCAATTTCGTGCCGGTCATCGGCAAGCCCGCGACGCTTGCCCAAGGCCAGACGCCAATCCTGGTGACCTGGGATTATAACGCGCTTGCCGGCCGTGATACGCTGAAGGGCAATCCGCCGGTCGACGTCGTCGTGCCGAAGACCGGTGTCGTCGCCGGCGTCTATGTTCAGGCGATTAGTGCCTACGCGCCGCACCCGAATGCTGCCAAGCTATGGCTGGAATATCTCTATTCCGACGAAGGCCAGATCGGCTGGCTGAAGGGCTATTGTCACCCGATCCGCTTCAACGACCTCGCCAAGAATGGCAAGCTCCCGGCTGACGTGATGGCCAAGCTGCCGCCGGCCGAGTCCTATGCAGCCGCGGTGTTCCCGACGCTCGACGAGCAGGGCAAGGCCAAGGAAGCCATCACCAAGAACTGGGATGCCGTCGTCGGCGCCAACGTCAAGTAAGACTTGAGATCAGCCGGGCGGCTTAGATCGCCGCCCGGCATACCTCCAGGACGGTAGCCGGCGCATGACCGATATCTCGTTGTCCGATCACGCTGTTGCCGGGAAGACCGCGCCTCCTGCCGACGCCCGCAGCATGAGGCTGCCGACGCAATGGCTTGGCGTTGCGCCTTTCTTCATCTTCGCCATCATGTTCCTGATCCTGCCCACGCTCTATCTGATGCTGGGCGCATTCCGGAACGATGCCGGCGAATTCACTTTCGAAAACATAGCGGCCTTGGCGCAGCCGTCGATCGTTGCCGCCTACTGGATCTCAATCAAGGTCAGCCTTGCCTCGTCGCTGATCGGTGCTTTCGCGGGACTTGCCATTGCCATCGCCATCGTGCGCGGCGGGCTGCCGGAGTGGATACGCTCGGCGACACTGACCTTTTCCGGCGTGGCCTCCAATTTTGCCGGCGTGCCGCTGGCCTTCGCCTTTCTCGCGACGCTTGGCCGGCTCGGGCTCGCCACGGTGCTGCTCAACGTCTTGGTCGGCTTCAACATTTATGCCCATGGTTTCAACATCCTGTCGTTCTGGGGCCTGACGCTGACCTATGTCTATTTCCAGATCCCGCTGATGGTGGTGATCATCGTGCCGGCGATCGATGGGCTGAAGAAGGAATGGGGCGAAGCGGCGGCAACGCTTGGCGCGACCCAGGCGCAGTTCTGGCGCATGGTCGTCATTCCGGTGATCTGGCCAAGTTTCCTCGGCACCGTCATCCTCTTGTTCGCCAACGCCTTCGGTGCCATCGCCACCGCTTACGCTCTGACCGGCTCCTCGCTTAACATCGTCCCTATCCTGCTCTACGCGCAGATCCGCGGTGACGTGCTGCACAATGCCCATCTCGGCTACGCCATCGCCTTCGGCATGATCGTCATCACTGGGCTGGCCAATGTCTTCTACATCTGGTTCCGGACGCGCTCTGAGAGGTGGCTCAAATGAAGTCCGGCAGATTCTGGGCCTGGATCGTCTTCGCGCTGGGCGCGGCCTATTTCTTCATTCCGCTGATCGCGACCGTGGAATTCTCCATGCGCATGCGGCGCGGCGCCTATTCCTTCGATGCCTATCAGGTCGTGCTCGGCGATCCCCGCTTCCAGGCGACCTTCATCTATTCGGTGGTCGCCGCCATCTTCACCATCGTCCTTGGCGTGCTGGTGGTGGTGCCGGCGGCGTACTGGATTCGTCTGCGGCTGCCGCAGCTAAGGCCCGTCGTCGAGTTCATCACGCTGTTGCCGCTGGTCATCCCGGCCATCGTTATCGTCTTCGGCTACATCAGAATGTACGGGTCGAATTCACCGCTGCCGTTCCTGGCCAGCGACACAGGAGCCAATGCCTTGCTGGTCATCGGTTATGCGACACTGGCGCTGCCCTATATGTATCGCGCCGTCGACACCGGGCTTCGCACAATCGACGTGCGGACACTGACTGAGGCGGCGCAGATCCTCGGCGCCGGCTGGGGCACGATCATCACTCGGGTCATCCTGCCCAACGTGCTGATCGCGGTGCTGTCGGGCGCCTTCCTGACCTTCGCCATCGTCATTGGTGAATTCACCATGGCCAGCCTGCTCAACCGGCCTGCTTTCGGACCCTATCTGCAGAACGTCGGCGCCAACCGCGCCTACGAGCCGGCGGCGCTTGCCATCATCGCCTTCGCCATCACCTGGGGCTGCATGTCGCTGATCCAGATCCTATCGCGCTTCGCGCCGCGATCGGCGAACCGTCCGAACTGACCCGAAGGAAAAAGCCATGACCGAGCCATTCCTCTCAATCCAGCATGTGCGAAAATCCTTCGGCCCCATCACCGTGGTGCAGGATTTCAACCTCGACGTCGAGCCGGGCGAATTCGTCTCCTTCCTTGGCCCGTCGGGCTGCGGCAAGACGACGGTGCTGCGCATGGTCGCCGGTTTCGAAGAGCCATCCGCCGGCAAGATCGTCGTGGCCGGCAAGGACATCACCCGGCTCAAGCCCAACCAGCGCAATGTCGGCATGGTGTTCCAGGCCTATGCGCTGTTTCCGAACCTCACCGTGGCGCAGAATATCGGCTTCGGGCTGAAGGTCGCCGGTATGCCAAAGGCCGATGCCGACAGGCGCGTTGCCGAGATGCTCGATATCATCAAGCTGCCGCAGATGGGCGACCGCTATCCCTACCAGCTTTCCGGCGGTCAGCAGCAGCGCATCGCGCTGGCGCGGGCGATTGCGCCCAAGCCGAAACTGCTGCTGCTCGACGAGCCGCTGTCGGCGCTCGACGCCAAGGTGCGCGTGTCGCTGCGTGAGGAAATCCGCTCGATCCAGAAGAAGCTCGGCATCACCACCATCTTCGTTACCCACGACCAGGAAGAAGCGCTGTCGATCTCCGACCGCATCGCCGTCATGTATGGCGGCAAGGCCGAGCAGGTCGGCACGCCGTTCGAGATCTACAACCGGCCGGCAACCAAATTCGTCGCCAATTTCGTCGGCACGCTGAACGTGCTCGAAGGCACGGTCACCGACGCCGCTTCGGGCAAGGTGCGCGTCAACTCGCAAGAGGTCTCGCTCAAGGGCAAGCTCAACGGCTCGAAATCCGGCGACACGCTGTCGCTGGCGTTGCGGCCCGAGGCGATCTCGCTCGGCCGACACCCCGGCCGCGATTCCAGCCTTTCGGGCGAAATCGCCGAGGTGCATTTCCTCGGCTCGGTCATCCGGGTTCGCGTCGGCATCGGCGGCAGCACGGTCTCGCTCGACACGTTCAACAGTCCGGCCACACCGCCGCCGGCCGTCGGCGAAAAGGCCGAGATTTCGTTCTCGTCGGGCGACCTGCTGGTGCTGCATTAGGAGAAGAGTGAATGGTGAATAGTGAATAGTGAATAGTAAGAATGCGCTTTACGCGCCGAAATTCCTCTGCAAGCAACCATTCACCATTCACCATTCACCATTCACCATTCACGAGCAGCCAAAGCCGTCGTCGTTTTTGCAGTGCCAATCGCCCGGCTTCACCGCTACGATAAGGCATGGCGCTTTTTGAACTCACCCTTGTCCTGCTTCTCATCGCGGTCGCCCTGACCGCGCTGTCGCGGCGCCTGCAGATTCCCTATCCGTCATTGCTGGCGCTGGCCGGCGCCGGCATCGCCTTCCTGCCGTTTGCCCCGACCATCGAGATCGACCCGGAGCTGGCGCTCGCTCTGTTCATCGCGCCGGTTCTGCTCGACGCGGCCTATGACACGTCGCTGCGCGATCTCAACCGCTACAAGGTTTCGCTCATCCTGCTGGCGCTTGGCGCCGTCATCTTCACCACCGTGACGGTCGCGCTGGTCGGCTGGACGATGGCAGGCCTGCCCATTGCCGCGGCCATAGCGCTCGGCGCGATCGTAGCGCCGCCCGATGCGGTGGCGGCGGCGGCCGTGCTCGGACAGTTTAAGGTGCCGCACCGCATCACCGCCATCCTGGAAGGCGAGAGCCTGCTCAACGACGCCACGGCGCTGCTGATCTACAGGATGTCGGTTTCCGCAGCCGCCGGCTCCATCCTGTTGAGCAGTGCCGTTCCAATGATCCTGCTGTCGACGGTCGGCAGCCTTGCCGCAGGCTATGTGCTCGGCCGGTTGTCTCTCGCCATACTCGGCCGCATCGACGACCCGGCGAGCGGCACCGTGGTGCAATTCGCCTCAACCTTCGGCGTCTGGATCCTGGCCGACAGGATAGGGCTTTCTGCCATCATCACGATCGTCGTCTATGCCATGACGATCGCACGTACATCGCCGCGCCGCATGCCGGCAAGGAATCGTGTCAGCTCCTACTCGGTCTGGGAGACGGCGGTGTTCGTGCTCAACGTGCTGGCCTTCGTTCTGATGGGCCTGCAAGCGCGGTCGATCGTCGGTCGACTTGCCGAGCAAGGGCAAAGCGAGGCGTTCGTCTTTGCCCTGGCTGTGCTGGCCGTCGTCATCGTATCACGGCTCGTCTGGGTGCTGGGCTGCGGCGCGATCCTCAGAGCGCTGGCACGTCTGGGCGACGAGGACAGGCGGAAGGACGCACCGACATTCCGCGGCGGCGTGCTCATCGGCTGGTGCGGCATGCGCGGCCTGGTGACGCTTGCGGCAGCCTTCGCCTTGCCGGCCGACTTTCCCGGCCGTGATCCGATCGTGCTCGCCGCTTTCACGGTCGTGCTCGGCACATTGGTGCTGCAAGGCGTCAGCCTGAAACCGTTGCTGCTTCTGCTCAATCTCGACCTCGACCGGACGGTCGACCGGGAGGTGGCGCAGGCGCGCGTCGCCATCATGCAGGCGGCGCTGGACGTGCTCAGCGGCAAGACATCGAGCGCGGCCGGGGCGGTGCGAGAGCAATATGCCGCCCAGCGCGCCATCGCCGAAAACCCGGAGGATGCCCAGGCGGCGACCGAGTATGACAGATTGCGTCTTTACGCCATCAAGAGCCAGCGGGATGCGCTGGAGCGTTTGCGCATCGACGGAACGATCGGCGACGAAGCCTACCACCGCCTTGAGGAAGAAATCGACTGGTCGGAACTGGCAGCATCCCCGCCCGGTCGGTTCCAGCCGCTGACCACTTAGCATCTGGCCCAAGCTCCCTCCGCCCGGCTGCACATTGCAAGGCTGTCAGCGAACGGCTACTGCCAGCAGGAAACTGAGCCGGATAAGCAATGAAGCTGGTCAGCTATAACATCCAGTACGGCTTCGGCAGCGATGGCCGCTACGACCTGGCGCGTTGTGCCAAGGTCGTGGCCGGCGCCGACATCGTCGCCTTGCAGGAGGTGGAACGGCACTGGTTGCGCAGCAACGAGGACGACCAGCCGGAACTTCTTTCGCAATTGCTGCCCGACTATCATTGGGTCTACGGGCCGGCCTTCGACATGGATGCCAGCCACCGGCGTGAAGGCCGCATCGTCAACCGGCGGCGGCAATTCGGCACCATGGTTCTGTCTAAGCTTCCGATCGTCTGGTCGCGGCTGCATACGCTGCCGCTCAGGCGCACGCTGCGGCCGCTCAACACCCGCAATGCCGCACTCGAATGCATGATCCGCACCCCTGCCGGTCCGGTGCGGGTGCTGTCGTTGCATCTGGCGCATATCGCGGCCGAGGAGCGGCTGGAGCAGATCGACTATTTGCTGGCCGAGCATCGCCGCGCGCCGTCCGAGGGCGGCCCATGGAGCGGCGCCGACGACGAGCCGGCGCGCAACTGGAGCAATGGCGAACAGGAGCCAGAAAACCCCGTAGCGGCGATCTGGTTGGGCGACTTCAACATGGAGCCGGATAGCGCCGAGTACCGGCGCATTGTCGGCAGCGCGCCCTATCATCGCGGTGCCGCCTATCTCGACGGTTTTGTCGATGCCGCCGCCGTCGCAATGGAACCGACAGCGGATTTCCACACCCATGTGAAGACTATCGATGGCAGGCTGGCAAAGCGCCGGCTCGACCATTGCTTCGTCGGCGGCATGTTTGCCGGGCGCGTGCGCTCGGTCAGCGCCGATATCGACCAAATCGCTTCCGACCATTTTCCGCTCTGGGTCGATATCGACCTGGAGACGCCGATCGTCATCGGGACGGGCGGCGGATGAACCGCCGATGAGCCTGTTTGTCTTTTTCGCGGTGCTCGCCGCCGCTTCCATGCATGCGATCTGGAACGCGCTGGTCAAGGTCCATCTCGACCGTTTCCTGTCGATCACACTGATGACGCTCGGCATGGGTGCCGCTGCGCTGGTGACGTTGCCTTTCGTCGAGGTGCCGAAGCCGGAAGTGTGGCCATACATCCTCGCCTCGGTTGTCTTCCACATGGGCTACAGGACGTTCCTGATCGGCGCCTACAAGGCCGGCGATTTCGCCCAGACCTATCCGCTGGCGCGCGGCACCGCGCCATTGCTGGCCGCTTTGGGGGGCGTTGTGGTGGTTGCCGAGATGCCGGCGCCGCTCGCCATTCTCGGCATCCTCTTGTTGTCGGCGGGCACGCTGGTGCTGTCGTTTCGCGGCGGCGCGCATCTGGAGAAATTGAACCTGCGCGCCGTCGGCTTCGCGCTGGGCACATCGATCTTCATCGCCAGCTACACGCTGTCGGACGGCAGCGGCGCGCGGCTGGCCGCCACCGCGTCGAGTTATGCCGCCTGGCTGTTCGTCTGCGATGCGCTGTGGGCGCTGGTGCTATGCGTCGTCTTTCGCGGCCCACAGGCGCTGCCGGTGCTGGCGCGCGACTGGAAGGCCGGAATCTACACCGGCGTGCTCAGCGGCGGCGCCTACTGGATCGTGATGTGGGCGATGACCAAGGCGCCGATCGCCTCGGTGGCGTCGCTGCGCGAAACATCGATCCTGTTCGCCATGATGATCTCGGTGTTCGCGCTCGGCGAGAAGATGACGGCATGGCGAGGTGCCGCGGTGCTTAGCATCGTTGCCGGCGTCGTTGCGCTGAGAATGGGATAGTCACGCGATCTCCAGGTCAAACACCATCAGCCCGTCGGTGCCTTCGAGCGCCGCGACCAGTTTTGCGCCGGCTCGCTGATGCGCTTCATGCTCCAGATAGGCATCGCGTGCCGCAGCGTCGCGAAAGTCGATGGTGAAGCCGTGCGTGAAGCCGCGGGCGAAGGGTTCCGGGCTGGTATTGGCGCTGAATTCGACCCTGCCCATGCCGTCGATCACCGCCCGCAACGCTTCGAGATCGGCATGGATTGCCGCGCGCTCGGCGTCGGCGACATCGTTGCGAAATCTGACGAAGACACAGTGCCTGATCATTCTTTGTCCCTCATGCCGCTTGGTTGGTGGAAAACACCGCCGGCGGCAGCGGCTCGCGGCCAAGGATCAGATCGGCGCCTTTTTCGCCAACCATGATCGTCGGGGCATTGGTGTTGGAGGAGGGGATGCGCGGCATCACCGAGGCGTCGCAGACGCGCAGGCCCTCGATACCGCGCAGCCTGAGATCTGGCGTCACCACGCTCATTGCATCGTAGCCCATGCGGCAGGTGCCGACCGGGTGGTGGTCGGTCTTGGAACTGCGGCAGGCGTAGTCGAACAGCTCGTCGCCGCTCTGCAGGTCGGGTCCCGGCAATATCTCGCGCAGCACATAGGGCTGCAGCGCCTTCTGCCGCATGATCTCGCGCGCCAGCCTCAGCCCCTTGATCGACATGTCGCGGTCATAGGGATCGGACCAATAGTTCGGATCGATCAGCGGGCGGTCGGCCGGGTCGGCACTGTTCAGCCGCACGGTGCCGCGCGAGCGCGGGCGCAGGAAGGCCGAGTTCAATGTCACGCCCGGATTGTTCAGCTTCTCGACGCCGGCCTCGATGCCGGAGCCGAGGCCGAGATGCAGCTGGATGTCGGGAGAGGCGGCGGTCGGATCGGCGTACCAGAAGCCGCCGGTCTCGAACAGGCTGGAGGCTACCGGGCCTTTCTTCAGGAGCAGATACTGCAGGCCGGCCCAAGCCGTCCAGTGCAGCTTGGCGTAGTTGTCGTAGGTGTGATCGCCGGTGCATTCGGCGATGACGAACAGGTCGAGATGATCCTGCAGGTTGGAGCCGACGCCGGGCAGATCGTGCACCGGTGTCACGCCGACCGCCTTCAGATGGTCGGCCGGGCCGATGCCCGACTGCATCAGAAGCTTCGGCGAGCCGATAGCGCCGGACGAGACGATCACCTCGCGCTCGGCGCGCAGGATCGTTGGCTGGCCGCCCGGCCTGTCGACGATCTCGACGC
Source organism: Mesorhizobium sp. M0522 (assembly GCF_040321085.1). Taxonomy (NCBI): domain Bacteria; kingdom Pseudomonadati; phylum Pseudomonadota; class Alphaproteobacteria; order Hyphomicrobiales; family Phyllobacteriaceae; genus Mesorhizobium; species Mesorhizobium sp. M0522. Next base: position 159,363 of record NZ_JAMYQW010000006.1, read on the forward strand.
CGACGGCGCGGCCCTTGTCGACGACGATGCGTGTCACCAGAACGCCGGTCCTGATGGTGAGATTCTTGCGCTCGCGGATCGGCCTGAGATAGGCGACCGAGGCGGAGGAGCGCTTCGCGTCCTTCTGCGTCAATTGGTAATAGCCGACGCCCTCCTGGCTGGCGCCGTTGAAGTCGGGATTGAAGGGGATGCCCATCTCTTGTCCGGCCCGGAAATAGGCCTCGCAGATCGGCAATGGTGCAATCGGGTTCGACACGCCGAGCGGGCCCTGGTCGCCGTGAAAATCGTTGGCGTAACGCTGGTTGTTCTCGGCGCGCTTGAAGTAGGGCAACACATCGCGATAGCCCCAGCCGGCAAGGCCTTCTTCCTTCTCCCAGGCGTCGTAGTCGCGGGCGTTGCCGCGCGTGTAGATCTGGGCATTGATCGAAGAGCCGCCACCGATCACCTTGGCCTGCGTGTATCGGAAGACACGGTCCTGCATGTGCTTTTGCGGCACCGTCGACCAGCCCCAGGCGGCGATGCCCTTGGTCATCTTGGCAAAACCGGCCGGCATGTGGATCAGCGGATGCCAGTCCTTGCCGCCGGCTTCGAGCAGCAGCACCTGATGCGACGGATCATCGCTCAACCGGTTGGCGAGTACGCACCCGGCCGGGCCGGCGCCGACGATTATGTAGTCCGTCATGGCGTCACCTGTTCATAGCCTCGGCACCGACAGCGCGCCGTCGACATTGATGACCGAGCCGGTCGAAAAGCCGAACTTGCCACCGGCGAGTGCTGCCACGGCGGCACCGATATCTTCGCTCTCGCCCCAGCGCATCGCCGGCACCAGCCCGCCGTCGATCAGCCCGTCATATTTGGCGGTCACACCCGCGGTCATATCGGTGCGGATGATGCCCGGGCGCACCTCGAACACTGCGATGTTTTCGGTGGCAAGCCGCAGCGCCAGGTTCTTCACCCACATCGAAAGCCCAGCCTTGGAGATGCAGTAATCGGAACGTTCCGGCGAGGCCATGGCGGCGCTGACCGAGGTGATGGTGATGATCGATCTCGCACCATCGCTTGGCAGGCCGAGCATCGCTTTGGCGACGGCCTGGCTGAGGAATACGGTGCCGCGCAGATTGATGCCGAGCACCCGGTCGAAATTTTCGGGCTTGAGCTCGAGCAGATCGCCGCGCAGGACGGCGCCGATGCCGGCATTGTTGACCAGGCAGTCGATGCGGCCGAAGGCGCTTGTCGCGGCATCAATCAGCGCTGCGTGGCCGTCGAGGTCGGCGATGTCGCTGCTGGCATAGGCGAACTTCGCGCCGCGCCCGGTGATGTCGGCGGCGAGCCCGTCGGCGGCTTCGTCGGCAAGGTCTGAGAGGAGGATGTCGAAGCCTGCGTCGGCCAGCGCCCCGGCGCAAGCAAGGCCGATCCCGCGCGCGCCGCCGGTGACGATCGCTGCCGGGCGGCTCATGTTGCAAGCTCCGTCTTGCGGATATGATCGGCGACGCGCAGCGCCTGTGCGGCGATCGACAGCGCCGGATTGACGGCGGCCGAATTCGGCAGGAAGCCGGCATCGACGACGAACAAATTGCTGTGGTCGAAGGAGCGGCAGAACGGATCCAGCGGCGAGGTCGCCGGATCGTTGCCCATCTTCACCGTGCCGCACTGATGTGAGGGCGTGCGCTTGTCAAACGGACGCGACAGGACGATCGGATAGCCGCAGGCGCGGAAATTCTCGCGCATCACCTTGGTCAGTCCGTCGAGCGACTGCATGTTGGAGCGCCGCCACTGCATGACGATGTCCTTGCCGTCGACCATGATGCGGCTCTCGGGATCGGGCAGGTCCTCGCACATCAGATACCAGTCGACGGCGTGGCCGGCCATGAAATCGAGCGCGAATTTGGGCGCGCGCCTGACATTGGCCTTGAGGATGTTGCCGTCGATCTTGCCGAGGAGCTGGACATTGCCGAGCGGCTTGCCGCCCTTGCCGTCGGACAGATAATAATCGTTCAGCATCAGCGTCTTCTGGTAGACGGATCTGTTCCGGCGGCGTGGATCGATCGCCAGCATGGCGCTCGAATTGTGGTTCATGAAGTTGCGGCCGACCTGGTCGGAGCGGTTGGCCAGGCCTTTGCCGCCGCCTCTGCCCTGAGGGGTGGGCGAGCGCAGCAGGATGGCGGCGGAATTGACTGCGCCGGCCGATAGGATGACCAGCTTCGGCGCGACTTTCTTCAGCGTACCGTTCTGTCGATAATGGACGGCGATGATCGTCCTCGCATCCGGCGATGCCTCGAGATATTCGACATGGGCGCCGGTCTCGAGCTTGATCTTCTGGTCGGCAAGGGCGGCGGCCAGCGGTCCCGTTTGGGCGTCGACCTTGCCGACGCCGGTGTTGGGAAACGCGTCCCACGGCGTGCTGCCGTCTTTCAGCCAGGCTTCGATGTCGACGCCGAGCGGCAGCGATGCCGGGTGCAGGCCGAGGCTCCTAAGCTCGGCGCGGGCGCGCGCGATCGGCGGCTCGTCGGGTACCGGCCCGAAAGGGTAGGGCATCGAGTGGAACGGCTCGGTCGGGTCTTCACCCAGCGCACCGCGCACGCGGAACAGCTGCTCGGCCCTGGAATACCAGGGTTCGAATTCCTCATAGGAAAACGGCCAGGCCGGCGAGACGCCGCCATAGTGCTCCATCTCCGAAAAGTCTTGCCTGCGGTAGCGGATCAGCACCGCGCCGTAGAATTTCGAATTGCCGCCGACATAGTAGTAATTGCCCGGGTTGAAAGGCGCTCCGCCGGCCTCGAGCCACATCTCCTTCGGCCGATAATGGCCGTCGACGAAGATCGCGCGGGTGTCGCGTGTGTGCGACGTTGCTGGCAGTGGATCGCCGCGCTCCAGCATCAGGATCGAGGCGCCACCGCCGGCAAGGCCGGAGGCGATCGTGGCGCCGCCTATGCCGGAGCCGATGATGACGATGTCGGGATTTGTCATGGCGGTCAGACGATGCGTTTCTCGGTCGCCGGATCGAAGAACACCGCCTTGGTCAGGTTGAAGGCGAGCGGCGTGACCGTGCCGGGCTGGATTTTGGCATCGGCGCGCAGCCGCGCCACCACCGCCTTGCCGCCGAGATTGGTGACCGCGAACGTATCCGAGCCGGCCGGCTCGATGACCTCGATGTGACAGTCGGCGCGGGCGATGTTCGAGGCATTGCGTTCGGCACCCTCGGGATCGGTCAGTGCTTCCGGGCGGACGCCGAAGATGATCGGTTTTCCCTGGAATGCCGACAGGCCGGCCGGCGCATTGCCCAGCGGCAGCGAGATCGGCTGGCGCGCCTCGCGCTCCATGACGACGGAGAAGCCGCTGCCGTTGCTGCCGATCGTCGCCGGGATCAGGTTCATCGCCGGCGAGCCCATGAAGTCGGCAACAAACAGGTTGACCGGATTGTTATAGATTTCGGCTGGCGTGCCGAACTGCTGCACCTCGCCGTCGCGCATCACCGCGATCTTGGTGGCCAGCGTCATCGCTTCGATCTGGTCGTGGGTGACGTAGACGATGGTGGTGCCGGTGGTGGCGTGCAGGCGCTTGATCTCGATGCGCATGTCGACACGCAGCTTGGCATCGAGATTGGACAAAGGCTCGTCGAACAGGAACAGCTTTGGATCGCGCACCAGCGCCCGGCCCATGGCGACGCGCTGGCGCTGGCCGCCGGAGAGCTGGCTTGGCTTGCGCTTCAGCAAATGGCCGATCTGCAGGACCTTCGCCACCTTGTCGATCGCCTTCTGGCGCTCGCCGGCCGGCACGCCGCGCATCTCCATGCCGAAGGCGATATTGCCGGCAACCGTCATGTTCGGATAGAGCGCGTAGCTCTGGAAGACCATGGCGATGTCGCGCTTGGAAGGGTGGAGATCGTTGATCGTGCGTCCGTCGACGCGGATTTCCCCTTCGGTGATGGTTTCCAGGCCGGCAATAGTGTTGAGCAGCGTGGACTTGCCGCAACCGGAAGGCCCGACCAGCACGAGGAAGCCGCCCTTTTCCAGGTCGAGGTCGATGCCTTTCAGGATCTCGACCGCTCCGAAACGCTTCTTCAGCCCGTCAATTTCCAGAAAAGCCATGCGATTATCCTTTGACGGCGCCGGCCATCAGGCCGCGCACGAAATAGCGGCCGGCGAGCACGTAGACGAGGAGCGTCGGCAGCGCGGCGATCATCGCCGCCGCCATGTTGACGTTGTATTCGACGACGCCGGTCGAGGTGTTGACGACATTGTTCAGCGCCACCGTCATCGGCATCACGTCGCCTGAGCCGGCATAGGCGGAAGCGAAGAGGAAGTCGTTCCAGATGTTGGTGAACTGGTAGATCACCGTCACCACGATGATCGGCAGCGAGTTGGGCAGCATGATGCGCCGGAAGATCTGGAAGAAGCTGGCGCCGTCGATCTGCGCCGCCTTCACCAGCTCGTTCGGAAACGCTTCGTAATAATTGCGGAAGAACAGGGTGGTGAAGCCGATGCCGTAGACGACATGAACGAACACCAGGTTCACGGTCGGATTGCCGAAGCCGAAGGTGAGGCCGGTCGCGTTCTGCAGCTTGACGCCGAACCGGCCGAGGCTGCCGAGGATCGTTGCCATCGGCAAGAGGACGGACTGGAACGGAATGAAGCAGGCAAACAGCATCAGCCCGAACACCAGCGTCGCCCCGCGAAAGCGCCACTTCGTCAGCACATAGCCGTTGAGCGCGCCGAGCAGGGTCGAGATGATGACGGCCGGAACCACCATCTTGATCGAGTTCCAGAAATAACCCTTCATGCCGACGCAGGTGAGACCCGAGCAAACCTCGCTCCACGCCCTTATCCAAGGTGCGAAGGTCGGCTCCTGCGGCAGCGCCAGCATGTTGCCGTTCTGGATTTCGTCCATGGTCTTGAACGAGGTCACCAGCATGACGAACAGCGGCATCAGATAGAACAGCGCGAACAGCGCCAGCAGCCCGTAGATGACAATACGGTTGACCGTCCTGGCGCTGATACCGCCAGTGCTCTGGCGAGCAGGCGTGGCCACGGCGCTCATCGCGGCTTCTCCCGAAGCTCGGAATAGAGATAGGGAACGATGATCGCGGTGATGGTCATCAGCATGATCACGGCGCTGGCCGAGCCGACGGCCATCTCGTTGCGCTTGAAGGTGTACTCATACATGAAGTTGGACGGCAGCCAGGCCGAACCGCCCGGCCCGCCGCTGGTCAGCGCGACCACCAGATCGTAGGATTTGATGGCGAGATGCGCGAGGACGATCAAGGCGGACAGGAAGATCGGCCGCAGCAGCGGGATGACGATGCGACGGTAGAGCTGGAAGGTGGTGGCGCCGTCGATCTGCGCCGCCTTCAGGATCTCGCCGTCGATGCCGCGCAGGCCGGCCAGGAACATCGCCATGATGAAGCCCGACGCCTGCCAGACGCCGGCGATGACCACCGTGTAGATGACGAAATCCTTGTTCTTGATCCAGTCGAAATGGAAGCTCGTCCAGCCCCATTGGTGCAGCGTCTGCTCGAGGCCGAGGCCGGGGTCCAGAAACCATTTCCAGGCAACGCCGGTGACGATGAACGACAGTGCCATCGGGTAGAGGTAGATCGGCCGCAGCACACCTTCGCCGCGGATCTTCTGGTCGAGCAGGATCGCTAGGAACAGGCCGAGCGCCAGGCAGATGGAAATATAGAGGAAGCCGAAAATCCCCATATTGGTGATCGACGTGTACCAGGAGGACGGCGGATCGCTTTCGAAAGTCCAGCGCCATAGCCGCTGATAGGCGCGTGGCCCGGTGATCGCATAGGAGGGAAAGGTCTTGGAATTGGTGAAGGACAGATAGATCGTCCACAGGATGAAGCCGTAGACGAAGACGATAGTGGCGGCGAAGCTCGGCGCCAGCACGAGCTTCGGCAGCGCGTCCTGAAGGCGCGAGCGCACCGTGGCGCCCGGACGGGCATCGTGCTCCGGCGTCAGCGTGATACTGGTTTCAGCAACTGTGCTCATCTGTCCATTCCGTATGGCGGGTCCGGAATTCTGCTGTCTCGGGCTCTGCGGCACGAAAGCGTGCCGGTCGGCGCAACCGCAAAACCTCGCCGCAGGGGATCTCCCCGGCTTGCGCCGGGGAGATCATTCACATGGGCGGGTGCCTTACTTGGCGTCTTCGATCGCGCTGACCAGTTGGGTCACGGCCTCGTCTGAGGTCTTGATCTGGCCGTGGACGAATTTCGAGACGACATCCTTGTAGGCGTTGGCAACCGCGGGAGGCGCGCCATAGCCCTGCGCCAGCGAACCGAACAGCGTGCCGCCTTCATTGGCGGCCTTCAGGTCGGCCATGCCCTTCTTGCCGCAAGCGTCGAAATCGGTGTCCGGCACGTCGGTGCGGGCCGGAACAGAGCCCTTGACGACGTTGAAGGCCGACTGGAAGCTCTTCGACAGCGTGGCGGTGGCCAGGGCGATCTGGGCGGCCTTGCGGTCCTCCGGAACGTTGAACATGCCGAACATGTCGGAGTTGTAGACGACGCTGCCGTCGGTGCCCGGGAAGCGGTAGCACAGGAAGTCGGTGCCCGGGACCTTCTTGGCGGCGTTGAATTCGCCCTTGGCCCAGTCACCCATCACCTGCACCAGCGCATCGCCCTTGATGACCATGGCGGTGGCGAGGTTCCAGTCCCGGCCCGAGAAGTTCGGGTCGACATAGGTGACGAGCTTGGCGAGATTGTCGAACGACTTCTTCATCGTGTCGGACTTCAGCGACTCCTCGTCGAGGTCGTTGAAGGCCTTCTTGTAGAACTCAGGCCCGCCGGTCGACAGCACGACTGAGTCGAACATTGTCGCTTCCTGCCAGTTCTGGCCGCCCAGCGCGAGCGGGATGACGCCCGCCGCCTTGGCTTTGTCCAGCAACGCAATGAAGTCGTCGAAGGTCTTGGGCTCGGTGCCGCCGATCTTGTCCATCACCGCCTTGTTGATCCATAGCCAGTTGACCGAGTGGACGTTGACCGGAGCCGCGACCCACTTGCCATCATAGACGGAGAATTTCTGCAGGGCCGCGGGAACGGACTTGTCCCAGCCTTCCTTTATCGCCGTCTCGGTCAGGTCGCCCATAACGCCGGCTGCGGCGTAATCGAGCACGGTATAGCCAAGCATCTGCGAGGCGGTCGGGTAGTTGCCCGCTGCCACCATCGCCTTCAGCGCGGTCATGGCAGCGTCGCCGCCGCCGCCGGCCACCGGCACGTCCTTCCAGGCAAAGCCTTCCTTGGCCAGATCCTGCTTGAGCACGTTCAGAGCGGCAGCTTCGCCGCCCGACGTCCACCAATGCAGCATCTGGACTTCCTTGACGTCCTCGGCATGGGCCGCGAACGCAACGCCCGATGCGAGAGCCGTCCCGATAAGCAGTTTGCGCAACATGTACTTCCTCCCTTGTTGAACTTACACGACCGGCGGATGCCCACCGGGTTCTTCCCAACTCAGCCGACCCACCATCCGGTGCGCTGGCCGCGATGAAACTGGATTGTCTTTTCCTCGGTATAATCCTCGACGGCGCGCTTGCCGAGTTCGCGTCCGAGACCGGACTGCTTGTAGCCGCCGAAAGGCAGCTCGGGGTAACCCTCCATGAACGTGTTCACCCAAACGGTTCCCGAACGCACATTCCGCGCCACCGACATGCAGGTATCGATGCTGGCGCTCCACACGCCCGCCGACAGACCATAGGGCGTGTTGTTGGCGATGTGCAACGCCCTTTCAATCGATTCAAAAGTCAGCACCGAGAGCACCGGACCGAACACTTCCTCGCGTGCAATGGCCATGTCTTCGGTGACATCGCGAACGATGGTCGGATCAAGATACTGGCCGGCGCCCGAAGCAAGCTGATTGCCGCCGCTACAGATCCGGCCGCCGCCGTTTTCCGCTGCCGTCACGTAGCCGGTGACCTTGGCCATATGGTCGGCGGAGATCATCGCGCCGACCTTGGTGCGGTCGTCGAGCGGGTCGCCGACAACCACCTTGGCGGTGAGGGCTTTGACGGCGCCGAGGAACTCGTCGGCGATCGCCTCATGGACGATCAGCCGGCTGCCGGCATTGCAGCATTCGCCGGCATTGAAGAAGCCGCCGAACACCGCCGCGTCGGCGGCGGCCTCGAGGTCGGCATCGGGAAAGACGATCTGGCCGTTCTTGCCGCCGAGCTCCATCGCGACTTTCTTCAGCGAGTTGGCGGCAGACGCCATGGTCATCTTGCCGACGCGGGTGGAGCCGGTGAACGACACCATCTCGACCAACGGATGGCTGACCATCGGTGCGCCGACATCGGCGCCCAACCCGGCAAGGATGTTGACGACGCCGTCCGGCAAGCCGGCCTGCATCAGTATCTCGCCGAGCACGAAAGTCGAGGCCGAGGTCATCTCGCTCGGCTTGACCACCGCCGTGCAGCCGGCGGCGAGCGCGAAGGGTAGTTTCTGGCTGACGATAAGGAACGGGAAATTCCACGGCGTGATGATGGAAACGACGCCGATCGGTTCGCGCAGCACGACGCCGAGCATGGCGTCGCCGAGATTGGCGTAGCTTTCGCCGTGAAGCGTGCGGGCAAGTGCCGCGGCATAGCGCCAGATATCGACGGCGCCGCCGATCTCGCCGCGCGCCTGCGCAATCGGCTTGCCGGATTCCAGTGCGTCGAGCCGGGCAATCTCGTCCAGCCGCGCCTCGATCAGGTCAGCAGCTTTGAGCAGGATCGCGGCGCGTTCGGCTGCCTTCATGCGCGGCCACGGGCCGGTCTCGAAGGCCTTGTGCGCGGCCTGAACCGCCGCCTCTACGTCCGCCGCGCCGGCCTGTGCATAGCGCGAGACGGTGAAGCCGTGGCCGGGGCTGCTGCGCTCCAGCGTGCGGCCGTCCTGGGCGTCGATGAACCTGCCGCCGATCAGCAGCCGGTACCTTTTCGGCGCTGCGGCTGCCTCGGCGGGCATGGCGATGTTGAGGGGTGCGTTCATGTGATTTCCAGGTTCCTAAGATCTTGAGAACGCCGGCTTCTGCTTGGTCTTGAAAGCCTCGACGCCGGTCCTGAGATCGCTTGTCAGCGCGATGAAGCCGCTGGCCAGCGCTTCGGTCGCGGCAGCACTCTCTTCGCCCTCGGCGATTGTAATCATCAGCTTGGCGGCTTCGGTCGCGAGCGGGCCGCGCTCGGCGATCTTGCCGGCCCAGGCCTTGGCTTCGGCGAACGCCTTGCCGGTCTCGACCACCCGGTCGACAATCCCCAGAGCAAGAGCCTCGGTAGCCAGAAACACCTCGCCGCCGAGCGCCATCCGCCGCACTGCCTGCGCGCCGAAGCGGCGCACGGCGCGCTGGGTGCCGGACCAGCCGGGAACGACGCCGATCGAGGTTTCGGGGAACCCCAACTTCACCTGCGTTTCCGCCACGCGAAAGTCGCAAGCCGCCGCCAGTTCCAGCCCGCCGCCCAGCGCATGGCCGGCAAGAACGGCGATCGTCGGCTGCCGCAGCCGCGCCAGCCGGTCGAAGACGCGGTGGCCGTAGCGCACCCATTGCACCTGGAAATCGGCAGCGCTCATTTCTGCCCAAGCCTCGACGTCGCCGCCGGCGCAAAAGCCCTTGCCTTCGCCGCAGACCAGCACGACGCGGACGCCGGTTGCTGTCTCGGCCTCGTCGAGTGCCGCTTCCAGCGCCCGCAGCATCGGAATATCGAGCGCGTTGAATTTCTCCGGCCGGCGCAGCGTGACAATGCCGATGGCGCCGTCGGTTTCAAAGGTTACCAGACGCTCAGCCATGTGCGCCTCCAAGCGACGCGCCGCCATTGAGCGATAGGCCGATCGGCCGGTCCCGGTAGAGCGCATCCGGCGTCACTTTCAGGTCGTTGGCGACGGCGAGCGGGATCTCGGCCTGCGCCAGCACATCGCGCTCGAGGTCGATGCCCGGCGCCAACTCGGTCACCATCAGCCCCGCAGGCGTCAGCTTCATCACGCAGCGCTCGGTGACATAGGTGATATCCTGTCCCTGCGCGACGGCACGCTTGCCCGAGAAGGAGATATGCTCGACCTCGCCGACGACTTTCTTGACCTTGCCCTCCTGGTCGATGCGGATGCCGCCACCGGCAAGCGACAACTTGGCGCCGGCATTGAAGAAACCGGAAAAGACGATCTTCTTCGCCCGCGCGGTGATGTCGACGAAGCCGCCGGCGCCGGCGGTGACATGCGGCCGCGCCGAAAGCTTCGAGACATTGACAGAGCCGTGGCGGTCGATCTGCAGGAAGGACAGCAGCGAGGCGTCGAAGCCGCCGGCCTGGAAATAGATGAACTGGTGCGGCGAAGGCATGAAGGCGTCGGCATTCGACGAGCAGCCGAACTTGAAATCGAGCAGCGGCACGCCGCCGACCGCGCCCTGTTCGATGACCCAGGTGACCTTGCCGTGCTGGCCTTCCTCGAGCAGGATGCGCGGCACATTGGCCGAGATGCCGAAGCCGATATTGACCGCCATGCCGTCGGCAAGCTCCATGGCGACGCGGCGCGCAATGACCTTCTGGACGTTCATCTCGGCGTTGCGAAAGCTCGACAGTGGCCGGAAGATCTCGCCGGAGATGGCCGGATCGTAAGGCGTCAGCGTCGTCTGCAACTGGTCGGGCGCCACCACGATATGGTCGACCAGCACGCCGGGCACGCGCACATCGTGCGGCTTCAGCGTGCCGTTCGCGACGACGCGCTTGACCTGCGCGATGACGATGCCGCCATTGTTGCGGGCGGCCAGCGCCTGTTCGAGGCCGCCGAGATAGGCACCCTCATGCTCATAGGTAAGGTTGCCGCGCTCGTCCGCCGTGGTGGCGCGGATGATCGCGACCTGCGGTACGATCGAGCGGAAATAGAGCCATTCCTCGCCGTCGAACTGCTGCACCGAAACGATCGGCTCGCTGGCGGCAGCATTCATGGCGCAACCCTGATGGCGCGGGTCGGCAAAGGTATCGAGCCCGACCTTGGTCAGCACGCCGGGGCGCTTGGCCGCGGCCTCGCGATGCATGTCGAACAGGATGCCGGACGGCACGTTATAGGCGGCGACCGAATTGTCGCCGATCATCTTCCAGATCTGCGGCGGTTCCGACGATGACGGCCCGGACGGATAGGAGCCGCACAAAGTGCGCTTCAACAGGCCGGGCTTGGCTAGATGGTCGATGCCCTTGATGCCGTACATGTCACCGGCGGCGATCGGATGCAGCGTCGTGATGTCCCTGGGATGGCCTTCCGCGTCGAAGCGCTCGCCGACGGCAGCCAGCACCGCATCCGGACAGCCGAGGCCGCTCGACGATGACACGGAAACGACCATGCCATCCCTGATCAGGCCGGCAGCTTCAGCCGCTGAAACGAGCTTGCTCACGCGGCGCTCCCGAGCTTCGGGTCGATGGCAACGGCGTTTCCGGACCTGGCCGATTGCAATGCCGCCTCGGCTGATGTCAGCGACCAGACGCCGTCCTCGCCGGTGGCGGACGGCTGGCCGTCGCCACGGATCGCTGCGTGGAATTCGCGCAGCGAACGGGCATAGAGGTCTTCGCGGTCGAAGCTCAATTCCTCCTCGCCCTGTGCCGTGCGAAGCAAGACCGAGCCGACCGGCTTCTGCGTCATCACATTTTTGGCGATCAGCGAGCCTTCGCTGCCATGCACCTCGAAGCCGGTGCCGGCGAATTTTGTCGTGAAGCCCTCATGCGATTGGGCGATGACGCCCGATGCGAAGCGCCAGAGGCACATGGCGCCGTCTTCCAGTCCGCCGGCGGCCATGCCGGCCGACTGCGTGAATGCCGAGATCTCGACGGGATCGTCGCCGAGCACGAAGCGCAGCGTGTCGGCATCGTGAACGGTGATGTCGAGCACCACGCCGCCGCCGGCGTCCGGCCTGGTGATGCGCCAGCCCTGCAGGTTTTCCGGCAGATAGACGGAGTGGAAGACGCGCGCGGCGATCAGCCTGCCGATGCGGCCGGCAGCGATCGCTTCGCGCATCGCCCGATGCGAGCCGGCATTGCGCAGATGGTGATTGGTGCCGAGCACGACGCCGGCGGCCCTGGCCGCCGCGACCATCTTGCGCGCGTCGGCGCTGGTCAGCGCCAGCGGCTTTTCGCACAGCACATGCTTTCCCGCCTCGATGGCGGCGAGTGCCTGTTCGAGATGCAATTCGTTAGTGGTCGAGATGTAGACGGCGTCGATATCGGATTTGAGCAGGGCGTCGAGCGTCGAGACCGCCGCCGGAATGCGGTTTTCACTGGCGTAAGTGGCGGCGCGCTCCGGGCTGGAGCTCATCACCGCGGCGATCTCGCCGTCCTTCTGCGCGCGGATGGCGCCGATCATGAACTGTCTTGCGATCGTGCTGGCGCCGATCAGCCCCCAACTGACGGTCATGCCGCGTCTCCCATTCCTGCACAGCCATGCTCGTTGCGATCGGGGCCGCAGCTTTCCCTGACCACGAGGTTGACGGCGCCGATATGATCCTCGGCGCGCGTGGTGCGCGATTGGATCATCTTCAGCACGACATGGGCGGCGCGCTCGCCGAGGCCGGCGGTGTTCACCGCGACGCTGGTCAGCGCCGGCATATAGTGCTCGGCCTCGGCGACGTCGTCGAAGCCGACGACGGCAAAGTCCGCGCCGGGTTCCAGGCCGCGCTTGCGCAGCGCCAGCAAGACGCCGAAGGCGACCGCATCGTTGAAGCAAAGGGCCGCGGTCGGCGGCGCGGCCATGGCAAGTGCGGTTTCCAGGCAGGCAATACCGCCCTTGCGGCTGGTTTCGCCCTCGAAGACCAGCCTGTCGGCCGGTTCGATGCCGAGCGCTTCACAGGCCTCGCGAAAGCCGCCCAGGCGCTCGTGATAGACGACAAGGTCGGACGAGCCGCCGAAGAAGGCCAGCCGGCGATGGCCCTTGCCGATCAGATGGGCGGTGGCGAGATAGGCGCCGCGATGATTGTCGGGCGTGATCACCGGGATACGGCTTTCGGGAAGCCGGCGCATGACGAAGACGACCGGAACGCCTGCGGTCTCAAGGCGACGGAACGCGCCAGGCGTGGTGCCGCGCGCCGGCGACACGACGAGCCCGGCGACACCCTGCTCCATCAACGATTTCAGAACCTCTTCCTGGCGCACCGGGTTTTCAGCCGTATTGGCGATGAAAGGCACGACGCCGGCCGACTGGAAGACGCGCTCCATGCCGACCGCGAGCTCGGCGAAAAACGGATTGGTGAGATCGTTGATGACCATGCCGATGACGTTGGAATGGGCCTTGCGCAGATTGGCGGCGCCGCGGTTGTAGACATAGCCGACGTCCTCGATCGCCTTGCGCACCTTGAGCGCGGTTTCGGGCCGGATCAGCCCGCTGCCTTGCAGCACCAGCGATACCGTCGATTTGGACACGCCCGCCTCACGGGCTATGTCGAGTATCGTTGCCTTGGCCCGGCTGGCCATCCAGATCTGTCCTCCCGGTGGTTTCTTGTGCGATTTTATTGGAACGATCTAATCCCTGGGGCGCATTTGAGTCAATCGCGTTTTTGCGAACCCGGGAAAAATGCGGCTCGGTGGCGCAATCCTCCGGCAAGCAGGCTTTCGGCTGCTGCGATGCAGCAATTTTTGCTGCACGAGGCAGGGCGGCAAAATATCTTGATTTGTTGGAACGTTCCATTTAATAGGCGTTGGTAAGGGAGAGAGCCATGGACATCACCTTGCCCGGGGAAGGCGCCGGCCGTGTCCGCTACCGGCTTGTCGGCCAGCCGGTGCAGCCTGTGGCCGGCGCTCGCTTCTCGCGCATCGCCTACGCCGCCGCCCATGTCGCTGCCGATCCCCTCGCCATGGCCGATCCGTGGTCGAGGCCCGCGGTCGACTGGGACAAGACGATGGCGTTTCGCCATCACCTCTGGCGGCTTGGCTTCCGTGTCGCCGAAGCGATGGACACCTCTCAGCGCGGCATGGGTTTCGACTGGGCGAATGCCAAGGAATTGATCCGCCGCTCGATCGCCGAGGCGCGCAGCGTCGAAGGCGCCGATCTTGCGTCGGGCGCCGGCACCGACCATCTGGCGGGGGGCGCCAGCAGGCTAGACGATGTCATCGCGGCCTATGAAGAACAGCTCGGCTTCATCGAAGGGCTTGGCGGCAAGGCGATCATGATGGCCAGCCGGGCGCTGGCGGCGGTCGCCAAAGGCCCCGACGACTATATCGGCGTCTACGACCGCATCCTGTCCCAGGCCTCCGGCAAGGTCATCCTGCACTGGCTGGGCGACATGTTCGACCCGGCGCTGAAAGGCTACTGGGGCAGCAGCGATTTCGAAACTGCGCTGGAGACGGTGGTCGCGATCATCGAACGCCATGCCGGCAAGGTCGAAGGCATAAAGATATCGCTGCTCGATGCCGGCAAGGAGATTGCGCTCAGGGACCGGCTGCCTGAGGGCGTGCTGATGTTCACCGGCGACGATTTCAATTACCCCGAGCTGATCGCCGGCGACGGCGACAGACATTCGCACGCGCTGCTCGGCATTTTCGATGCCATCGCGCCGGTCGCCAATGCAGCGCTGGCAAGGCTGGCCGACGGCGACCGCGCCGGCTATGACGCGCTGATGGCGCCGACAGTGCCGCTGTCGCGCAAAATCTTCGAGGTGCCGACCGAATATTACAAGGCCGGCATCGTCTTCATGGCATGGCTGAACGGCCACCAGGAGCATTTTTCGATGGTCGGCGGCATGCAATCGGCGCGCGGCATCCGTCACTATGCCGATGTCTTTCGCCTTGCCGACCAGGCAGGGTTGCTGGCCGACCCCGAGCTTGCCATTGCCAGAATGACAAGCCTCTGCGCGGTAGCGGGCGTCTGATCGCGAGCGCCACAGCGTCCGATCCAAAGGTTGCTTCGGGTGGCTTTGCGATTTGCCTTGTCTGGGCAAATCTGTATGCGGTATGCGTCCGGCAACAGAGAAGCCGATCCGGCGCTCCGCCGGCCAACTGGCATAGCTGCCGTTCTGCAATGGGGTAAGCTGATGACCTTCGACCTTCAGGGCAAGCGCGTTTTCGTGGCCGGACATCGCGGCATGGTCGGCTCGGCCATCCTGCGCAGATTGGCCGACGAGGATTGCGAAATCCTGACCGCCTCGCGCGCCGAGCTCGATCTTCTCGACCAGGCCGGCGTGCGGCGCTGGATGGCCGACCGCAAGCCGGATGCAGTGGTGATGGCGGCGGCCAAGGTCGGCGGTATCCTGGCCAACAACAGGCTTCCCGTCGATTTCCTGCAGGACAATCTCGTCATGCAGAACAATGTCATCGACAGCGCCTTCCGCAACGAGGTGCAGAAGCTGCTGTTTCTCGGTTCATCCTGCATCTATCCCAAATTCGCGGCGCAGCCGATCTCCGAGGACGCCTTGCTGACCGGGCCGCTCGAGCCCACCAACGAATGGTATGCGATCGCCAAGATCGCCGGGCTGAAACTGTGCCAGGCCTATCGGCGCCAATACGGCGTCGACTACATCTCGGCGATGCCGACCAATCTCTACGGGCCGGGCGATAATTTCGACCTCAATTCCAGCCATGTCGTGCCCGCTCTGATGCGCAAGGCGCACGAGGCCAGGCGCGCCGGCCGCAAGACCCTGGAGGTGTGGGGATCGGGCACGCCGATGCGTGAATTCCTGCATGTCGACGACGCCGCCGACGCGCTGGTCTGGCTGCTGAAGAATTATTCGGGCGACAGCCACATCAATGTCGGCTCTGGGGAAGACATCACCATTGCCGACCTTGCCCGCACCATCGTGTCGGTCGCTGGCGCCGATGCCGCGATAACGTTCGATGCGACGAAGCCGGACGGCACGCCGCGCAAGCTGATGGACGTGTCGCGTCTGTTCGCCACCGGCTGGCGCCCGCGCTATTCGCTGCGCAGCGGATTGGAACAGACCTATGCGTGGTTTCTGGAGCACGTCGAGAGCGGCGATCTCCGCCTCGGCGCCGCCTGAGGCCGGTATAGGCCGGGAACGTCAGTCGACGAAAAATACCGACGGCCAATTGAGGGATTGTCTGGATGGTGGGCGTGACAGGGATTGAACCTGTGACCCCTGCAATGTCAATGCAGTGCTCTCCCGCTGAGCTACACGCCCATCCGAAGCCGCGCATACACCATTTTTGGTTCTGCACGTCAATAGCGGGAAAGGGGAAAGAATGGCTGGCTTGCGGCGTCGGTCAAGACGCGACAAAAAGCGCGTCAGGCGGCCTGCAGCATCTTTTCGACTTCGTTGACGAGGTCGCGCAGGTGGAACGGCTTCGATAGCACCTTGGCGTCTTTCGGCGCCTTGGAATCAGGGTTCAGCGCGACGGCGGCGAAGCCGGTGATGAACATCACCTTGAGGTCGGGATCGATCTCCGTGGCGCGACGGGCGAGCTCGATGCCATCCATCTCGGGCATGACGATGTCGGTCAAAAGCAGCGAAAAAGGTTCCTCGCGCAGCCGCTCATAGGCACTGGCGCCATTGTCGAAATCGCTGACCTGATAACCGGCGCGCTCCAGCGCCTTAACGAGGAACCGGCGCATGTCGTCGTCGTCTTCCGCCAGCAGAATGCGTGCCATCTTGTCCCGTCCGAATCACCCAACCGACAATGCCGTGCGGCAAGCCCGTTAACCATGCTGTATATGAGGAGGTGACGGTAAACATCAAGTGAACGTTGGCCGCACAATCCTGATTTGGCTGGCGCTTCGGCGGCTGGACATGTGGGCGGCGAGGTGGCACTTTCCTATCATGATGCATTGGTATTCCCGGGTTCGTTCAAATTGAAAACGGCAGCCGAGGATTTTTCGGTCGTTCCACCCTTCGAAATCCGATCGGGCGCCGAACAGCGCGTTCCCTTCCTCTTCAACTCGCCGCATAGCGGCCGCTACTATCCGGACCGGTTCATGGCTATGGCCAAGCTGGACCGCAACGCTATCCGCCGCTCAGAGGACTGCTATGTCGAGGAATTGTTCGGCGGCGCCGTCGCGCTCGGGGCGCCGATGCTGGCGGCAAACTTCCCGCGCGCCTATCTCGACGTCAACCGGGAGCCGTGGGAACTCGACCCGCGCATGTTCGCCGAACCGGTGCCGTCATTCTGCAACATCCGCTCGGCGCGGGTGGCCGGCGGGCTCGGCACCGTGCCCAAGCTGGTCGGCGAGGGGCTCGACATCTATTCCGGCCGCTTGCCGCTGGCGGAAGCCGTGGCGCGCATCGAAGCGGTCTACAAGCCCTATCACGAGACGCTGAAACGGCTTTTGACCAGAACCCATGCGCGCTTCGGCTACGCCGTGCTGATTGACTGCCACTCGATGCCGGCAAGCATAAGGGTCGGCGACA
This sequence comes from Mesorhizobium sp. M0522, assembly GCF_040321085.1. Taxonomy (NCBI): domain Bacteria; kingdom Pseudomonadati; phylum Pseudomonadota; class Alphaproteobacteria; order Hyphomicrobiales; family Phyllobacteriaceae; genus Mesorhizobium; species Mesorhizobium sp. M0522. The sequence continues at coordinate 176,660 of NZ_JAMYQW010000006.1, forward strand.
GCGGATTGCGGCCGGACTTCATCGTCGGCGACCGCTTTGGCATTTCCGCCGCGGCGGCGTTGACCGAGACGGCGATCGGCCTGCTCACCGGCATGGGCTACAGCGTCGCCCACAACAAGCCCTATGCCGGAGGCTTCATTACCGAGCACTATGGCCGCCCCGTGCGCCATCTGCATGCGCTGCAGATCGAGGTCAATCGCGGGCTCTACATGAATGAGCGGACGTTCCAGAGATCGGCTGGTTTCGACGCCCTGGCCGACGATCTGGCGCGGTTTTCGGCCGAACTGATGGCGATGCCCGATCACAATTTCATGGATCTGCCGCTGGCCGCCGAATAGCCGCGGAATCGCGGCACTCGCCGCTCATGCGGCAGCGTAAAAAAAGACCGCATCGTTTGCACGACACGGTCGAAGTCTAGGGAGGAAACGCCCAAGGAGGGCATGGACAGGAACCCCTGTCCGAGAACAAACGTATTGTGCGCTGCACAAATGTCAAGGCGCGTTCCGGCTTTTTTAATTCATTGTGAAGTGGAAATTGCATTTCCATGACGGCGGCGTTGCATTCGAGCAACAGTTGGCACCATGCGAAAGGCTCCGAACGCCTTTGTTTCGGCATAAATCCGTAGGCAAACGGGCATCTCCAAACATGCTGGAGCGGGAGAATCAGTTGGACATCAGCATCGAGTTCATGCGGCGCATTGCGCGTGCCGCCGCAGCCGAGACCTTGCCGCGCTTCCGCAACCAGGGCGCGGTCACCAACAAGGAGCGCGGCAGCTTCGACCCGGTCACCGAGGCCGACCGCGAGGCCGAGCGCGCCATCCGGGCGCTGATATCAGCGCAGTACCCCGATCACGGCATTCTCGGCGAGGAACATGGCGGCGAAAACATCTCCAGCCGGCATGTCTGGGTGATCGATCCGATCGATGGCACGCGCGCCTTTATTTCCGGCCTGCCGGTATGGGGCACGCTGGTCGGGCTGACGGTCGACGGCGATGCCGTCGCCGGCATGATGTCGCAGCCCTTCACCGGCGAGCTGTTCTACGCCAATGCCTCGGGCTCGCATTATGAAGGTCCCGGTGGCCCGCGAAAACTCGCGACGCGCAAGACGACGAATCTCGCCGAGGCGACGCTGTTCACCACCACGCCGGCGCTGTTCAAGGGAGACGCGCGCCTGCGCTACGACCTGTTCGAGCAACAGGTCCAACTCGCCCGCTACGGCACCGACTGCTATGCCTTCGCCATGGTGGCGGCGGGCAGCGTCGATATCGTCGCCGATCCCGGATTGAAGCCCTACGACATCGTCGCGCTGATCCCGATCATCGAGAAGGCGGGCGGCGTCATCACCACTTTCGAAGGCGGACCGGCGGAAAAGGGCGGCGACATTCTGGCAGCGGCGACACCGGAGCTGCACGCGGCAGCAATGGCGGCGCTGCGCGGCTGAGATTGGCCATTGCTGCCCAGGCAAGATCGTTGCCATACCTCCTGACAGGATGATGTCAGTTGGCATGCGCTATGGAACGCTGTCAGCCGGGGAGGACCATAGATGCCGACGCAGCCAGCAGCCAGCCATTCCGATGCTCCGGCGGACGGGCGGAGCGATTTCGATTTCTTTTTCGGGCGCTGGACCGTCGGCCATCGAAGATTGCAGAAGCGGCTGCAGGGCGACGGCAACTGGGATGTGTTTGGCGGCACGTGCGAGGTGCGGCCGATCCTTGGCGGCCTCGGCAATGTCGACGACAATTGGATTGAATTGCCCGGCGGGCCCTATCGCGCCGCCACCTTGCGGACCTTCGACCCTGCGGCGAGGCAATGGTCGATCTGGTGGATCGACGGCCGCAATCCGTCGACCATCGATGTTCCGATGCGCGGCACTTTCGTGGCGGGCGTCGGCACGTTCCTGTGCGAAGACGTCTTCGACGGCCAGCCGATCCAGGTCCGCTTCCTGTGGTCGCGGATCACGGACGGGTCGGCGCGCTGGGAGCAGGCCTTTTCGCCGGACGGCGGCAAGGCATGGGAGACCAACTGGATCATGGATTTCGCCCGCACGAGCTGAAGCCGGACAAGGTATGTGGCTCAGACGTCACCGGTTCCGGGGATGAAGGCATCGAATGCGGCTAGCAACTGCTCGCGATAGAGATCGGCTTCCTGCAGGATCTCATGGCGGGCGCCGTCGATCATCACTAGCGAGCCGACGCGCAGACGTCTCGCATAGGCCTCGACTGCCCTGGTCGAGACGACCTGGTCGGCGCCGGCGGCGATCATCAGCAAGGGCACGTGGATCTTGGCCATGAAATCCGGGTCGCTGACGATCAAGGACGCCTCCGTCGCCGCCTTCAGCCAGCGGATCGTCGGTCCGCCGAGCGCCAGCTGCGGATAGGTTTCGTAGATCAGCGTATTGCGCCGATAGCGTTCCGGGTCGCTGGTCAGCTTGTTTATGGCGAAGGGCACCGATTCCTTGGGCCGCGGCCCCCATGCGGCATAGAGTCGGCCAAGGCCGAGAAGGCAGAACAGCGAACAGATGCGGCGGACGGTTTTTACCGAAACCGGCAGGTCCGGCACGGTGAAGAACGGTGCGATCAGCACCATGCGGCGCACGCGGTTCGCCATCGAGGGCGCGGCGAGCAGCGCAATCACCGCGCCGGCCGAGTGGGCCAGTATGTAGTAGGGTCCTCGGCAATCGGGCAGCACGATCTCCTCGAAGAACTGCTCCAGATCGCCGGTGTAGTCGAAGAAGCTCCGGACGAAGCCGCGCTGTCGGTCGCCGATCAGCCGGTCGGAAGCGCCCTGGCCGCGCCAGTCGAGGGTTGCCACGCCAAAGCCCCGGTCGGTAAGGTTGCGAATGGTCTCGAAATACTTCTCGATGCACTCGTTGCGGCCGGTCAGGACAACGACGGTGCCCTTCATCGGGCGGGCAACCGCGGCAAACAGCCCATAGCGGATCTTCTTGCCGTCGCGCGTGGTGAAGAAGCCGCCGGCCGTGTTTTCCGGCAGCGGATTGCCCGGAGTTTCGTGGAAGAGAGGGGGCTGGTGGAGAAGATCGGTCATACGGTGTTTGGTTGGTGTCGGTGCCGGCGTGGGCGCAAGTCAGGCATAAACGCCCATGCGCCAAAAGCAAAAGGAATTCGGGACGCCGGGGAGGTCGACCCAGGCAGCGAACAAGTAAGGCCGGAAGCAGCCTTGGCGTGCTTCCGGCCTCTGTCGACCGGGAGGAAGGGACGTTACACCCGGTTCGGCCTCGTCGTGTCGCCTTTTCCGGCGACCTGTTCGTGATCTCGAGAACAGTTTTAGTGCCGCCTGGCTGAACGCTCGCCGAAGCCACGGTTCATCTGCCGTTCATCGGCATCGGGACGTGGGCCGGGACCGGTTCCGTTCGGACGCGGGAAAATCTTGAAATGCCGTCGCCGGCTTCCCAAATTTGTCATGCGGTCGCCAATGTCGGGGCCGCTGGTCCATCCGGAACGCCGTCACGGGTTTCGCACCGGCCATACGCAACCTTGTTGCTCAACAGGAGAACACACCATGCGTCACGTTGATTTTTCCCCGCTCTACCGTTCGACCGTCGGTTTTGACCGGCTGTTCACCATGCTCGATTCGCTTGCGCAGCCGGAAGGCCAGACGTATCCGCCTTACAACATCGAGCGCACGGGCGAGGATGCCTATCGCATCTCGATGGCTGTGGCCGGCTTCTCGGAAGATGAGATTTCGATCGAAGCTCACCGCAATGTGCTGACCGTCAAGGGTGAGCGCAAGGAGGAAGGCAATGGCGAAGGCTCCGAACTGCTCTATCGCGGTATCGCCAGCCGAGCCTTCGAGCGCCGCTTCCAGCTTGCCGATCACGTCGAGGTTGTCGGCGCCGCGCTGAAGAACGGCCTGCTCTTCGTCGACCTCAAGCGCAACATCCCCGAAGAGCTGAAGCCGCGCAAGATCGCGATCACCTCGGCTCCGGCCAAGGCCAAGCAGATCGAGGCCAAGACTGCCGCCTAAGCCAGGCAGCTAAACTCCGGGACGCCAACTCCCCGGGAAGAAAGGGCGGTGCAGCAATGCGCCGCTCTTTTTGCTGGTGGGCAAGGCTTGCTATCCGGCGAGCAGGTAGCCGAAACGGTCGACCTCGTCGGGCGTGGTCGCGAAGCTGGTGACAAAGCGATAGAGCGCTTCGTCTTCGCCAATGTAGCTGTCGTAGCCGAGCGGCCTGTGCCAGTCGTGGAAGGCCGCCCCTGCCGCTTGCATTCTTTCGGCCTCGGCCTTTTTCATGACTGCGAAGACCTCGTTCGCCTGCGGCAGCCAGGCCAGCCGGGCCGAAGGGGAATCTTCTATCGCCGCGGCAAGCCGTGCCGCCATCGCATTGGCGTGCCGTGCTGTGTCGAGCCATAGCCCACCCCTGAAATAAGCATCGAATTGCGCGGCGATGAAGCGCGATTTCGAGAACAGCTGGGCCGCGCGCTTGCGCAAAAAGGCCAATTCCTTGGCTCGCTCGAGGTCGAACAGCACGATCGCCTCGGCGCACCAACAGCCATTCTTGGTGCCGCCAAAGGAGAGGATGTCGACACCGTGCTTCCAGGTCATTTCGGCCGGCGTCGTTTCCAGCGCGACGAGCGCATTGGCAAAGCGGGCCCCATCCATGTGCAGCGGCAGTCCATGCTGCTTTGCGATCGCCGAAATCCTGGCGATTTCGTTCAGCGTGTAGACGGTGCCGACTTCGGTCGACTGGGTGATCGAAACGGCAACCGGCCGCCCGGAATGGACGTTTTCGGGTGCGAAACGGTCCACCGCCCGTTCCAGATTGCCGGCATCGATCCTGCCGAGTGCGCCTTCGACTGTATAAAGCCGCGAACCGCCGGTGAAATATTCCGGTGCACCGCATTCGTCCTCGATGACGTGCGATTCGCGATGGCAGAAGGAAATGCCGCCTGGCTTGTTATAGGTAGTCAGCGACAGCGAATTGGCAGCGGTGCCGGTGGCGACGAAAAACACCGCGACCTCGCATTCGAAGATTTCATTGAAGCGCTGGTAAACGGCCTTGTCGAGGGCACCGTCGCCATAGGCGGTGGAGAAGCCGTCGGCATGGCCCGACAGGCCGGCAGCGATACGGGGATGGGCGCCTGCCCAATTGTCGGAAGCGAAAATCATGCGTCTGCCTATGCTGGGGAAATCGATGCGAGCTTGGCCGCTTTCGCATGTCGGCCGCAAGTGGCAGATGCCGAAAATCCGCTAAAGCCAGCGAAACGCATGAGCGTAGATGCGGCGACTGAAGGCTACGCTGACACGGCGTTCCGCGCAATTTTCTGTCGCGAAAGCCTCAAGAATTTTGTGAATCGGTCTTGTGTGCATCCAAAATTTCTGTCATAAAAATTTAGGACAGTAGTGCTGTCTTATTTTGTCGCACAAAACTGGCCGCATTGGCATATGATTGCGCCTCTGCGGCATTGCCGCGAGCGACAGCTAGACAGCCTGGCTCCGGCCTGTACGAATACCATATGCGAACCATGCGGAAAGCCGCACGGTCGGCAAGAACTTCGCAAGACGTGCCGCAAGATTGAAAGGGGAGCCACGCGCTTCCCGACGGAAACCAGCGCCCGAAGGGGACGGAACGGAGGACAGGACGATGACGGACATGACGCCATCTGCGACGAAGGCCGCGCAGACGAAAGCGGCAGCCGTCAAAAATCCGTCCCTGACCAATATTGGGCGAACCAGCACCGGCTATGCCGCGCACGGCCTCTATGATCCGCGCAACGAGCATGATGCCTGCGGCGTTGGCTTCATCGTCAACATGAAGGGCGGCAAGTCGCATCAAATCGTCGAGGACGGCCTTGCCGTGCTCGAAAACCTGACGCATCGCGGCGCCGTCGGCGCGGATCCGCTGATGGGCGACGGCGCCGGCGTGCTGGTGCAGCTGCCGGACCGCTTCTTCCGCGAGGAGATGGCCAAGCAAGGGGTCGAACTGCCGAAGCCCGGCCACTATGCCGTCGGCCATGTGTTCATGCCGCGCGACCCGGAGCTGCAGGCGCATATCGAAGGCATCATCGCCGAGGTGGCGCAACTCGAGGGCCAGCCGCTGCTCGGCTTTCGCGACGTGCCGGTCGATAATTCGTCGCTGTCCAAGGCGCCCGACATCGCCGCTTCCGAGCCGGTGCACCGACAGGTATTCCTGGGCCGCGGCGCCGAGATCGAGAACGACGACGATTACGAGCGGCGGCTCTACATCCTGCGCAAGGTCATTTCCGGCCGTATCCACGAAGAGACCAAAGGCGTCGACAACGGCTTCTATGTCGTCTCGATGTCGTCGCGGACCATCGTCTACAAGGGCATGTTCCTGGCCTATCAGGTCGGCGCCTACTACAAGGACCTCACCGACCCGCGTTTCGAGACGGCGCTGATCCTGGTCCACCAGCGCTTCTCGACCAACACGTTCCCGTCGTGGAAGCTGGCGCATCCCTACCGCATGGTCGCCCACAATGGCGAGATCAATACGCTGCGCGGCAACGTCAACTGGATGGCGGCGCGGCAGGCCTCGGTCGATTCCGAACTGTTCGGCAACGACATCTCGAAGCTGTGGCCGATCTCCTATGAAGGGCAGTCCGACACCGCCTGCTTCGACAATGCACTCGAATTCCTGACGCAGGGCGGCTATTCGCTCGCCCACGCCATGATGATGCTGATCCCGGAAGCCTGGGCCGGCAACAAGCTGATGGGTCAGGACCGCAAGGCCTTCTACGAGTATCACGCAGCCCTGATGGAGCCGTGGGACGGGCCAGCGGCGGTTGCCTTCACCGACGGCCGCCAGATCGGTGCCACGCTCGACCGCAACGGGCTGCGGCCGGCGCGCTACATCGTCACCGACGACGACCGCGTCATCATGGCCTCGGAAGCCGGCGTGCTGCCGGTGCCGGAGGAAAGGATCGTCAAGAAGTGGCGGCTGCAGCCCGGCCGCATGCTGCTGATCGACCTGGACAAGGGCCGCATCGTTTCCGACGAGGAGATCAAGTCGGAGATCGCGACCAGGCACCCCTACAAGAGCTGGCTCGCCAACACACAGCTCATCCTCGAGGATCTGAACCCGGTCGAGCCGCGCGCCCTGCGCAGGGATGTCTCACTGCTCGACCGCCAGCAGGCGTTTGGCTACACCCAGGAGGACACCAAGCTGTTGATGTCGCCGATGGCGACCACCGGCCAGGAAGCGGTCGGCTCGATGGGTACCGACACGCCGATTTCGGCAATGTCGGACAGATCAAAGCTGCTCTACACCTATTTCAAGCAGAATTTCGCACAGGTCACCAATCCGCCGATCGACCCGATCCGCGAGGAGCTGGTGATGAGCCTGGTGTCCTTCATCGGGCCGCGGCCCAACATCTTCGATCTTGTCGGCAATTCGCGCCGCAAGCGGCTCGAAGTGCGCCAACCGATCCTGACCAATGGCGATCTGGAGAAGCTGCGCTCCGTCGGCCACACCGAAGACCGTTTCGACACCAAGACGATCGACATCACTTACGGTTCGAATGAAGGCGCGGCCGGCATGCAGGGCGCCATCGACCGGCTATGCGAGCGCGCCGAGGCGGCGGTCGCCGGCGGCTACAATATCATCATCCTGTCGGACCGTCAGCTCGGCCCGGACCGCATCGCCATTCCGGCACTGCTGGCGACTGCGGCCGTGCACCATCATTTGATCCGCAAGGGATTGCGCACGTCGGTTGGGCTCGTCGTGGAATCCGGCGAGCCGCGCGAGGTGCATCATTTCTGCTGTCTCGCCGGCTACGGCGCCGAGGCGATCAATCCCTATCTCGCTTTCGACACGCTGCTCGACATGCACAAGCGTGGCGAATTGCCGGCGGAGGTCGATGCCTACGAAGTCGTCTCCCGTTACATCAAGTCGATCGGCAAGGGCATCCTGAAGGTGATGTCCAAGATGGGCATCTCCACTTACCAGTCCTATTGCGGCGCGCAGATATTCGACGCCATCGGGCTCAAGTCGGACTTCGTGCAGAAGTACTTCACCGGCACGGCGACGCTGATCGAAGGCGTCGGGCTGGACGAGATCGCCGCCGAAACGGTCAGCCGCCACACCGACGGCTTCGGCAACGACCCGGTGCTGCGCAACAGCCTCGAGGTCGGCGGCGAATACATGTTCCGCATGCGCGGCGAGGCCCATATCTGGTCGCCCGACGCAGTGGCGACCTTGCAGCACGCCGTGCGCCAAGGCTCGTGGGAGACGTTCAAGGACTATTCCGCCCAGATCGACAGCGAGACGGCGCAGGCGCAGACCATTCGCGGCCTGTTCAAGATCAAGCTTGCGCAAGAGACCGGGCGTAAGAAGGTCAAGCTCGACGAGGTGATGCCGGCGGCCGATATCGTCAAGCGCTTCTCGACCGGGGCGATGTCCTTTGGCTCGATCTCAAGGGAAGCGCACACGACACTGGCGCGCGCCATGAACGCCATCGGCGGCAAGTCGAACACCGGCGAGGGCGGCGAAGAGGCCGACCGCTATCTGCCACTGCCGGGCGGCGGCAAGAACCCCGAACGCTCGGCAATCAAGCAGGTCGCTTCGGGACGCTTTGGCGTCACGGCCGAGTATCTGGTCAATTCCGACATGATGCAGATCAAGGTCGCGCAAGGGGCGAAGCCCGGCGAGGGCGGCCAGCTGCCGGGCCACAAGGTCGATGCGACCATAGCAAAGGTCAGGCACTCGACGCCGGGCGTCGGCCTGATCTCGCCGCCGCCGCATCACGACATCTATTCGATCGAGGATCTGGCGCAGCTCATCTACGACCTGAAGAACGTCAATCCGGCGGCCGACGTATCGGTCAAGCTGGTCTCGGAAGTCGGCGTCGGCACGGTTGCGGCCGGCGTCGCCAAGGCGCGTGCCGACCACATCACCATATCAGGCTATGACGGCGGCACCGGTGCCTCGCCGCTGACCTCGCTCAAGCATGCCGGCAGCCCGTGGGAGATGGGCCTTGCCGAGACGCACCAGACGCTGGTGCTCAACGGCCTCAGGTCGCGCCTCGCGCTGCAGGTCGATGGCGGCCTGCGCACCGGGCGTGACGTCATTATCGGCGCACTGCTCGGCGCCGACGAGTTCGGCTTTTCGACCGCGCCGTTGATCGCGGCCGGCTGCATCATGATGCGCAAGTGCCATCTCAACACCTGCCCCGTCGGCGTCGCGACACAGGACCCGGTGCTGCGCAAGCGCTTCAAGGGCACGCCCGAGCACGTCATCAACTTCTTCTTCTATGTGGCGGAAGAGGTGCGGGCGCTGCTTGCCGAGATGGGCTACACCCATCTCGACCAGATCATCGGCGACACCGACCTTCTGGAAAAGCGCGAGCTGATCCAGCACTGGAAGGCACGCGGGCTCGACTTCAGCAAGATGTTCTACAAGCCCGATGCGCCGCACGAGGCGGTGCACTGGACCGAGCGGCAGAAGCATCCGATCGACGACGTGCTCGACCGCAAGCTGATCGAACTCGCAAAGCCGGCGCTCGAAGCCAGGCAGCCGGTCAGTATCGAACTGCCGATTCGCAACGTCGACCGTTCGACCGGCGCCATGCTGTCGGGCGAGGTGGCAAAGCGCTTCAAGCACAAGGGCCTGCGCGAGGACACGATCTCGGTCAAGCTCACCGGCACGGCCGGCCAGTCCTTTGGCGCCTTCCTGGCGCGCGGTGTCTCGTTCGAACTGGTGGGCGCTGCCAACGACTATGTCGGCAAGGGCCTGTCGGGTGGCCGCATTGTCATCCGCCCGCCGGAGAACACGAAAATCGTTGCTGCCGAGTCCATTATTGTCGGCAATACCGTGCTCTACGGCGCAACCGAGGGCGAGGCCTATTTCTGCGGCGTTGCCGGCGAGCGTTTTGCCGTGCGCAATTCGGGTGTCGCCGCCGTCGTTGAAGGCGTCGGCGACCATGGTTGCGAATACATGACCGGCGGTATCGTCGTCGTCATCGGCCAGACCGGCCGCAACTTCGCCGCCGGCATGTCGGGGGGCGTCGCCTATGTGCTCGACGAGGCGGGTGATTTCGCCGAACGCTGCAACATGGCGATGGTCGAGCTGGAGCCGGTTCCGGAAGAGGACGACCTGATGGAAAAGCTGCTCCACCATGGCGGCGATCTCGACCATAAGGGCCGTGTCGACGTATCCGGCGATATGACCAGCCATGACGAGGAGCGGCTCTACCAGCTGATCTCCAACCACGTCCACTACACCGGCTCGGTACGAGGTCGCGAAATCCTCGACGACTGGGCGACTTTCCGGCCGAAATTCCGGAAGATCATGCCGGTCGAATACCGCCGCGCGCTGATCGAGATGGAGCGGATGCGCATGAACGTGGCGGCGGAATAGATTTGGAAATTGCCGGGAGGCCGTGCGTCCCGGCAACCCTCTTCATCAACAATCCTGACCTCGGACTGAAGGTTGCCACAGCTGCCTTATGAGGTTAACGGGTGCGTCGCCAGGCGTGCCTTCCGGACAGTAGGGACTGGACTATGGGCAAGGTAACAGGGTTTCTCGAGATCGACCGGCAGGTGCACAAGTACCAGCCGGCTTCCGACCGCATCCGGCATTTCCGCGAGTTCACGCTGCCGATGTCGGACAAGGAGGTCGAGAAACAGGCCGCGCGGTGCATGGATTGCGGCATTCCGTATTGCCATGGACCGACCGGCTGCCCGATCCACAACCAGATCCCGGACTGGAACGACCTCGTCTACAATGGCGACTGGGAAAACGCGATCCGCAACCTGCATTCGACCAACAATTTTCCGGAATTTACCGGCCGCATCTGCCCCGCACCTTGCGAGGAAGCCTGCACGCTGAACCTCGAGGATATTCCGGTCGCCATCAAGACGATCGAGCAGGCGATTGCCGACAAAGCCTATGAAACCGGCCATATCCGGCCCTATCCGCCGGAACGGAAGACCGGCAAGCGCGTCGCGATCATCGGCTCGGGGCCGGCAGGCATGGCGGCTGCCCAGCAACTCGGCCGCGCAGGCCATGACGTTCACGTCTATGAGCGCGAGAGCCGGCCGGGCGGGCTGATGCGCTACGGCATCCCCGATTTCAAGATCGAGAAGCATTATATCGACCGGCGCATCGAGCAGATGCAGGGCGAAGGTGTCAGCTTCCATTGCGGCGTCAATGTCGGCGTCGACAAGCCGGTCGCCGAACTGCTCGCCGAATATGATGCCGTGCTCTATTGCGGCGGTTCCGAAACGCCGCGCCCGGCCAACATCCCGGGCGACGATCTCGACGGCGTGCACGACGCCATGCCCTATCTGGTGCAGCAGAACAAGCGTATCGGCGGCGAGCCGATCCAGTCGGTCGCATGGCCGTCGCGCCCGATCGTCGCCGGCGGCCAGCATGTCGTCGTCGTCGGCGGCGGCGACACTGCCTCAGACTGCGTCGGCACCGCCTTCCGCCAGGGCGCGGTGCGCGTCACCCAGCTCGACATCCGGCCGCAGCCGCCGGAAAAGGAAGACAAGCTGTCGGTCTGGCCCTACTGGGCGACCAAGATGCGCACGTCATCGTCGCAGGCCGAAGGCGCCGAGCGCGAATTCCAGGTGGCGACGCTTGAATTCATCGGCGAGGACGGCCAGCTGACCGGGGTCAAATGCTGCGAGGTCGACGAAAAGCGCAAGCCAATCGCCGGCACCGAATTCGTCATCCGCGCCGATCTCGCGTTCATCGCCATCGGCTTTGCCGGGCCAGCCGCTCGCGGGCCGGTCTCGGAACTCGACGGGCAGATGAAGATCGTCACCGACAGCCGCCGTTCGAAGAATGTCGAGGCCAATGACCGGGACTACAGGACCAGCGTCGAAAGGCTCTATACGGCGGGCGACGTGCGGCGCGGCCAGTCGCTGGTCGTCTGGGCGATCCGCGAGGGCCGCCAGGCGGCGCGCGCCATCGACGAGGCGCTGATGGGATCGAGCGTGCTGCCGCGCTGAGCCCGTTCCGAAGAGGTTCTGTTTACTGGCGGATCGCCGTCGTCGTATCGGATGCGGCCGCCGTCGCAGGCTGTGTCTTGGGTGGCCACGAGAAATCGTCGGCACGGCCCGGTGAGGCGTCGGGCGCCTTGCCCTCGATGACAAGCCTTTCGCCCGGCAAATGCTTGTCCGCTTTTGCCGGCGGGGCGGCGCCGAGAAGTTCCGAGCCGCCGTCCAGCGCCGGATCGCTGAGCAGCATCGGCACGGTGCGATCGACAGCTATCGGTGCGGCAGCAGGTGACGGCGCCTCGACGGGAGCGCCGGCCGGGGCAGACGCTGTCACCACGCTTCCCGGCGCGGCCAGCCCAAGGATCTTCATCAGCGGCTTTTCGGTATAGAAGGCGAGCTTGCGCTTGCCGGCCTTCGACATGTTGATGCCGTCGTCGGAGCGCAGGCGCACCGATTGGCCGTTGATGTCCGGTCCGCTGGTGATGAAGGCGCCGTTCTCGTCGACGAACCCGTCCCAGACGTCGACGAATTCGCCGCCGTGGCTTTCGGCGGACGAGCGGAAGATGTCGTTGAAGGCCAGCATGTCGGAGGTCATTTTCGAGACCCGGAAGGCCGGCATGCCAACCCACAGATACGGCACCTTGGTTGCTGCGATGGCCTTGCCGAACGCTTCGGTCCGGCGCTCGTATTCCTTGGTCCAGTTTTCGGATCGCGGCTGCTCGCGCACATCGCCGACGCGCATCTGCTGCCGGTCGTTGGATCCGAGCATGACGACGACGGCTGCCGGTTTTTCGGCAGCGATCAGCGACTTGACCTGGTCTGGCCAGTTGTAGACATCGTCACGCACGAAGCCGGACGATCCGTTGGCACGGACGACGATCCTGACGCCGGTGTTCTCGGCAAAGGCGGCGTCGAGCCCCTCAGCCAGCCCAGACGCCATGAAATCGCCGACCACCAGAACGACGCGTGCATCCGGCGCCTTCTCGGCCACCGGGGTTGTCGGCTCGGCCGGCGGCGGCCGGCGAACTGACCGGGGCTTTCTCAGCTTGGGCCTGGGCTTTGTTCTCTGGAATTCTCTCTGGAATTCGGGCGGCGGCTGCTCAAACCGCTCGCTTCTGCGCGGAAACAACAGGTCGCGCAGCGACCAGCCACGACTTTCCGGCTCCTGCGCCATGGCCGAGGTATGAAAGGCACTGGCGGCGCCGACTGCCAGAACGGCGATCGCCAGAACCAGGATCGGCACGCGACGAACGATTAACCGGATGCGCGCAGCCGAAACCAATCACCCTCTCCATCCCGCAACCGGCTCTAGTTCTGCCTGAGCCATTTGAGCACTTCCTTGCTCGGATACCCGTCCTGGGTCAAGCCGGCCTTTGCCTGGAAGGCCATGATGGCGGTTTTCGATCCGTCACCGATCTTGCCGTCGAACTTGCCGTCGTAATAGCCGTGCTCGGAAAGTCGCTTCTGAAGCTCCTGCCTTTCCTCGAAGGAGAGCTTGGTAAACGGTCGCTTCCAGTCCTGCACAAGCCCGCCATAGCCGGCAATTTCGTCGGCAAGAAGGCCCACGGCGAGCGCATATTTGTCGGCATTGTTGTAACGCTTGATGACCGAGAAATTCTTGATCATCAGGAAAGCCGGCCCGCCGCGGCCGCCGGGCAGCTTCAACGTCGCCTTGTCCGCACCGTTCTTGAACGGCTTGCCGTTGGCACGGCTGACCCCCAGCGCCTGCCATTGCGACAGCGACTTCGAGCCTCCGGGCAGCTTCTTGCCGTCCGGAAGGCTGACCTCATAACCCCAGGTCTTGCCTGCTTGCCAGCCGTTCTTCCTCAGCAAATTGGCGGCTGTCGCCAGTGCGTCGGGAATCGAATTCCAGATGTCGCGCTTGCCGTTGCCGTCCATATCGACCGCATAGGACTGGTAGCTGGTGGGGATGAACTGGGTATGGCCCATCGCGCCGGCCCATGAGCCGCTGAGATGGCTTTCGTCGATGTCGCCGGTCTGCAGGATCTTCAGCGCCGCGATCAGCTGGGTGCGGGCAAATTTCGCTCGCTTCGGGTCGGCATAACCAAGCGTCGCCAGCGAGCGCACCACATTGCGCATGATATCATCGCGCTTGAGGGTTTCGCCGTAGTTCGATTCCATAGACCAGATGGCCAGCAGGATGTAGCGGTCGACGCCGTATCTTGCCTCGATCCTGTCCAGCCAAGGCTTCCATTTCCTTGCCATCTGCTGGCCGACGGCGACCGACTGGTCATGGACGCGGTTGTCGAAATAATCCCAAGCGGGTGCGGTGAATTCGGGTTGAGTACGGGCCTTTTCCAGCACCACCGGGTCAGCATCGTTGATGCCCTTGAATGCCTGGTCGTAGACGGAGCCGGAAACGCCGCTCGCCACGGCGGTAGCACGGAAGCTGGCGACCCATTGGCGGAAGCCGGCATCGGCAAAAGCCGACCCGCTGGGCATGAGCAAGGCAAGCGAGAGGCTGGCGGCCGTCAGGACGCTGGTGAAGCGCCTTGCGGCGTTGCGAACGGACATCTTTTCCTCCTTCTTCATCTCAGGAAGACTATTCATCGCCGAACCCGGTTAGCATTTGGTTTACCATAGGTGTCGTCCGGGGTGAAAAGATGCGTCAATGCTTTACCAGCTGAGATTTCTGACCCGCCGTTCAGTAATCCTCGATTTCGGCATGAAAATGTCTCGAATCGGGATTGCCGAACAGTCATGCAAATGGATAATTGGCACATGAAGAGAGTTCGCAAGGCAGTGTTCCCGGTTGCCGGTCTCGGCACGCGCTTTCTCCCCGCCACCAAGGCCATTCCCAAGGAAATGCTGACGGTCGTCGACAGGCCGGTCATCCAGTATGTGGTCGATGAGGCGCGCGAAGCCGGGATCGAGCATTTCATCTTTGTGACCGGCCGCAACAAGGCGGTCATCGAGGATCACTTCGATGTCCAGTTCGAGCTCTACGACACGCTTGCGCAGCGCGGCAAGGACGACCAGCTCGCCCGCCTGCAGCGGCTGCAGCCGGCGCCGGGGCAGACCAGCTTCACCCGCCAGCAGGTACCGCTCGGCCTTGGTCACGCCGTCTGGTGCGCGCGCGAGCTCGTCGGCGACGAGCCCTTTGCGCTGCTGTTGCCCGACATGATCATGCAGTCGGAAAAAAGCTGCATGAAGGACATGGTCGAGCTTTACGCCGAGACCGGCAACAACATCGTCGCCGTGCAGGAATGCGATCCGGCCGAGGCGCACAAATACGGCATTGTCGGCCGCGGCGAGGACGCGCATCACGGTTTCCGCATCACCGGCATGGTGGAAAAGCCGAAGACCGGCACGGCGCCGTCGAACCTCTACATCAACGGGCGCTATATCCTGCAGCCGGAGATATTCAAGATACTCGAAGGTCAGGAAAAAGGCGCCGGCAACGAGATCCAGCTCACCGATGCAATGCTGAAGCTGCAGAAGCAACAGTCCTTCTACGGCTACCACTACCGCGGGCGGACGTTCGACTGCGGCTCGCCCGAAGGCTTCGTCGAGGCCAACGTTGCCTTCGCACTGTGGCGCAGAGACATGAATGCCAGCATGGCCGGTGTCATTCGCACGCTTCTCGACGAACTCGCGCCGTCAGAACGCCGCGGCGTAGCCTTGTAGTTTCAACACCGGTTGCCGCGCTGATCGGCTAAAGCGCGCCGCGTTCGACCGGCCTCATGCGACGCGCTTTAGGTTCTTGTTTTACGCAAGTCGTTATCGCAAAACCGCTGCACACTTTTGCGCGACATGCATTTAGCGCTGCAACTTCAAGCCGACGAAGATACTGTTGGCCGTGTAGTCGCGCCCAACCAGGTTGCTGGTCAGTTTTTCAGTCCTGGCGCGGGTGGTGAGCCCGGTGTAGCGGTTCAGCCACCACGTCAGCCCAGCCTCGGCGCTCAGCGTCAAATCATGATCGTCGGAGCCGGTATAGTCGCGCCATTCAAGGCCGAGAGCGGCATTTCCGGTCAGGTTGGCGCGGATCTGCCGCTCGCCGGTGAGGCTGCCGGAATAGAGCATGTCGCCGCTTTCGCCCGCATTCGTCGTGTTCTCGGCGGTCGTCTGTGCGGTGAGCCCGATCGTGGTGCCGCGTTCCGGCGACCATTTGAGATCGGCATTGACCGTCGCGCCCGAAATAGCCGGCAGGGCATCGTCGTCGATAGCTTCGCGCAGCCAGCCGACCGAGAACTCGCCGCTAAGCTTCTCGCGGAGATCGAGCTCGACGCCGGCCCGTGCGCCAAGCCTGGTCGAGGAGCGCTGGAAGCCGTTTGGATCGACGCGCAAATCATAAGCGCGCCGGCCGATCTCGATTTCGGTGAACGGGGTGATGGCAGGCGAGATCTCGTAACCGGTACGCAAAATGGCCGTGTAGAGCGTCGAGTCGCGGCCCTTCTGCGACAGCGATCCGCCCGACGAAAGCTTGGCGTCGCCAAAGATGTCGTGCTCGACCGCGCCAGTCAGCGCGAAGCGCATTTTGCCGGCATCCTTCTCGACGGCGAGACTGCCGTTCACGGTCTGGCGCACCGGCTGGCCAACGGCGCCGACGACCGCGTCCGGCGCCGAGGCCGATTCGGGCAAGGCCTCATAGCCCAGCTTGGCGATGGCGCGCAGATCATTGTCGAGATCGATGTTGAGTGTGCCGTCGACGCGGCCTTGCGCCTCGTGAATGTCATAGCCGGACAAGGTTTCGCGGAAGATGCCATAGCCCTCAACCGTCGCCGAATTCTCCCGCCAGTCGGAGACGGCGTTGAAGCGCAGCGTCGTTTCCGACAGCAAGGCCGGCTTGCCGAGGCTGCTCGAATCGGCGTTTGTCGAAGACGTCAGGCCTTGCTCGAGCGTCGGCCGGATCACGAAGGAGCCGAGCTTGATGCCGGTGGCGGCGAACGGGTCGTCCTCGTTCTTGTTGTCCTGGCCTTCGATGGCTTCGGTGCGCTCGGCGCCGGGGTCGAGCTTGAGCCTCTCGGCGGAATCGATGGTGACGGCACGGCGGTTGACCGTATCCTGCTCGTCTATGGCGGCGGTATCGGTGTCGTCGGTCGCCGCCGCGGCTGCAGTCGCGGTTCTCTTGCGCTTCTGGCTGTCAGCGGTCTCGTCTTCGGCGTTGGCCGCATTGGCGGCGCGTTGCGTCGCGCTTGGCCGCCGTCGGGGGGGCGGAGCAGGGTTGTCGGGAAATGGATCGCCGATGGCCGCTGGTTGATCGAAAGTGCCGCCGGTTTTGGCCGCCTCGCCCGTGCCGTCGTCAGGCAACGCCCCTTGGCTGGCCGGGCGATAGGTAGGCAGCGGCGTATTGTCGTTGGCGGTTGCAGCAGCCTGCGCGGCTTGGGTTCCGGCTATGCTCGATTGCCTGATCTTGTACTGCTGGTCGTCCAGGATTGTCGATTCCGAAACCTCGCCGCGCAGCTCGGTTTCCTGGGCGCAAAGCAGTGCCGGCCGCGACAACGCAAAGACACTGGTTGCCAGCAGCAAAGCGCAGACCGCCTTGCCCTTTCGTCCCATTTTGTTTTGAGGCTGAAACCCGGACATCGGCACCACTGCTTGCGCGGCGCACGCGCGCCATACTTACGAAACCGTAAATGGGGATGGTTAACGGAGCGTTGAGGCATAGCCCGTCAGGAGGTTCGGGACGGCAATTCCGTTGGACAGGCGCGCGCCGAAGCGCTAATCGCATCGTCCATGGACGTGAAATCCCCAGACAGGAAGCGGCATGACGGGCAGGCCGCGATTGCCTCGGCGCTGAGAACCGTGGCGACGGAGCAGGCCGGCGTCGCGGCACTGGCAGACGCTCTCGAAAACGGGCTGGCCGAGCCGTTCGCACGAGCCGTCGGCATGGTGTCGCAGATCGATGGCCGCGTCATCGTCACCGGGGTCGGCAAAAGCGGCCATATCGGCTCGAAGATCGCCGCAACGCTAGCCTCGACCGGCACGCCCGCCTTTTTCGTCCACCCTGCCGAAGCCAATCACGGCGACCTTGGCATGATCGCCAGAAACGACGCCATAATCGCGCTTTCGTGGTCGGGCGAAAGCCTTGAGCTCAAGGGCATCATCGCCTATTCGAGGCGCTTCTCGATCCCGCTGGTCGCGGTCACCGCGGGTGAAAAATCGGCTCTGGCGCGCGCGGCCGACGTTGTGCTTCTGCTGCCGCGAGCACCGGAAGCCTGCCCGCACGGGCTTGCGCCGACGACCTCGACACTATTGCAAATGGTGATGGGCGATGCGCTGGCCATAGCGCTGCTCGAGGCACGCGGCTTCACCCCGGACCATTTCCGCACGTTCCATCCCGGCGGCCAGCTCGGAGCCAACCTGACGCAGATCCGCGAGATCATGCATGTCGGCGACAGGCTGCCGCTGGTGTCGTCAGGTACCGGCATGCGCGAGGCAATCCTCGAATTGTCGCGCAAGGGGTTTGGCTGCGTGGCCGTGACTGCCGCGGACGGCAAGCTGATCGGCATCATCACCGATGGCGACATCAGGCGCCATATCGGCAGCGATCTCCTGGCAATGAGCGTCGATCAGGTGATGACCAGAGAGCCGAAAATGGCCGCGCCCGACACGCTTGTTGCGACGGCGCTGCAGACGATCAACGACTCGGCTATCACCAGCCTGATGGTGGTCGAAGGCAGGCGGCCGATCGGGCTCGTCCATCTGCACGACCTGCTGCGCATCGGTGCTGCCTAGCGGGCTTCTAGACCGCCTCGACCGTCAGTTCCAGGTCGGTATCAGCGGCGCCCGTCACGCGCACTTGCGTGCCGGCCGGCAGGTCAGGACCGGAGACGCGCCACAACGTGTCGCCCAGCTTTACGCGGCCGCGCCCGTCCTTGATCGGCTCGGCAAGGGTCGCCGTCCGGCCGACCATCTGTGCGCCGCGACGGTTGAGCAGGGGCTGGTCGGTTTCATCATGGCGCCCGCCCACCAGCCGCTTGCCGACATAGGCCGAGACCAGCGACAGCGCGAGGAAGGCGAGGACCTGGACTTGCCAGGTCCAGAAACCGGCATCCCAGATGAGCAGTGAGACGACGCCGATCAACAGCGCGGCAATGCCGATCCACAGCATGAAAATGCCCGGCGCGATGACCTCCATTACCAGCAGGACGAAGCCGAGGACCATCCAGCTCCACGGGCCGAGTTCGGAAACAATGCGGTCGAGCATGGCTGTGGCCTCAGGTTTCGCTCGGACGAACGACCGGCGGGCGGGCGGCCTGTCGTGCGGCACCGGCGGTGCCTTCGCTTCGGAAAACTTCCTTGGCGATTTCGCCAATACCGCCGAGCGTGCCGATCAGCGATGAGGCCTCCATCGGCATCAGCACGAGCTTGCTATTTGTCGCTGAGCCGATCCTGGTCAGCGCTTCGGTGTATTTCAGCGCGACGAAGTAGTTGAGCGCCTGCACGTCGCCTTTGGAAATCGCCTCCGACACCACCTGCGTGGCGCGTGCTTCAGCCTCGGCCGAGCGCTCGCGCGCCTCGGCATCGCGGAAGGCGGCTTCCTTGCGGCCTTCGGCCTCCAGGATCTGCGATTGCTTGAGGCCTTCGGCGGCGAGGATCTGCGCGCGCTTATTGCGCTCGGCCATCATCTGTCGGCCCATCGATTCGACGAGATTGGCCGGCGGGTTGATGTCCTTGATCTCGACACGAGTGATCTTGATGCCCCAGGGATGCGCCGCCTCGTCAACGACGCGCAGCAGGCGCTCGTTGATGGCGTCGCGGTTCGACAAAAGTTCGTCGAGGTCCATCGAGCCCATCACGGTGCGGATGTTGGTCATCGTGAGATTGAGAATCGCATTCTGCAGGCCGGAGACCTGGTAGGCGGCCTGCGCCGCGTTGAGCACCTGATAGAAGGCGATGCCATCGACGGCAACGGTGGCATTGTCGCGGGTGATGATCTCCTGCGTCGGAACGTCGAGCACCTGCTCCATCATGTTCATCTTGGCGCCGACACGGTCGACGAAAGGCACGATCAGGTTGAGGCCTGGGTTCAATGTCTTGGTGTAACGGCCAAAACGTTCGACGGTATAATTATAGCCTTGCGGAATTGTTCGAATGCCCTTGATAAGCACCAGCACGACAAGGGCGACAAGAACAAGAAGCGCGATATCAAAACCACTGAAACCCATTTGGCTCTCCCCTCAAAGGCCGGCCATGTTGGATATTCCACGCGACCGATTCCCATCAAACACTTAAGTGTGTTTCAGCAATGTTACAATCAGGTGATCACGGATTGCGGGTGCATAGACGGGTGATCTGTTCAGGCCCAGCCGGACAGCTCGCGCCGCACCATCGCCTCGATCACCGCCATGCCCTCGGCACTGTCGTTGAGGCAAGGGATGTGTGCGAACTTTTCGCCGCCGGCATGATGGAAGGTCTCGGACGCTTCCCTGCCGATCTCGTCCAGCGTCTCGATGCAGTCGACGGAAAATCCTGGATTGACGATGGCGACCGATTTCACGCCTTCGCGCCCTAGTCTTTCGACCGTCTTGTCGGTGTAGGGCTGCAGCCACTCCTGCGCGCCGAAGCGCGACTGGAAGGTGGTAATCAGCTTGTTTTCATCCCAGCCGAGCTTTTCGCGCAGCAGTCGGGTCGTCTCGAGGCAATGGGCCTGGTAGGGGTCGCCCTTATCGGAATAGGGTTTCGGAATGCCGTGATAGGAAGCGATGACAATTTCCGGTTCGAATCCGAGGCTCGCCAGATGCTTTTCGATCGAACGGGCGAGCGCCTCGATATAGGCCGGCTCGTTGTAATAGGGTGGCACGCTGCGAATGGCCGGGGCGCGGCGCATCTTCATCAGCGCGCGAAACAGCTGGTCGTTGGCAGTCGCAGTCGTCGTCGCCGAATATTGCGGATAGAGCGGGAAAGACAGGATGCGGTCGCAGCCTTGCTCGACCAGTCTCTCGGCCACGCTCTCGGTCGAAGGGTTGCCGTAGCGCATCGCCCAGTCGACGACGACATTGGGTAGCTCGCCGAGCGCGAGCCCGAGCTTCTCGGCCTGGGCGCGGGTGTAGGTTCGCAGCGGCGACTCGTTGCGCTCCCGGTTCCATATCCTGGCATAGTTGGCCCCTGATTTCTTCGGCCGGGTGGTGAGGACCACGCCGTAGAGGATCGGATACCAGATCGCCTTGTTGAGCTCGATGACGCGCGGATCGGACAGGAACTCCCGGAGGTAGCGCCACATCGGCTTGAAGCCGGTGCCGTCCGGGGTGCCGAGATTGATCAGCATGACGCCGACCTTGCCGGTCCTGACCAGAGGGCGCCCTGCCGACGGCGAGGCGGCAGTCTTCTCGGCTTTGATTTCAGCAGGGTTGGCAAGCGTCATGAGGTTCTCCAACACCGCGAACCAACGGTGCCGCGGCGAAAGTAGCGATGCCGCGCCGGTTTTCAAATGCTGCGTCTGGCCGCACCTTATCCCAGAAATGCAACACCCGCCCGGTCTGCCGGGCGGGTGCATTGCGTTCCTGCGGCTGGATTACTTCGAGGCCGCCGGGATCGTCAAGGTTGCGCCGACCGGAAGGCGGCGTGGCTCGTAGGCTTTGTTGGCATCGGAGATTATTTTCCATTTGGTGCCGTCGCCATAAGCCTTCACCGCGAGATCCCAATAGGTATCGCCGGCGACGATTACATGGCTGCTTTCGGCCGGTGCCGGCTCAGCCGGAGCAGGGGTCGCCGGAGCCGGTGTGGCCGGAGCCGCAGGTGCCGCCGGCTGGGCCGGCTCGGCGGGTGCGGGTGCCGGCGCTGTTTCAGCCGGGACGGCCGGTGGTGTTTTGGAAATGTCGCCAGAGCCGGCCGGCATTTCGGGCATTGCCGGCTCAGCAGGCTTTGCCGGCGCAGCCTGAGCAGGCTTTGGCGGTTCGGCAGGGTTGGCAGGTTCTGCGGCCGGGGCCACGGTCGCGGCGATCTCGGTGATGCGGCCGTCGAGCTTCGGCGTATAGGGCCGGTGCGCGCCTAGGTAGTCGGCGACGACCTGTTCCAGCCCCGGGCCGTAATCATAAGCGTTCTTGGCCTTCTCGGCGAACACCTTGTAGCCGTCGCCGCCCTGGCGGACATAGTTGTTGGTGGCGACCAGGTAATCCTTGTCCGGCTTAATCGGCGTCCAGGCGCCGCCTTCCATGACCTCGACCGATTTGACGCGTCCGTTAGGCGGCGCCGATTTGTCGAACGCATATTTCAGGCCGGCAACCTGCGGGAAGCGCCCGGCGCCGTCCTCGACCTGGCTGAGGCCGCTTTCGAGGCCGGCAACCAAATCCTTGCCGGAGATCTGGAAGGTCGCCAGCGTGTTCTGAAACGGCAGGACGGTGAGAACCTCGCCCATGGTGACGGTGCCCTGGTCGATGGAGGCGCGCAAGCCGCCGCCATTCGAGATGACGATCTCGACACCTTGGCCCTTGACCCGGTCGAGGACGGCGTCGGAGACCAGATTGCCCATCTCGCATTCGCGGGCGCGGCAGTTTTCGCGACTGCCGTCGATCGCCTTGGTGGTCTCGGCGACTTCCTTGTTCTTCAAGGCCTCGATCGGCGCGCCGAGTTCCTTGATGCGAGCAAGCACGGCGGGGTCGGGCGTGATCGATTTGTCGAGATGGATGGGATCGCCGCTTGCCTCCTTGACGACGCCGTTGTCGTCGAACACGACCTTGAACTCGCCGAGATATTTCGAATAGGACGCCGCCTGCACGACAGGCACTTTGTAACCGTCCGGATTGTCGACCATCGTCGGATATGGGCCTTCCGCCTTGGGGTCGGTGTTGGACAGCAGCGAATGGCTGTGGCCGCCGACCACCACGTCGATGCCCGGGATATTGGCGATCACGTCGCGCTCGCGCTTGTAGCCGATATGGGTGACCGCGATGATCTTGTTGACGCCCTCTCGCTTCAGTTTCTCGACCTCGGCGGTGATCGACTTGACGTCATCTTCAATGGCGATGTTCGGGCCAGGCGAGGCAAGCTCCGGCGTGTCGTTGGTGACCGCGCCGACAATGCCGATCTTCTGGCCGCCGACCTCGACCACGATCGACGGCTTGACGCGGTCGCCGAGCTTGGATTGCGCATTGGCCTTCACATTGGCGCCGAGCACCGGAAACTTGATCATGTCGAGGAACGGCGCCAGCGCCGACTCGCCATCGTCGAACTCATGGTTGCCAAGCGCCTCGGCGTCGAATTTCATCTGGTTGAGGAATTCGCCCTCGGTCTTGCCCTTGTAGGTCGTGTAGAAGAGCGAGCCCTGGAAATTGTCGCCGGCGCTGAGCAGCAGCACGTTCTGGCCCTCCAGCTTCTTGCGCTCCTGCGCAATCGCGGTGACCAGGCGGGCGGCACCGCCGACGCATTCGCCCTTGGTCTCCTCCTCGGCCGAGCAGGTCGATTCGTACTTGTTGTTGCTCTCGATGCGGCTGTGCCAGTCGTTGATGTGCAGGATGTTGAGCGTGTAGTCGGCAAAGGATACCCCAGCCGACAGGCCAAGCGCCGATGCCGACAGCGCGGCGATGGCAGCAATCTTCTTCATTCTCGTCTCCCGGGTGACTTGACCAGTGGCGTTAACGCTCTTGTTTGACTGGGATGTAACAGCCCTCTCAGGCCATGTTCACATCGCGTTTCAGTCGATGCAAGCTGAAATCGGCATCAGCTTTGCCGGCGCAAGAAGACGACGGCTTGAAGCCGCCGCCCTTGTGCAAAGTAAATTCGGAAGGATTTCAGGTGCGCCTGGTCAGCACAAAATTCTGTCCGCTCGCGCTGGTGCAATTGAGCTGGCTGGTGGAGACCATCAAGCAGTTGAAGCTGATTGGCGTCTGGCGGATCAGCGAAGTGCCATGGATCTCGACCGAGGTGCCGCCGGTCATGGTGTAGCTGCCATCGGCAAGCTTCTGGCCGGTATCGGTGGCGACGGTCGCGAAGCTGCCGCCCTTGAAGGTCGACAAGCCCGTGCCCTGCGCGTCGATCCAGGAGCCTTCAACCCCCTTGGCCGTGATCACCGGCGGCTCGCCTGAGCCGGTTGTCGTGCAGGCCGCCAACGCGACCGTAGCGGCCGCGGCAATGCCAGCCGAAAGCAGTCTTTGCGCAATCGTCATCTTCAAGATCCTCTCCTCTCGCATCGGCCCAAAATCGATCCGATTTTCGGAAAGCACGATGCGCACATTCAAAGTGCTAGAGCGTACTTTGTGCGTCCAAATGGACGCACGTCGCTCTAGGCCGCCCCTCTTCAATCGCCCGATTTCCGGGCGATTGCAAGCTGGCGGAGTGTCGAGGCAACGCTGCTATCGAACGAGGATGTTGCGGAATTGCCACGGGTCTTTGGTGTCGAGATCCTCGGGAAACAGACCAGGCCGATTGTCGAGCGGCGTCCAGTCGGTATAATAGCTCCTGACCGGCCCGAGATATGGGTTCTGCACGTCGAGGCAGCGCTTGTAATCCATCTCGTCGGCTTCGACGATGCCGGCCTCGGGATTTTCCAGCGCCCAGACCATGCCGGCCAGCACCGCCGACGTGACCTGCATGCCGGTGGCGTTCTGATAGGGCGCCAGCTTGCGCGCCTCGGCCAGCGACAGCTGCGAGCCGTACCAGTAGGCGTTCTTGGCGTGGCCGTAGAGCAGCACGCCGAGTTCGTCGACGCCATCGACCAGTTCATTTTCGTCGAGCACGTGATGCACGGGCTGAGCCTTGCCGGCGACACCGAACATCTCGTGCAGCGACAGCACGGCGTCGTTGCAGGGATGATAGGCGTAATGGCAGGTCGGCCGGTATTGCACCTTGCCCTTCTTGCCGCGCAGCGTGAAAAAATCGGCAATCGAGATCGCTTCGTTGTGTGTCACCAGGAAACCGTATTGCGGGCCGGGCGTCGGACACCATGTGCGCACGCGTGTATTGGCGCCGGGCTGCTCCAGATAGATCGCGGCCTTCGAACCGTTCTTGTGGCTTTTGGCGTTCTTCGGCATCCACGCCTCATGCGTGCCCCAGCCGAGCTCGGCCGGCTGCAGCCCTTCCGAAATGAAGCCTTCGACCGACCAGGTGTTCCAGAACACGTTCATCGGCTTGGGCTTCTTGGTGCGCTGGGTGTCGCGCTCGGCGATATGGATGCCCTTGACGCCGGCCTTCTTCATCAGCCTGGCCCAGCCTTCGCGATCGTGCTGCGCGGGTTCCGAGAAGTCGAGGCCAAGATCTGTGGCGAG
The DNA here is from genome assembly GCF_040321085.1 of Mesorhizobium sp. M0522. Taxonomy (NCBI): domain Bacteria; kingdom Pseudomonadati; phylum Pseudomonadota; class Alphaproteobacteria; order Hyphomicrobiales; family Phyllobacteriaceae; genus Mesorhizobium; species Mesorhizobium sp. M0522. The sequence continues at coordinate 201,744 of NZ_JAMYQW010000006.1, forward strand.
ATTGACCAGTGCCTGCTTGACGAACCACGAGACCATTCCCGGATTGGCGCCGCAGCACGAGATCGCCGTGGTGCCGCCCGGGTTCTTCGCGATTTCAGTACGTACGGTCTCGCGCAGCGCATAGTTGGTGCGTGAGGCGTTGTCGGCCTTTTCGTCGAAATAAAAGCCGAGCCAGGGCTCGACCACCGTGTCGATATAGAGGACACCAAGCTTGCGGCAGAGCTTCATCAACTCGAGCGAGGAAGTGTCGACCGACAGGTTGACGCAAAAGCCCTGGCCGCCGCCATTGGTCAAAAGCGGTGTCAGCAGCTTCTTGTAGTTCTTTTTGGTCACTGCATCCTGCATGAAAGTGATGCCGCGCTCGTCGAGCAATTTGCGGTCGGCGTCGCGCGGGTCGATGACCGTCATGCGCGACTTGTCGAATTTGAAATGGCGCTCGATCAGCGGCAGCGTTCCCCGTCCGATCGAGCCGAAGCCGATCATCACTACAGGGCCGGTGATCTCACCGTAAACGGGCCAGTTTTCATTCGCCATTTATCGATTACTCCCTCAAAAAACGCTTCGGAACAGCGGCTTGGCCGCGGCGCGACAAACCATAGATCATTGTCACAATAAAGCGAAAAGCGGACGGCCGGCCTCCCGCCGCGCCATCCCGGCTACGGCTCGACCAGTCTTGCGAATGCAGGCTTGAAGAGGTCACGTGCCTCGGAGACCGGCAGTTCCAGCAGATCGTCGGCGCAGGCCTGGATGGCATGCGGCAGGGTCTGGAGCCCGAAAACCAGAACCTGCTTGTCGCCCTCACGCCAGAGGCTGACCGCTAGATATTCGCCGATGAGATCGTCCATGCCGCATTCGGCTTCGTGATCGATATCGGTCTGATCGATCGGTTTCTTGCGCCGCTGCTTGACCAAGGAGGCGAGGGAAGGACCGGGCTTGCCATCCACCGTATCCAAGAAAATGTCCTGAAGGCCAAGCAGGACGCCGCCCCGTACATCCATGATGTAGGCGTCCGAATAGTTGGTCGGATGCGCTCCGCCGCAGAAGATGCTGCCGGACTCCCGCCAGCTCATCAGCCGCGGAGTCAGCGAGGTCACTTCGAATGTGCTGTCCTCATAGCCTCCGAGGGTGCCGTCGTTTACACCGTCAATCGGCCCGCCTTCGTTGAAACCGGCATATTGCGCCGCCACGCAGCCCAGTGCGCCGATGTTGGCGCGCCAGTGCCTGTCTTGCAGCAGAGCATTCGCGGCCTCGATCGGAACGTTGCCGGACAGTTCGACAATGCGCGGCGTGGCGAATTTGGTGCGGGGGTCGACGACATAGCGGTAGGTTGCGTCCGGCCAACCAGTCGTCTTGCCGTTATCGAGCTGAGTGTCCATCCGCAGATAGTCATAAGGGGACGTTTCCATGGTGAGCGGCGTGTCATTGCCGAAGAAGTTCATGAAGCTGAAATCGTAGAGATCGAGCGGGGTGCTGGGCTCGTTCCCGGTCCCTTGCCGACTTGCGACCCGTTCCAATCTGAGCGGCAGCGCCCTCTTTCCGTTCCAGCTGCCTTCAAGGGTCTTGCCGTTACTGGATGAGGCCAGGCGCCACACAGCGGCGATCGGCGCGGCATTTCCGTCATCGCAATTATCGGCGCCGCATGCCTCCTCCTCGGCCAGTTCGAACTTGCTGCCCTTCTGCAACTTGGCCTGCAGCGGGATATCGACGCCCTTCGAGCGGTAGAAGTAGCGGCCGGCCAGCGGGCCGTCGGCGGTCGCGGGGTCGCCGGTGAATTCGACGACGATATCGCTTTTTCCAAGCTTGCCGGCATAAGTCACCGGCTCCGCCTCAGCTGCTGTCGACAGTGCCAGGATCGCGGCCATGAACGTGACCGGCCTGCCAAGATGCTGGATCATTGTTCCCCCAAGCCACAAGTTACAGTTGTCTTCCGCCGACAGTCACGGTCGGCTGTCAGGCCCTTATAGTCAAGTTGTGCCCCGTTCAGTGTCAGACGCTGCTTAGCGAAAAGACGCTGCCAGCGCCGCCCCTGATGCGGATGGCGCATCCGCGCGTTTCAGCGGACTTTTGCCCTCGGCCCGGCCGTGGAGGCTCGAACCACCAGTTCTACCGGCAGAACGACCTGGCGGGGGGCCTCATTGTCAAGAACCATTCGGGCGGCCAGCCTGCCTTTTCCGATCACGTCTTGCGCCACAGTGGTCATCGGAGGCGTGGTGCGTGCGGATTCAGCGGTCCCATCGAAGCCAACGACCGATACGTGGCCCGGCACGTCGATGCCGCGGCGAACCGCCTCGTCCAGTATTGTGATCGCCTGCCAATCCGACATGGTCAGGATCGCGGTTGCTTCAGGCGCCCTGTCGAACACCACTGCTCCGGCAGACGGCTCGCCTGGTATCGTCTCGATGATCGGGACATCGTCGATCGACAAATTCGCCTCCGCCAAACCCTGTTTGAAACCATCGAGCCTTTCATCGTCGAGCGGGAAGCCGGCCAGAAGCGGGCGCGTTGCCTGTCCGGGCATGTGGACAATCGGCGGGCCGGGAGTCCGGCGCACCGAAAGGATGGCAAAATGCCGGTGCCCCAGCCCGATCAAATGCCGGACGGCAGCTACCGCGCCGCTCCAGCCGTCGATCTTTATCGAATTGATGTCGGGACCTGCGTCGCTTTCGAGAATGACGAAGGGCAGACGCCGTCTCTGGACCGAAATTATGAGACCGATATCGGCGCTGTGACCAAGGATAAAGCCGTCAACCAGCGCATCGCGGATGCTGGCGAAGCGCGTGTCATCGGTGCCGTTTACAAGGCTGAGCGTCGTTCCAGCCTCGTCGCAGGCGAGCGAAACGCCGAGCACCAGCTCGCGGCCATAGGGGCTTCTCATCACTTCGGAGATGGCGTAGGCGCCAGGCGGCATGAACCCGATGGCATTGAACTTGCCGTGCCGCAGCAATCGTCCTTTCGGATCGGGGCCGCCAAACCCGAGCGCTCGCGCGGCCGCTTCGACGCGCTCGCGCAATTCGGGCCTGACCAGCTCCGGCCGGTTGAAGACGTTGGAGACAGTCCCCCGGGAAACTCCGGCAGCCTTGCCGACATCGGCTAGGGTTGGCATTGGCGATTCACTCGTTTTTCCTGAGGTAGACCATTTTTTGGAGCGCTCCAAGAATTTTATTGACTCAAAACCGAAATAGGCGGATCGTATTCCTTGGAGCGCTCCAAGGGCATATATTCGGAATGTTTATGCGACTGCGACACCGAGAATCGTCAAATGGCGTGGCCGCAGCGGCCATGCCAAGGAGAGGATGATGGCAGAAACCGATGCTTTTCCAGCTTCGCTCGTCGGCAAGACTTTCGACTGCGTTTTCGGCCCCTTCGTACCACGGCTGACGTTTTTCTCGCCGCAGGAATTGCATATCCAGGCGTCGATCGGGACCACCGAAATCGACGAGGTGGTCAAGGTCGACCTGACCAGCGTACGCCCGAATCTCGTGCTCGCGAGCTGGACGGAGCAGAGCGGCAACTTCATCGTGCAGTTGCAGGATCACGAGAAGGGGATTGTCCATAATTATGCGCGGCTGGCCGATGGGCAGCTCTTCTGTGCCCAGGGTGCCATTCAAGTCGTTCCTGCATAAGGGAGGAAAATGCGATGGAGCTCGCTTACGATAGTCATCTGCTTGCCCGAATTCTGCTAAGCGTCGCGAACGTGGGCTACGGTGTAGCGACGATCAAAGCCGACTTCAACGCCACACATGCAACCAATCCGTTGTGGACCCCACACGCCCGGTTTCATGTCGTCTGGCAGGTGCTGAGCTACACCGGTGTGGCGCTGATTGCGCTCGGACTTATCTGGATCAAGGGACAACTCGAAGCCGAGCGGCTCTATCTCGCCGGGGGATTGGCCGCGGCTATGTATGGAGCATTCTTCGCGGCCATGCTCTCGCGGCCGATCTATGGCGGCGTGCTGTATGACGAGAACGGCTATCTGCCGTTCCGGCCGCCGTTTGGACCGGCGGGCTGGCGGTGGGATGTCAACGTCACCGTCTTTACCGCGATGTCCGCGATCCTGCTGCTGGGCGTGGCTGCTATTTAGGACAGCACTAGCGCCCTGAGCCACGCGACCAGCCGGTCACGGTCGGCGGTCATCCCCTTGTAGTCGAGTTGTGCCTCGTCCAGCGCCAGAAGTTGTTCGGCCAAGGACGCCGCGAGCGCCGCGCGGTCGGGGTGGCGTTCCAGCACGGCGAGCGGGTCGAGATGGATGCGGATGGTGAAGAGTACGTCGCCCGAAACGGGGAGCTTTCTCAGCGTCTGCCGCTCGACGCGGATAAAGGCATGGGCGTCGATGTCGCCATCCGGGAATCTCGACGGGCGACTGCTGGCGCGGTCGATGCGTTCGAGGTTGGAGAGCGGATGGTAGAGCGCGTCGCCCGCCTGGATCGACCAGTTGTAGCGCTCGATGGCTTGGCCCTGGAGGCCGTCGAACATGCGGTTGATGAGATCGGCCGGGCGTGTGCCCGGGCCGAAACCCGGTACCGGCGCGTGGATCTGCTGCAGCGGCTTGCCGAATTTTTCGGTCAGCGACCATGACGACGGGAAGCAGAGCGAGCCGGCCGCCAGACGCCAGCCGCTGTCGTCGCGGCGCATCAGGATCAAATCCTCCTGGACGAGCAACGAGGCCGCGACAAGCGGCGCATCGGTGAAAGAAGCTGAGGTGCCTGAGCCCTCGAGATTGTCGATTCCGCCGATCACCTCGATCGCATTGTCGGTACGCCTGTGGGTCTCAGGAAAGTTCGCCGCCAGATGCGCACCGAGCAGATCGAGCACTTCGCGCTGAGCGTCGCGCGTTGTTTGCCCCTCGACAAAAACCTTGCCGGGAATTTCCGCATAAAGCCGGCGTTTCTCGGCAAGATAGGGCAGCAGATATTCGTCGACCTCGATCCAGCTATCGAGATTGAGCGGCTTCAGCCCGATGGTGAACAGTTTCGACGAGCCGTCATAGGGTGTGTGGGTCGGCGGGCGGAAGCTCATGCCTCTTTGTAGGCTTCCAGTGCGGCGGCGGCCATTCTCGCCGTGAATTCGGTGATTTCGTAATCGGCGGCACCTGCCTTGGCGAAGGGATCGTCCGCCAGTCTGGCATCGAGCTCCTCGCGTGGACCGCGCGCGATGATGATGCCGCCGGTCCTTGGCCGCTTTGGCCCGGAGGCGACAAAGATACCTTGCGCATAGCAGGCCTTCAGCCATTCGACATGCGCTTGCTGCAGCCGGTCGATCTCGGTCAGCGGCACCTTGTAGTTCAGCGAAACCACGAACATTGTTGTCTCCAGATGCTTCAGCCCAGCCGCGCCGGGATCAATCCGCGCAGCGAGTTGCCGACGAACAGCGCCTTGGCCGATTGCAGTTCGTTCCACGTGTAGACCGCTTCACCGGCGCGGCCTTGATCCAGCAGTTCGCCGCGCAGGACGCCAGGCAGCAGGCCGCAATCGAGCCGCGGCGTGGCCAGCACGCCGTCACCGAAATCGGCAAAGACATTGGTGATCGTGCCCTCGCAGATTTCGCCGCGCTCATTGGCGAGCAGCACCTCGTCGGCGCGGCCGGCGAGATATTCGGCGCGGGCGCGTATATAGGATTGTCGGCGGCTGGTCTTGTGACGCAGCAGCGTGTCGCTCGAATCAAGCCGCACCCGTGCCAGTTGAAGTGTCCAGACCTTGTCTGCGGCGAGCGGCTCGTAAGGCTGCGCCGAAACCGCGACTTCGCCCTTGCGCGACAGGACGAGGCGTGTGCGCAACGCGATCTGTTGGTGGCCGACCGCATTCATCAGCGCTTCGCCGACCCTTTGCGGATCGCAGGCGAAACCGAGTTCGCTTGCCGAGCCGTAAAGCCGCGCGAGATGGCGGTCGAAACGGAGGAAACCAGAGCCGGGTTCCCAGCGCATTGTTTCGATCAGTTCGAAATCGGCAGTGTTCCCGTCGCGAAACGGGCTTTCAGCAGACACTCCTGGTACTCCTCTTCGGCTGTCGAATCGAAGACGACGCCACCGCCGACATTGTAGACCGCCTCGCCATTGGCAAAGAGCGAGATGGTGCGGATCGCCACCGAAAAGCGCATCCGGCCGCCGGGCGCGATCCAGCCTATGGCGCCGCAATAGACATCGCGCGGGCCACTTTCCAGCTCGCGCAGGATCTCCATGGCGCGGATCTTCGGTGCGCCGGTAATCGAGCCGCAGGGGAACAGCGCGGCGAAAATCTGGCGGATGGCGAGGCCGGGCAAGAGTTTCGCCCGCACACGGCTCACCATCTGGTGGACGGTCGGGTAGCTCTCGATGCGGAAAAGCTCCGGCACATCGAGCGTGCCAACCTCGCTGATCAGTGAAATGTCGTTGCGCAGGAGATCGACAATCATCCGGTTCTCGGCCTGGTTCTTCTCGTCGTTGCGCAAGAACGCTTTCAGGCGATCGTCCTCGGCTTTTGTTGCGCCGCGCGGCGCGGTGCCCTTCATCGGATGCGTCTCGATCATGCCTTCCGCGTCCACCTCGAAGAACAGTTCGGGCGAACGCGACAAGACGATCGGATCGCCGAGCGCGACCAGCGCCCCATACTTCACCGGCTGGCGTTCGGTCAGCGCGTCGAAGGCGACCAGCGGATCGCCCGACCATTGTGCGTGGACCGGAAAGGTCAGATTGCCCTGGTAGCAGTCGCCCTTGCGGATATGGTCATGCAGCCTGGCAAAGCGTTTGGCGTAGTCGTCCGAAGACCAGGCTGCCTTGGCGTCGAAGATTGGGCCGTTGCTAGCCGGCAGATCGCCTGGCGCGATCGTCTCCTCGACTGGCGCGTCGAACACGCCGAGGCAGAAAAGCGGGGCGCGGCGGCCGGCCGGCAGCAGCGGAACGAGCTTGGGTTCGAGCAGGTAACCGGCCTCGTAGGAGAAATAACCGGCCAGCCATTTGCCGCCGTCATGTGCTACCTGCGCGGCTTCCAGCGCAGGCAAAAAGTCCGCCTCGCCATGCGCTGCGATTATCTCGGCCGGCCGGTCGAAAACGAGCTGCCGCGCGGTCTCGTCGTTCCTGAAAATTGCAAAGGGCAGGGGCAGGGACATAAGGCTCGAATGCTGCGGTCACCAGCGATCGATCTATATGGGGGCTCGACCGTGTGCAATCGAGGGAGCGGCGTCTCAAGACGCAAAGGCGCGGCGGCAAAAACAAATGCGGCGCCAGTGGGCGCCGCCTTGTTCCAAAATGCCACCTTGCGATGGATCAGGTGTTGCTGGCTTCCCCCGCGGTCGGGAAGCGGCGCGCAAATTCCTTCTCGTCACCGGCGGCAAGCAGTTTCGCCTGCTCGATCCAGCGTTCACGTTCGATACGGCCGTCGAAATTCAACGTCGCCTCGATCCGCTTGACATCGTCGGGTGTCCAGGCGGCGATCTGGGCATAGGTCGTGACCCCAAGCCCTTTGAGCAGCCGCTCGTTGGTCGGGCCGATGCCGATCAGGCGACGCAGATCGTTGGCTTTGCCTGCCGCGGTGGCTGTTGCCTTGCCGGTCGCGGCTTTCTTTGCAGATGGCGCGGCCTTGCTTGCCGCCGGCGCAGCCTTGCTTGCCGCTGGCGCGGTCGTCGGCGCGGCGCTCGCTTTCGATGCAGGCGGTTTCGGTGTTGCCGTTTTCGCGGCACTTGCGCGTGGCGCGGTCGCGGCCTTCGCCGTTGCAGATTTCTTCGGCGCCGGTTTGGCCGGTCCGGATGTCGACATCAGCGTTGACGGCGCCTGCATCGCGGCTTTGGTCGCGCCGGTCTTGGCGGCTGGCGCCTTGGCTGTTGCCGCCTTCGCGGTTGGCGCCTGGGTGGTTTTCGCCTCGCCCAGCCGGCGTTCGAGATCGGCGCGGGCGCGGCCGCATGCATCCAACTCACCGGTCAGACGGTCGCTATCGGCCCGCAATCTGTCGCGTTCGCTGCGCGTGCGGTCTAGATCGCCGCGCAAACTGTCGAGTTCGCCACGCAGGCGTCCCCAAATGAACCAGCCAACCAACACACCTACCAGGAACGCCAGGAGCATGTAGAAAAAAGTGCCCATTGTCTTTCTCTCTCCAGTCCGATCCGTCCGCCCTGGCCTGTGGAGCCATGACCTCGGCGAAGGACCATTCGATGGTGGTTCCGCAATTTGCAGAACAGCCGGCTTCGATCGAGCTGTCGGCGACCGGTTTGCCCCTGGCCAACAACCGTTGTCGCATCCGCCGACACGCCATGACCGGTCGGGATTTTCCGACCGGATCCATTCGTGCCCGGCTGAGCTTGAGGGCGGACGCTATCATACAGCTTACGGGAATCTAACGGAAAACTTCCATGGAAAGTTATTTAAGAACAAATATCCAAGACAAGAATAGAACCATCGCCAATATGCATTGCAGCTAAACTGTTCTGGAAAACCCGGTCATCCGGTGTTGCGCATCACCCAGTGTTGCGCATCAATTGTCCAGTGCTTCCAGCTCGTCGATCAGTCCGCTGATCACGCCAAGCCCGATCTGCCAGAAGGCAGGGTCGGCCGCGTCGAGGCCGAACGGCGCTAGAAGCTCGGAATGATGCTTGGTGCCGCCGGCGCGCAGCATGGCAAAATATTTCTCCTGAAAGCCGCGCTCGGCGTTCTGGTAGACCGCGTAGAGCGAGTTCACCAGGCAATCGCCGAATGCATAGGCATAGACGTAGAAAGGCGAGTGGATGAAGTGCGGGATATAGGTCCAGAAAATCTCGTACCCTTCGCGCAGCTTGATCGCCGGCCCGAGGCTTTCCGCCTGCACTTCCAACCAGAACTGGCCGAGCTTGTCGGAGGTCAGTTCGCCGCTCCTGCGCTCGGCATGCACTTTGCGCTCGAACTCGTAGAAGGCGATCTGGCGCACGACCGTGTTGATCATGTCCTCGACCTTCTGGGCGAGCATGGCCTTGCGTTCGCGCTTGTCGGTGGTCTGCTCGAGCAGCGAGCGGAAGGTCAGCATTTCGCCGAACACCGATGCGGTTTCGGCCAGCGTCAGCGGCGTCAACGCCATCAAGGCGCCCTGGCCGCCGGCCAGCACCTGGTGCACGCCGTGGCCGAGCTCGTGCGCCAGCGTCATCACGTCGCGCGGCTTGCCCATGTAGTTGAGCAGCACATAGGGGTGCGCCGAAGGCACGGTCGGATGCGCGAAGGCGCCAGGCGACTTGCCGGGTCTCACCGGTGCATCGATCCAGTTGCGGTCGAAGAAAGATCTGGCGATCTCCGCCATGTCGGGCGAAAAGCGCTGGTAGGCGGAAAGCACGGTGTTCTTGGCCTCGTCCCAGCCGATGACCGCCTGCGGGGTCTCCGGCAGGGGCGCATTGCGGTCCCAGTGGTTCATCACCTCCATGCCGAGCCAGCGCGCCTTCATCGCATAATAGCGATGCGACAGGCGCGGATAGGCGTCGCGAACCGCGGCGGCGAGTGCATCCACTACGCTGCGTTCGACGCGGTTGGCGAGATGGCGGGAATCGGCAATGTCCTCGAAGCCGCGCCAGCGGTCAGAAATCTCCTTGTCCTTGGCCAGCGTGTTGGTGACCAGCGTAAAGACGCGCAAATTCTTGCGGAATGTCGTGGCCAGCGCCTCGGACGCCCGGCGGCGCACCTCGCCGTCTGCGTCCTGCAGGCGATTGAGCGCCGGCTCCAGCGTCAGCTCCTCGCCGTCGACGTCGAAGCGCAAATCGGTCATCGTCTCGTCGAACAGGCGGTTCCAGGCCCCGCGCCCGGTGATCGACTTTTCGTGGAAGAGTTGCTCGATACGGTCTTCGAGCTGATAGGGCTTGTCCTTGCGCAGATCGAGCACCCAGGGCCGGTAGTGGGCGAAAGCGAGATCGGCGGCGAGTGCGTTTTCGATCGCGCCATCCTCGATGAGGTTCAGCTCGAGCGCGAAAAACAGCAGGTGCGCGCTGGCATCGGTCATCTTTTCCTGGATGTCGCCATAGAGCTTGGCGCGCTGTGGATCCGACGTGTTGCCGGCATAGACAAGCCCGGCATAGGAGACGATCCGGCCGATCAGCTCCTCCAGCGCTTCATAGGCCTGAAGCGCCTCGCCCAGCCTGCCGGCGCTGCCACGCCCGGCCTCGGCGGCGAGCGTGCCTTTCCAACGGCTCTCGAAGGCGATGGCATCGGCGGCGGCCTTGGCGATGTCGCGCTTCAACTCGGGCGCTTCCATGCCCGAATAGAGATCGGCCAGATTCCATTCCGGCAGGTCGCCAAGCTCCGCCACGCCCTGACCGGGCGCCGCCGCCAGCTTTCGAGCAAAAACCATGCGCATTGCCGATCCTTCCAGACACAAAAATTCGAGGAAACGAGAAGCCGGTCAAATCCTAAGGAATTCATTCACCGGGTTTTTTGAAAGCTTATTTAGAACCCTGTGCCAAGATGATCCATAGGGCGCATTCTCGGGCGGGCACGGTCGGATCAGTCATGGCAGCTTCCATACTCATAGTCGATGACGATCCCGTGCAGCGCAGGCTGCTCGAGGCGGCGGTGACGAAATTCGGCCACACCGCGATCGTCGCCGATGGCGGCGAGGCCGGTCTCGATCTCGTCGACGGGCCCAATGCGCGCGACGTCTCTGTGGTCATCCTCGACCTTATGATGCCCGGCCTCGACGGCATCGGCGTGCTGAAGGCGATGCGCGAGCGTGGCATCCACATTCCCGTCATCGTGCAGACCGCGCAGGGCGGCATCGAAACCGTCGTTTCGGCAATGCGTCACGGCGCCTTCGACTTCGTCGTCAAGCCGGCCTCTCCCGACAGGCTGCAGGCGTCGATCGGCAACGCCCTCAAGGTCGAAGCGCTCGAAGGCGAACTGAAGCGCTCGTCACGGCAGCGCGGCGGCCATCTGACGTTCAAGGACATGATCACCCACAGTCCGGCGATGGATCGGGTGATCCGGCTCGGCCGCAAGGCGGCGGCGTCCAACATTCCGATCCTGATCGAAGGTGAATCCGGCGTCGGCAAGGAACTGGTGGCGCGCGCCATCCAGGGCAGCGGCGACCGCCGCTCGAAACCCTTCGTCACCGTCAATTGCGGCGCCATCCCCGACAATCTGGTCGAATCGATCCTGTTCGGGCACGAGAAGGGCTCGTTCACCGGCGCCACCGAAAAACATACCGGCAAGTTCGTCGAAGCGCACACCGGCACGCTGTTCCTTGACGAAATCGGCGACCTGCCGCTCGACGTGCAGGTCAAGCTGTTGCGCGCCGTACAGGACGGCGAGGTCGATCCGGTTGGCGGGCGCTCGACCGTCAGGGTCGACATCAGGCTGATCTCGGCAACCCATCGCAACCTGCTGCAGCAGGTCAAGGACGGCAAGTTCCGCGAGGACCTGTTCTACCGGCTGAACGTCTATCCGATCTTCGTGCCGCCATTGCGCGACCGTCGCGACGACATCCCCTATCTGGTCGAGCACTTCATGGAGAAGGTGGCACCCGCCGATCCGCGCCACCGCCTGCGGGGCATCTCGGCTGCGGCGCTTGCCATGCTGCAGGCCTATGATTGGCCGGGCAATATAAGGCAGCTCGAAAATGCCGTCTTCCGGGCTTCGGTGCTTGCCGACGGCGACATGCTGACCGAAGAAGAGTTCCCGCAGATCCGGGCGCAAGTCGAGGGCACGGTCAATCTCGATTCGGGTATCGCCTTGCCAGCTCCAGGGTGGCCAGCTTCAGGGGGGCCAACTCCAGGGTGGCCAGCTTCCGGAGTGGCTTCGGGCAGCCAGCCGCGCGACAACATATCGGCCGCTGGCGGCATCGCAGCCGCCGACGCCGATGCACCAGCCAAGCCTCGTTTCGGCACGCTGCGGGCGCTCGACGAGCGCGGCAATGTGCGTGCGCTGGCCGACGTCGAACTCGAAATGATCAAGCTCGCCATCGATCACTATAACGGCCAGATGAGCGAAGTCGCCCGCCGCCTCGGCATCGGCCGGTCGACGCTCTACCGCAAGCTCAAGGAATACGGCATCGACCCGGAAACCGGCCGCGTCGAACGGCTCGCTTCCTGAGTCATAGGGCCAGGCCGGTTCTCATCCGGACATCATTCCACGCAACTGCGCCTCGAAATGATGTGTTCGCCACAGTGTTCACGTATTAAGGCGGACGGTAACAGATCGTGTTTCGAGCTGGCGCCAAAACATGATCTAAACCAACGGTTTACCAAGATATCCTGCGCAATATTTTTGGCGGGATATCGCCACCGTGTTACCGCATTTCGGCTTCAATAAGCGATGATTAACCATTAGGATCGATATTCGGATGCACACACCTCGCATCCGTTTGGTCAAATCCGGGGACAAAACGGCAGCCTGCAAGGCCTTTTGATTTGAACAGAATCGAACGACACAAAAACGGACGGCATTATCACATGAGCGTCTGGCCGAGATGGCTGGCAGCGGTGATTGTTGCCGTCGGGTTCCTTGCAGCGGCGGCAACCGGCGCCAGCGCCGAGACACGTTCGCTGAAGCTCTATCATCTCCACACGCATGAAAAGGCGGAGATCGTCTACAAGCGCAATGGCCGCTACGACCAGGCGGGCTTGCGAAAGATCAACATCATCCTGCGCGACTGGCGTCGCAACGAGCCGACCAAGATGGATCCGCGGCTGCTGGACCTTGTCTGGGAAGCGTACCGGGAGAGCGGCGCGACCGACTACATCCAGGTCGTCTGCGGCTATCGTTCGCCGGCCACGAATTCGATGCTGCGCAGCCGCAGCAGGGGCGTCGCCGAAAAAAGCCAGCACATGCTCGGCAGGGCGATGGATTTCTATATTCCCGGCGTGCCGCTGAAGAAGCTGCGCGACGTCGGCCTCAGGATGCAGGGCGGCGGCGTCGGCTACTATCCCAGCTCCGGCTCGCCCTTCGTGCATATGGATGTCGGCAATGTACGCCACTGGCCCGGCATCAGCCGCCAGGAACTGGCGCGCGTGTTCCCCAACGGCAAGACGTTGCATGTGCCGAGCGACGGCAAGCCGCTGCCTGGCTATCAACAGGCGCTCGCCTCCTACAAAGCCCGCAAGGGCGCCGGCGCGCCGGCCATTGAACTCGCCAGCGCAAGCGGCGGTGCCAAAAAATCCCGTGGCTTCCTGGCAGCCCTCTTCGGCGGTGGCGACGACGAGGCGGACGACAGCGCCGACGTGGCGATGGCCGAGCCGGCGCCAAAGCCCCGTAACGTGAAGCCGGCGCCGTCCGCCAAGAGCAGCAACCTGCCTGGCATTGCCATCGTGGCGCCTCAGGATGCTAAGCGCGCCGAGATTCCGGAAGTCGCCGATGCTCCGGCGCCTGCGCCTGAACCGGAGAACGACACGCCGGAGACGATCATCGCGGCATTGCCTGCCCGCAGCATCCCGCTGCCGGATTTTGCTCCGCGTCCGAAGACCGACGTCGGCGCTCAGCCGCCTGAAAACGTTCCGTTCGGCGTGGCGGATGCGGCTGGATCGACTGAACAGGCGGTGGCGACCGCGCAATCGCCGGCAAGCGTGACGCCGGCCAGTGTGGCATCGGCAAATGTTCCGTTCGGCATAGCAGACCCGTCTGCCGCGGCCGGCCCGGTGCAGGTCGCTGCAAACAACATTCCCGTGCCGAGCTGGCGGCCCGATCATTCGCTGCCGGCCGATCTTTCGCCGGCGGGTCTTGCGCCGCAGGACAAGCAAGTGTTGCTGGCGCTGGCGAGTGCGGCCGAGCGGAGCAACACCGCCACCGACGCATTCTCGGTATTGCCGTCGGCGCGGCCCGACAGTTCCCAGCCCGACGAGGTCAAGGCCGTTCTGGAACGGGTCAGCGCGACCGACGAATACAAGGTCGCGTCGCTTTCCGAGCAAGCATCGGTGTTCGAGGAACCGGCGAGCGACGACGGGGCATCGAGCGACGGGGCATCGCCGCGCGAGGCCATCGTTGCCCGCCCGGCAGGCTCCGATCCGGCTGCCGTCATCGGAGCGGGCGTGAAGACCACACGCAAGGAACCCAGGGCCACCGCCCGCGACCTGAAGCCCGGCCCCAAGCCGGTGGTGGTCGCCGCCGCGCCGCAGGCCGCCCGGTGGGCGCTGCACAGCGGTGAGTATGTCGCAACCGTTTCAGATGCGACAACGGCGCCGCGCTACGCCTACGACTTCGTCCGTACGGCGCCAAGCGAGGTCTATACGATAGGCTTCCAGCCGGGCAACGAGATGGCCGACGCCAACCGGTTCACCGGCAAGGCCGTCAAGTTCATGTCGGTTGCCCGCTTCAAGACCGAGTAGGCCGCGCCCTCGCGCGGCTGCCTCCACCGCCGGCACTGGCTTCCTTCATCCAGGGATGCTAACCACTGGTCGGCATTCTCCCGCTTCGTCTAATGGTAGGACAGCGCCCTTTGAAGGCGTGAATCGTGGTTCGAGCCCATGAGCGGGAACCAGCCGGCGAACCGGATCGGCCAGATCGGCAGCGGCTTTTGATGCAGAAGATGCTAGCGCCCGAGCTTGCTTGCCGCGCGCGCCAAGGCTTCGATCTCGTCCCATTTGCCGGCCTTGACCAGATCGTCCGGCGCCACCCAGGAACCGCCGACGCAGATGACGTTGGGCAGGCTGAGGTAGTCGGCGGCGTTCTTGCCGGTGATACCGCCGGTCGGGCAGAATTTCACGTCGGCAAGCGGCGAGGCGAAAGCCTTGAGCGAGGCGATGCCGCCCGACTGTTCGGCCGGGAAGAATTTCAGAAAGCGCAGGCCGGCTTCGCGGGCGGCCATGACCTCTCCCGGCGTGATGGCACCGGGCAGCAACGGCACGTCGCTGTCCTTGGCTGCCGCGAGAAGCTCGCGGGTGATGCCGGGGCTGACGATGAACTTCGAACCGGCGGCCGCCGCCTCGCCGAACTGCCGGGCGTCCAGGACGGTGCCGGCGCCGACGACGGCGTCTTCGACCTCGCCCGCCACCCGGCGGATCGCCTCCAGCGCGTCGGCGGTGCGCAGCGTGATCTCGATCGCCGCCAGGCCGCCGCGGGCCAGCGCCCGGGCCAGCGGCACCGCGTCGGTGGGATTGGCGATCTTCAGCACCGGTATGACCGGCTGGCCGTTGAGGAGCGACAGGAGCTTTTCGGTCGTGCTGGGCATTCGTCGTCTCTCCTCTGTTGATCAAGTCGACCGGTTAGCAGAAGGCGGTTTTTCTGTCCACGAAACGCGGCGTGTCGCGATGTCACGCGTGGTGTTCGAAACCTTCCGCGGTCAGACCGCTCCCGGCTCTGCCTTGATCCGGCTGTCGTGAGCGTTTAGTGGCTTGGTGATGACACTTCCCAGCCAAGCCTTCCGCGTTGCCGCGCTTTACCGCTTCGCCCGGCTCGACACCTTCGAGGCGCTGCGCGCGCCGCTCGCCGCCTTCTGCTGCGCACGCGGCATCAAAGGCACGCTGCTGTTGGCGCGTGAGGGCATCAACGGCACGGTCGCCGGCAGTGAAACGGCAATCGCCGCGCTCATCGATCATCTCGAATCCATCGACGGTCTCGCCGGCCTCGAGATCAAATACAGCAACGCCGCACCAATGCCGTTCCACCGCATGAAGGTGCGGTTGAAGCGCGAGATCATCACCATGGGCGTGGACAATATCGATCCGGCCGCAGGTGCAGGCACCTATGTTGCGCCGGCCGACTGGAATGCACTGATCTCGGATACGGGTACCATCGTCATCGACACGCGCAACGCCTACGAGGTGTCGCTCGGCACCTTCAAGGGCGCTGTCGATCCCGCTACTGCCAGCTTTCGAGAATTCCCGGCCTGGGTCGAGCAGCATCGGCATGAGCTCGAGGGGCGCAAGGTCGCCATGTTCTGCACCGGCGGCATACGTTGCGAGAAGGCGACCGCCTATGTGAAGTCGCTGGGCTTCGAGGATGTTTTCCACCTCAAGGGCGGCATTCTGAAGTATCTCGAAGACTTGCCCGCCGAACAGAGCCTCTGGCAAGGCGAATGCTTCGTTTTCGACGAGCGCGTTTCGGTATCGCACGGGCTGCTCGAAGGTGAGGCCGAGCTCTGCCGCGCCTGCCGGCATCCGCTAGCCGTGGAAGACCGGCTGTCGCCGGAATATGCCACCGGCGTTTCATGCCCGCATTGCTTCGATGCCCGCTCGGACGAAGATCGCGCCCGCTACGCCGAGCGCCAGCGCCAGGTCGAACTGGCGCAAGCGCGCGGCGATCGCCATATCGGAAGTTAGCTTCACGTTAAGCAACTTCACGTCAAGCAACAGAAAAGCGATCGATGACCCACAGCCATGTCCCGTCGTTCTGCCGGCGCGCGACCTCGGTGGTGATGGTGCCATCGGGAAGCCGGGTCGAGGTGAGCGCCAGGTCGCCATTGACGACAGCCGGGCGCTGATCTCCGGACTGAAATTTTCGGCCGGTTGCGGTGATCTCCGAGAACAGCCCCCGGATGGCTTCGCGGCCGAACGTCAGTTGTCCGCCACCGCTGTCGATGACGGCATGCTGCTCGAAAAGCGCTGCCATGCCGTCAATGTCTCCGACCCACTGCCGCGAAATCAGCAGGCGCTCCAGCTCCTGGGGATCGCGTGCCGGCTGGCGGTCTGTCTCATCGGTCATGCCAGGCTCCTCTCAAGCGACATGCCGCGACATTAGTCGAAGTCGGGGGCGGTTTCGACACGTCCAATGTCCCGAGCGTCGCGTGTTTTTTGGGCGCGGAAGGAGGCTGCAGCACTGTAATTTCCGCGTGAAATCCCAGCAGATGTCGGTGCGAGGTCATGCGTGGCAGCGGGCAAAAGGATGCGCCGCGTCATTGTAATGTCAAACTGCGGGACCTAGGTCTTCGACGTGCAAACCTGCCCGCGCACCTTCGGCCGGGCCAATTCTGGAGGCATAGATGTTCGATCCCAAGAAGCTCCTCGACGATCTGCTCGGCTCGCAAATTCCCGGCACCGGATCGACCGTCCGCGACAAGGCCGGGCAGGCGGTGCAGATGGCCAAGGACAATCCGCTTGCCGCCGGTGCGCTGGCCGCGGTGCTGCTCGGAACCGGCCCAGGCCGCCAGGTCACCGGTGCGGCGGTGAAGCTTGGTGGGTTGGCCGCGATCGGCGGCCTCGCCTACAAGGCCTACCAGAACTACAAGAACGGCAACGCGCCGGCCGAGACGCAAGCTGCAGGCGAACCGGAATTGCTGCCGCCGCCGGCCGATACCGCCTTCCATCCGTCGCAAGCGCCGCAGGGCGAAGACGAGTTCACGCTGACGCTGGTCAGGGCGATGATCTCGGCGGCGAAGGCCGACGGTCACGTCGATGACGAAGAGCGGCAGAAGATCGCCGGCAAGCTCAGCCTCGCCGGCGTCGGCGCCGAAGCGGAGAAATTCCTGATGTCGGAACTGGAGGCGCCGCTCGATCTGGATGTGCTGATCGCCGGGGCCAAGACCGATGCGCAAAAACTGGAACTCTACACCGCCTCGCGTCTTGCCATCGATCCGGACACGCGGGCCGAACGCGGCTATCTCGACCTGCTTGCTGGCCGTCTCGGCCTGCCGGACGCGCTGGTCGATCATGTCGAGGCGACGGTGACGGCGGCGAAGGTGCCGGCAGCGGGCAGCACGGCCAAGCCGGTGAGCGGTTCGCGCTGGTAGCTTGGGGGAGGAGCCTCGGAGAGCTCGGCGGCATTCGCGTTAGCTTCTCGTTAATCCGGTGGGCGCATGATTCAGGCAGTCGGATCGGCTTTCCTCCTCCCAAGCCCGGTTCGGATCAGGGGCGGTCGCTAATGGCCGCCCTTTTTGTGAGCACAGGCTTTGGGCCGGCTTGCCATGGTTCCCGTCATTTGCGATGCCTCGTCCCTTTCAGGGAGTACAGCCATGACCGACTATAAAACCGCCATCGTCACCGGCGCCGGTACGGGCATCGGCAAAAGCGTCGCCACGGCGCTGCTCAAGGCCGGCTGGAACACGGTCTTCTGCGGTCGCCGCAAGCCGGTGCTGGAGGATGCGATCGCCGCGGCCGGGCCGACGCAGGCCAAGGCATTGGCCTTCGCCTGCGACATCAGCAAGGCCGATCAGGTCGACGATCTGTTCGAGACGGTGGCGGCGGCTTTCGGGCGCGTCGACCTGCTCTTCAACAATGCCGGCACGAGCTACAAATCGACATTGATCGACGATATCCCGGTCGAAGTGTGGAACGACGTTGTCGGGGTCAATCTCACCGGCTCGTTCCTGTGTGCTCGCGCCGCGTTCGGCGCCATGCGCAGGCAGCAGCCGATGGGCGGCCGCATCATCAACAACGGCTCGGTATCGGCCTATGCGCCACGGCCGGGCTCGGTGCCCTATACGGCGACCAAGCACGCTATCACCGGGCTGACCAGGACGCTGGCGCTGGACGGCAGGCCCTTCGACATTGCTTGCGGTCAAATCGACATCGGCAACGCGCTGACCGACATGGCGCAAGCGATGACGGTCGGCGTGCCGCAAGCCAACGGCACCATTGCCGCCGAAGCGGTGATGGATGTCGAGCGCGTCGCCGATGCCGTCCTCCATATGGCCAGCCTGCCGCTCGACGCCAACGTGCTGTTCATGACCGTGATGGCAACCAAGATGCCATTTGTCGGGCGAGGCTAAATTAGTCTCAACCCGGTCCTAAATCAGGGCCGGGTGACCGGAAGCGGCACGCCGGGTAAATATAGCGAAATCGGGCGGATTTCGTAGACGGCGGTCGGATTGACGCGGCGAAGGTCGCGCGCAATGTCGATGGCGGCGTCACGGTTGGCGCAGTCGACGACATAGAGCCCCAGCAATTGTTCCTTGGTCTCGGCGAAGGGGCCGTCGATAACCATTCCGGTGCCTGGCCCGCGCAAGGTGCAGGCGTCTTGTGTCGCGCCGAGCCGGGCCGCCGGCCCAAGGGTGCCTTGCCGGTAGAGCCGATCGTTGATCTGGAGAAGATCGGTCATCAGCGCCGCATCCTGCTCAGGCGTCAGTGCCGTAATCGCTTCTTCCTCGTGATAGGCAAGAATGGCATAGAACATCTGGCGTCTCCTTTCGTCGTCCTCACTTCGCCAGGAACGCCTCGATCCGCTCCAGCGCGCGCAGGATGTTCTCCTCGGAATTGGCGTAGGACAGCCTGACATAGCCTTCGCCGAGAATGCCGAAATCGGGGCCGCCGATCAGCGCCACGCCGGCATCCTCGAGCAGCGCCGAGGCGAGCTTCTTGGCCTTCCAGCCGGTCTTGGAAACATTGGGGAAGGCATAGAAGGCGCCTTTCGGCGTAATGCAGGAAACGCCGGGCAAGGCATTCAACCCCTCGACCACGACCTTCCTGCGGCGGTCGAAGGCGCGCATCATCTTGTCGACATCGTCCTGCGGGCCGTCGATGGCGGCAATGCCGGCATACTGGCTCGGCGCGTTGACGCAGGACCAGCAATTGACCGCCAGCTTGCGCACCTTGTCGTAGAGATGCGCGCCCTTGTCGCCATTCGGCCAGATCGACCAGCCCATGCGCCAGCCGGTCATCGCCCAGGTCTTCGACCAGCCGTTGAGCACGATCAGCCGGTCGCGGATTTCGGGGAAGGCGAGCAGCGAGCAGTGCGTCTCGCCGTCATAGGTCATCACGTCGTAGATCTCGTCGGAGAGGATGGCGACGTCCGGGTGCGCTTCCAGCCCCTTGACCAGCTTCTCAATCTCGGCGCGCGGCGTGACGCCGCCGGTCGGATTGGCCGGCGAGTTGAGAATCAGCAGCCTGGTCTTCGGCGTGATCAGCGCCAAGGTCTCCGCAGCCGAAAAGGCAAAGCCGTTCTCCTCGCGCATCGGCACCGGGATGGGGGCAGCACCGGTGAACTCGATCATCGAGCGGTAGATCGGAAAGCCGGGATCGGGATAGAGAATTTCGGCGCCCGGCTCGCCGAACATCAGGATGGCCGCGAACATGGTCGGCTTGCCGCCGGGCAGGATCATCACCGCTTCGGGCGAGACTTCGACGCCGGTAGTGGCCAGCGTGCGGCGGACCACCGCTTCGCGCGTCGCCAGCAGGCCGTTGGCCGGCGTATAGCCGTGATGGCCGTCGCGCAGCGCCTTGATCGCGGCCTCGACGATGTGCTGCGGCGTCTTGAAGTCGGGCTGGCCGATGCCGAGATTGACAATGTCGCGGCCCTGGTGGGCAAGTGCCGTGGCACGCGCCAGCACTGCGAACGCATTTTCCTCGCCGAGGCGGTCGAAGGCCGAAATCGTGTGGAGCATTTTTCCTGTCCGTGTGGTTCTTTCAGCGAGCGTGCGTTTTTGTGAGCGTCCGCCCGCAAAAGTCAAACGGATTGGAGTTTTCGGTGTCGGAAAATCTCAAGAATTGGCAACCGCGCCCGCGGCCCGAACGCAAGGTGCTGGAGGGGCGAACTGTCAGGCTGGAGCCGCTCAACGCCGAAAAGCACGGCGACGGCCTGTTTGAGGCCTCGTCGGTGGCCGATGTCGACGGCCGCTTTGCCTGGCTGCCAGACTACCCGCCGGAGAGCCGCGCCGCCTTCCAGCCATGGCTGGACAAGGCGGAAGCCAGCGAAGACCCGCTGTTCTTCACGGTCATCGACAAGGCCAGCGGCAAGGTCGCCGGGCGCCAGACGCTGATGCGCATCGACGCCACCTACGGCGTCATTGAGATCGGCAACATCTATTGGGGCCCGCTGATCTCGCGTAAGCCGGCCGCGACGGAAGCGCAGTTCCTGTTCATGAAGTATGTCTTCGACGAGCTTGGCTATCGCCGCTACGAATGGAAATGCAACAATCGCAACGAGCCGTCGAAGCGCGCGGCGGAACGTTTCGGCTTCAAGTTCGAGGGCATTTTCCGTCAGCATCTTGTGGTCAAGGGCGAAAACCGCGATACCGCGTGGTATTCGATCATCGACAGGGAATGGCCTGATCTGCGCAGAGCCTATGAGGCGTGGCTCGATCCGGCTAATTTCGACAGCGATGGCCAGCAGAAGCGGCGGCTCGAGGATTTCCGCGCCGAGTTCGGCGCCTGACCATGCTCCCGAAAAGTGGTATCCGGTTTTTCGGGTAAGATCATGGTCAAATAGAAAGATAGAGCCTCCATCCCGAGTCTGCCGGGATGGATCAGGCTCTAGCAGGGGCTATAGATGGCGCATACCCACGACCACGCTTCGCAGGTCCACGACCACAGCCATCGCGCAGGTCATGTGCACGGCTCGACCGACAAGAAGCGCGTGCTGATCGCTGCCTGCCTGACCGCCGGCTTCATGGTCGTCGAAGCGCTTGGCGGTCTCTTGACGGGATCGCTGGCGCTGCTGGCGGATGCCGGCCACATGCTTGCCGATTGCGTCGCGCTCGGCCTTGCCTGGTATGCCTTTCACCTTGCGAGCCGGCCGGCGACCGTGCGCCTCACCTACGGCTTCGGCCGGGTCAAGACGCTGGTCGCCTACACCAACGGCATCGCCATCTTCGCCATCGCGCTGTGGATCGTCTACGAGGCTTGGGGCCGCTTGCAAGCGCCGGCTCCGGTGCTCGGCGGGCCGATGCTGGTCGTCGCGATCGCCGGCCTGCTGGTCAATCTCGGCTCGTTCTACGTGCTGCATGGCGGCGACCGCGGCAGCCTGAACATGCGCGGCGCCATCCTGCACGTGCTTGGCGACCTGCTAGGCTCGGCCGCGGCGATCGTGGCGGCGCTGGTGATCCTGGCGACGGGCTGGACGCCCATCGATCCGATCCTGTCGGTGCTTGTCGCGCTGCTGATCCTGTCCACGGCCTGGTCGCTGATGCGCGAGGCCGCCCACGTCCTGCTCGAAGGCGTGCCGGCAAGCCTCGACCGCGACCTGATCGCCAGGGACATCGAAGGCTCGATCAAGGGCGTGCGCGAGGTGCATCACATGCATGTCTGGTCGATCGACGGTTCCAGCAACATGGCGACGTTGCATGCCTGCCTCAATGACGGCGTCGACGCGCATATGGCGGTCAGCGCGATCAAGAAGCGGCTTGCGGCGGAACATGGCATAGCCCATGCCACGGTCGAACCGGAATTCGGCCGATGTGCCGACAGCCATGAGCATGATGACGAGCACGATCATGCGCATGATACGGCACCGCACCGCGGCCATTATCACTGACTTCGGGAGTTCTGGGCATTGGCAACGATTGACATGAACTCTCGCCACCCTGGCGCCGCGTGATGGACCGCGACACCCGCAATGCGGCGATCGGCGCCGCCTGGGTTTTGCTGCTGTTCGGCATCGCAGCCTATTATCTTCCAACAGTGATGCTGGCGGTCGGCAAGGTCTCGACGGTGCTTGCCGGCGTCGTCGCGGCGATCTTCATGGTGGCAATCTTCGTCGTGTTCTGGCTGCGTAGCCGCAGCCAGCGCAAAAAGGGAAAGTGACATGCGCATTCTGATTACCGGCGCGGCAGGCATGGTCGGCCACAAGCTCATCGCCAGGTTGGCCAAGGACGGGACGCTCGGCGGCCGCAAGATCGCCGCGCTCGACCTTCACGACATCGTGCCGCCGCAGGCGCCGGTCCTCGACAGCGTCGGCATTAGCGTCCACACCGGCGACCTTGCAGCGCCGGGCGCGACGGCAAATCTGGTCGCGCCGCGCCCCGACGTGATCTTCCATCTCGCCGGGGTGGTGTCGGGCGAGGCGGAGGCCAATTTCGATCTCGGCTATCGCGTCAATCTCGACGGCACAAGGGCGCTGTTCGATGCCATAAGGCTAGCGGGGTTTGCGCCGCGCGTCGTCTTCACCTCGTCGATCGCCGTGTTCGGCGCCCCATTCCCGGATGTCATCCCGGACGAGTTCCATCCGACGCCGCTGACCTCCTACGGCACGCAAAAGCTGATCGGCGAGGCGCTGCTTGCCGACTACACGCGGCGCGGCTTCTTCGACGGCATCGGCATCAGGCTGCCGACCATCTGCGTCAGGCCGGGAAAGCCGAACAAGGCGGCCTCAGGGTTCTTCTCCGGTATCATCCGCGAGCCGCTGAGCGGCCATGAAGCGATCCTGCCGGTGCCGCGCTCGGTCGTCCACACACACGCCAGCCCGCGTTCGGCGGTGAATTTCCTGATCCATGCGGCTCAGATCGACGGCAGTGCCGTCGGCCCGCGCCGCAACCTGACGATGCCGGGCGTCGCCGTCACCGTCGGCGAACAGATCGAAGCGCTGGAACGTGTCGCCGGCGCCAAGGCGGTGAAACTGATCCGCGAGGAGCCCGACGAGACGATCTGGGCGATCGTCAAGGGCTGGCCGACGCGCTTCGAGGCGCGGCGCTCGAGGGAACTTGGCTTTGCCGCCGAAACGAGCTTCGACGAGATCATCCGCGTCCATATCGAGGACGAGTTGGGGGGCAGGATCTAAGGTGGCTCAGTCCTTTCCCTTCTCCCCTTGTGGGAGAAGGTGGATTGGCGCGTAGCGCCAAGACGTTGAGGGGTGCTGGACGAAGCGCTGTCGGTGCCAAGCTGGAACACCCCTCATCCGTCGCCTTCGGCGACACCTTCTCCCACAAGGGGAGAAGGGAGAGCCGCGCCTGGGCGTCAGGCGCCAGTCAGGCTGGCCGAGAGCAGCAGCAGGCCGAACAGGAAGACGAAGGCGGCGCCGCCGATCTCGACGAAGGAATGGATGCGGTTGCCCATGCGGCCGTCGCCGGCGAAATACACCGCCCAGTTCTTCGCGGTCACCGCAAGCGTCGCCAGGGCCGAGACGGTGATTGCGGTGCCGAGCGCCATGGCCAGCACCGACAGGATGCCGCCGAACCACAGCCCGTTCAGCAAGGCGAAGCTCAGCACGATCAGCGCGCCTGAACAGGGGCGGATGCCGACGGCAGCCACCGCCGACCAGGCCGTGCGCCAATCGAAGCGATCACCGGAAAGCAGCGCCGGGTCGGGCGCATGCGAGTGTCCGCAGGTGTCGCTGACCTCGCCCGCCGCATGGCTGTGGTGATCGTGTGCAGCATGGGCGTGGTGGTGGTCGTGGGCGCCGTGATCGTGATGGTCATGCGCATGATCGTGGTGGTCATGCGCATCAAGCGCGTGGGAATGTGCCGCATGGGCATGTGAATGGCCGGCATGTGAATGGCCGGCATGGGCAGCCGAGAGGCTGTAGCCCGGATTTGCGCCGAACAGGCGAAGGATGGCCGGGCCGGCCTTGCGCCACAGCAGCCAGGCGCCGAACAGAGTGACGAAGACATAGCTCATGATTTCGAGGAACCATGCGGCGTCTGTCATCGAGACAGCAGTGCCGCGCAGCAAGAAATAGGCGACCAGCATCACCACGATCGCGGTCAGCGCCTGCAGCAGGGCCGAGACGAAGGACAGCATGATGCCGCGCCGGAGCGCCACTTCATTGGCCACCATGTAGGAAGAGATCACCGCCTTGCCGTGACCGGGGCCGGCGGCGTGGAAAATGCCATAGGCAAAGGACAGGCCGATGAGCAGCCACAGCTTGCTACCGTCCTGGCGCATCGCCTTCATCGCGCCGGCAAGCGCATGATAGAATTCCTGCTGGCGCAGATTGATCCACATCAGGATGTGGGCGAACGGGCCGGTGGCGGTTGGAGCCATGCCGTCATTGGTGCCGATGCCGAGTGAACTCTGGGCGTGGGCGGAGCCGAGAAAGTGCGTCATCACAAAGGCGACGGCCAGAAGACCGAATGCCAAACGCAGGAACGGTTTGGTCACTGGATCTATCCTTCCGGCTGACAGGTCAGTTCAAGCTTGGTGGCAAAGATCTTGCTCATGTCGGTGCCTGTCGGATCGTTGAAGAAGGCCTCGGTCAGGGTCTTCTGGTTCTGGGCGATCGCCTCGTCCGGGTTCGGGCGGACAACCTTGCTGGTGCAGGTCGGGGGCAACCCATCGACCTGCAGATTGGCATCCTCGGTGAAATCGATCGCGGTGTAGAAGGTCGGGTCGTAGACGCCGATATCTATCTTGCCGCTCAGTTTGATCGGCACCTTCGGTTCAGATTCAAACAGGATGATCAACTGGTCATTGTCGAAATTGGCCATCAAATGAGGCGGCGGGGTCATTGCCACGTCCTTGCCGTCGACGGTAACGAGCTGGAAATAGTTGAATTCGGCAAGCGAGGCATGGACGGTGTCGGCGACATCCTTCAGCTCCTTGTCGTCGAGTTTCAGGTCGGAATTCTTGTCGAACTCCATCATCACCGTGCTCGAAAACAAATCATCGAAGCGCCAGACATGGCGCAATGCCTTCACAGTTTGGTGATCCGGGCCGAGGACCACTTCGAGGCGGGCTTCGGCGAAGACGTGGGGATGCACCTCAGCCGGCCCGACGGCGGCAAACGTCGCGGTCAAGGCCGAAGCCAGCATGATGGCTTGCTGTTTCAGGTGCATTCTCGGTCGCGATTCAATCGGCTTCGGTGAATTGCCGACAGTTACCAGAAAGGGGGCGAAAATGGGACCGCAACGCGGCTGAAAGCTCATGCGTTGTCCAGCGTCTTGAACCACTGCACCAGGAAGTCGACGAAAACGCGAACTTTTGCAGGCAGATAGCGCCGGTGCGGATAGACGGCAAAAATGCCGCCGCCGGGCAGAATGCGGTCATCCAGCGCAGTCACCAGCTTGCCGCTTTCGATGTCGGGCGCGGCGATAAAATCCGGCAGGATGGAAAATCCCAATCCAGCCACGGCGGCCGCCCTCGCCGCCATCGGGCTGTTGACCTCGATCGGGCCAGAGACCGAAACGCTCACAGTATCGGCACCGTCGCCCTTGAACGGCCAGTTGGTCAGCCAGCGGCCATTGGTGTCGATGATGCAGGGCACGCGGGCAAGGTCTTGCGCCCTGACCGGCATGCCGTGCCTGGCGATCAGTTCGGGAGACGCGCAAAGCCGTACCGAAAATGGCGCCAGGCGCCTGGCGATCAGCGAGGAATTTTCCAGCCGCGAAATGCGCACCGCCAGATCGAAGCCCTCCTCGACCAGATCGACGAAACGGTCGTCGAGATGGATGTCGAGCACGATGTCGGGATGCTGCTTGGCGAAATCGATCAGCGACTGGCCGATCGGCGCGTCGGCGAAAGTACGCGGCGCCGACAGCTTGATCCTGCCGCGCACGTCGCCGGAGGATTCGCGCACCGCATCGGCAAGGCTGTCGACCTCGCGCACGATCTCCGAGGCGCGCCGGTAATAGGTGTGGCCGGCTTCGGTCATCGAGAACTGCCTGGTGGTGCGGTTGAGCAGTAGCGCGCCGAGCTCGTCCTCCAGCTCGCGCACATATTTCGACAGCAGCGCCTTCGAGCGGCCGATCTTGCGTGCCGCCGCCGAAAAGCCTTCGGCCTCGACGACATCGATGAAGGCGCGCATGCGGGTCAGCGTATCCATGTCATGCGCCTCCTTGGTGGGCTGAAAGGATGCGGGCGGCGAGCGTAATCAACTGCCGGTCGCTGTTCTTCGGGCCGAGCAGCGAAAGACCGAACGGCGCCCCGCCGGTCTTGCCGAGCGGCAGCGTGATCTGCGGAAATCCAGACAGGCCGGAAAGACACAGCAATCTCAGCGCGCGCTCGCGATAGATCTGCAAATCATCAAATAATTCGGCCTTGAGCGGCGCGGCACCCGGAGCGGTCGGAAGCACAAGAACGCCGTCCTCGCCAAGCAGGTCGGTAAGCTCGAGGCGAAACGAAACGCGACGTTCCGTTTCGTGCTGCGCGGTTGCCGGGCCGACGGTCGCGCCATGCTCGAAGCGCTCCTTGACGCCGGGTCCCAGCATGCGGTCGCCGCCAGCGATCCAGGCGCCGTGGCTTTGCCAGGCTTCATAGCCTTGCAGCTTGCGGAAGCACCAATAAAGATCGTCGGTGGAATGCGACAGCGGGCCAACGCTGCGCGGCGCGCCCAGCACCGAAGCGACACTGCGGACCATGGCGCGATATTCCTCGGCCTCCAGCGGGCCGAGCACGAGGCTGTCCAGCGCGTCGAGGGCAAGAGGGCGTACCAGTTCGTGGCGGTGCGGATCGTCGCCGAGCAGCACCGTGCCGACCTTTTCGTAGGTGACGATATCCCTGGCAAACCAGCCGAACGTGTCCAGCGAAGGCGCCAGCGGCATGGCGCCGTCGAGCGAAATGCGGCCATGCGTGGTCCTGAGGCCGATCAGGCCGCAGAAGCTTGCCGGCGCACGGATCGAGCCGCCGGTGTCGGAGCCGGTGGCGATATCGGCCAGCCCGCCGGCGACTGCAGAAGCAGAACCCGAGGACGAGCCGCCGGTGACGCGGTCGGGTGCCGCCGGATTGATCGGCGATGGGAAATGCGCGTTCAGCCCCAGCAGGGAAAAGGCGAGTTCGTCGGTCTGCGTCTTGCCGACGAAGCGGGCGCCCGAATCAAGCAGCGTCTGGACGGCCGGCGCGGTGGCCGTGGCCGGCGAGGCTTCGCGGTATTTCTGCGGATTGCCGCAACCGGTGCGGTACCCGGCGACGTCGAAGATATCCTTGACGGCCAACCGCAAGCCGGCAAGCGGGCCGGATTGCGCATTGGTAACAGGGACTTGATCAAGATC
Organism: Mesorhizobium sp. M0522; assembly: GCF_040321085.1. Taxonomy (NCBI): domain Bacteria; kingdom Pseudomonadati; phylum Pseudomonadota; class Alphaproteobacteria; order Hyphomicrobiales; family Phyllobacteriaceae; genus Mesorhizobium; species Mesorhizobium sp. M0522. Next base: position 229,157 of record NZ_JAMYQW010000006.1, read on the forward strand.
GAGAAAAGCGTTCAGCGGGCCGCGAGTGCCTGTCATGCGTTCGATATCCGGGTGTGCTTGCCGCAGCATTGTTCTTCTGGTCCCGCAGCATTGTTCGATGCCACAAATTTTACAACCTGCGATACGATTTTTATTGATTGTGAAATCTTTCGATCTTATATCGCGCTTGCCCAAAGTCGCACGTGCCTGTGGGTGTCCGCCGATCCTCGAATGGTGAGGGCAATCGGTAAGGTAACTGGAGCCATCCCCTCCAGTCGGTTTAGCGGCCAACCGCCAACCGAGGACACCTTGAAGCAACGACGGTGCGGGCCTTTCTGGTGTTCTGCCGGTCGTCCAAAGACCGGGGTTACTGAAGAGGCACACCTTCATTGCCGGCAGTGCGGACGGGTCTCCCATCCAAGCCAAGGCAGACAAAGCGAACCGAGGCCGGGCAAGGCCAAGGTTCACCGCCGCGAGACGGCGCTTCATGGTTCCGGGGTCTCCACCGGCTGGTTCCATGGATTTCCGTCCCGCCTTTGTCCACCGCGTGTTCGCGAGGCCGAGAGCCCGCGTCCGCAAGCCTTTGTGCGCGCCGAAAGGCGCTGATGGAGAGACCCCGATGGCTACCCAGCGCATCCTTGACTTTCTCGCCACCCGACGTCCGAACGGCCCGTGCCTCGTCGTCGACCTCGATGTCGTGCGCGACAATTTCCGCGCCTTCGAGAAGGCGCTTCCCGATTCCAAGATCTACTATGCGGTGAAAGCAAATCCGGCGCCGGAAATCCTGCGCCTGCTTGCTGCGATGGGCTCGTCCTTCGACACCGCTTCCGTTGCCGAAGTCGAGATGGCGATGGACGCCGGTGCGCCGGCGGACCGCATCTCCTTCGGCAACACCATCAAGAAGGAGCGCGACATCCAGCGCGCCTACCAGCTCGGCATCCGGCTGTTTGCGGTGGACTGCGTCGAGGAGGTCGAGAAGATCGCCCGCGTCGCTCCCGGCGCCCGTGTGTTCTGCCGCGTCCTGACCGACGGCGAGGGTGCCGAATGGCCGCTGTCGCGCAAGTTCGGCTGTGTGCCGGCGATGGCGGTCGACGTGCTGCGCCATGCCAGGGCGCTCGGCCTCGACGCCCATGGCGTATCATTCCATGTCGGCTCGCAGCAGACCGACCTGACCGCCTGGGATCGCGCGCTGGCCGACGCCAAGAAGGTGTTCGCGACGCTGGCCGACGAAGGCATCGTGCTGAAGATGGTCAATATGGGCGGCGGCTTCCCGACCCGCTATCTCAGGGATGTGCCGGTGGCGCAGGCCTATGGCCAGGCGATCTTCTCGGCGCTCAGGAAGCATTTCGGCAACGCCATCCCCGAGACGATCATCGAGCCGGGCCGCGGCATGGTCGGCAATGCCGGGGTGATCAAGTCGGAGGTCGTGCTGATCTCGAAGAAGGCCGATAACGACAATGTGCGCTGGGTGTTCCTCGACATCGGCAAGTTCGGCGGTCTTGCCGAGACCATGGACGAGGCGATCCGCTATCCGATCGTCACCGCGCATGACGGCAGCGAGACCGCGCCTTGCGTGCTCGCCGGCCCGACCTGCGATTCGGCCGACGTGATGTACGAAAAGACGCCGTACCCGCTGCCCTTATCGCTGACCATCGGCGACGAGGTGCTGATCGAGGGCACCGGCGCCTACACGACGACCTACGCCTCGGTCGCCTTCAACGGCTTCGAGCCTCTCCGATCCTACGTGATCTGAGGGCTCGCAAGAGTTGCTCAGATCATCCCCGGTGGGCGCCTGTCGCCCGCCCGGGCTCGCCTGTGGAACAATCCGCTTGTGAAGGATCGCGGAAATGAACATTGCAGATCTCATCGTTGAAGGCGTGGGAATCTCCCCCCTCGAGGGGGAGATGGCCGCGAAGCGGCCAGAGGGGGTCGGTTCGACTGGACTCGGCCTCCTGCCGCAGATGGAGGCCGGCGCTTCACGCGCGACAACCCCCTCTGTCGCCTTCGGCGACATCTCCCCCTCGAGGGGGGAGATTGCGGTCGTCGCCGAAACCGCCGCCGACGTCCCGGCTCGCGAGGCTTTGCTCGATCGCGCCATGGGGCCGAAGCGCCGGAAGAAGTCGTCGGAAAAGCTGCGGCGCGGCCGCCGGCCTTCGGAAGGCCTGGCCTTTGTCGCGCGCGACGCGTCGGGCACTGTTGCCGGCACGGTGCGGCTGTGGGACGTGGTGCTGGGCGAGGGCAGCACGGCAGCGCTGCTGCTCGGCCCGCTTGCGATCGACCCGGCGCTGAAAAATGCCGGCATCGGCTCGGCGCTGATGCGCCATGCGGTCACTGAGGCCGAGCGGCTTGGCCATGCGGCGATCCTGCTGGTCGGCGACGCGCCCTATTACGAGCGCTTCGGGTTTTCGGCCGCAAAGACCGGCTCGCTGGCCATGCCGGGGCCTTACGAGCGGCACCGCCTGCTGGCGCGGGAACTGGTTGTCGGCGCACTCGACGGCGCGCAAGGCACGCTGAAGGCGGCAGGGCGCAAGCTGAAGGCGCGAAGACTGCCGCTCGCTGCCTGATGGTTCGAAGCAAGCCGCCCGCCATCGTGCGGCGGCTTGTTTCACCTCAAGCGATCAGCCGATCAGTTGGCTGAGCGCCATGGCGACGCTCATGTCGCCTTCGACCTTTATCTTGCCGGACATGAAGGCCATGGTCGGGTTGAGGTCGCCTGATATCAGCGAGTCCAGATCGTCGAGCGAAAGCTTTATGGTGCAGTCGGCCGGCCCGTCGATGGTCGAGACATCAGCGCCGTCGATGACGATGACACCGTCGCCGCCGGTATCGAACTTCACGGAACGGTCGAACCCGGCACTCGCCACGCGCGCGCTGATCTTGTCGGCAATTTCCTGAACGCCCATGGCGGTTCTCCTCGTCTCGTTGCGTTTGTCGCTCATTGGCACTTCGATCCGGGACACTTCGATCTGGCCGAAGTCGCCGTCTTGCGCATTTCGCGATCACGGTCGCCGGCGCATATAGCTTCGGGTTGACGTTTACGTCAACGCGGCTCCCCGAGATGAAGATGGGGTTTATCGCCGCAGCATCACGCGGGCATGACACCTCGGCGGCCTGCATGTTGCCACGCGATGTTGCCGAGGGTATCAGGCACCCACGAATATCGGCGAGCCGCCCCGGTGCTTTCCAGAAACGAACCGCCCAGAAACGAACCGCAAGTCTATGCCCGCCGGTTGCGCGCGGTGCTGATCAGATCGATCCCGCTGCTCGAGGCGCGCGGTATTGCCGTCGTCATTCTGGCTGCCCTGGCGGGGTGATGGCGGGTGCGCTGGTCACCGGCATGAGCGGACTGGTGCAGGTCCTGCACGGGCTTATGTTCGGCGTTCAGCCCGGCGGTCGGCTTTCGGCGATGTTTTCGCTGCAAAGGCCGGAGCAGGCGCTGATCCCGGCGATCGGCGGCATCCTGCTCGGGCTGACGGTGATCTGGCTGAGAAAGCGGAAGTTCCGCACGCCGGTCGATCCGATCGAAGCCAACGCGCTTTATGGCGGCCGCATGTCGCTGACCGACACCTTCATCATCGCCGGGCAGACGATGATCTCGAGCGGCTTCGGCGCTTCGGTCGGGCTCGAGGCCGGCTATACGCAGGTGGGTTCGGGCCTGGCGTCGCGGCTGGCGCGCTTGTTCAGGCTGCGCCGCAACGATGTCCGCATCCTGGTCGGCTGCGGTGCCGCCGGCGCGATCGCCGCCGCCTTCGACGCGCCGCTGACCGGCGCCTTCTACGGTTTCGAGCTAGTCATCGGCATCTACTCGGTCGCCAATGTTGCGCCGGTGATGGCCGCCGCGATCTCGGCCTCGCTGACCGCAGAGGTGTTCGGCGGCGTGCCGTTTCCGCTGGAGCTCGCCGGTCTGCCGCAGCTCACCGTCAGCCAGTATTTGCCGTTCATGCTGCTCGGGCTTCTGGGCGGCGGTGCTTCCATCGCCATCATGCATCTGGTGAGCCTGATCGAGCGCCTCTTTGCCCGGCTGTCGATCGACGCCTCGCTGCGCCCCGCCTTCGGCGGCGTGATGGTCGGGCTGCTGGGGCTGGTCACGCCGCAGGTCCTGTCCAGCGGCCATGGCGCGCTGCACCGCGAATTCGCGATGAATTACGGGCTGGCCGTGGTGGCCAGCGTCTTCGTGCTGAAGCTGGCGGCCTCGGCGATCTCGCTCGGCTCCGGCTTCCGCGGCGGCTTGTTCTTTGCCTCGTTGTTTCTCGGCGCGCTGCTCGGCAAGATGTTTGCCGGCGCGATGGCATTCGTCTCGCCGGCGACCGGCATCGACCCTGCCGTCGCCGCCGTCGTCGGCATGACCTCGCTCGCCGTCGGCGTCGTCGGCGGCCCGTTGACGATGACCTTCCTGGCGCTGGAATCGACCCGCGACCTGACGCTGACCGGCGTGGTGCTGGCCGCCTCGCTCATGGCGGCGATCCTGGTGCGCGAAACGTTCGGCTATTCCTTCTCGACATGGCGCTTTCACCTGCGCGGCGAAACGATCCGCAGCGCGCATGATGTCGGCTGGATGCGGAGCCTGACTGTCGGCTCGATGATGCGAAAGGATGTCCGCACCATCGACGCCTCGACGACGCTTGCGGAATTCCGCAAGCAGGTGCCGCTCGGTGCCTCGCAGCGCGTCATCGCGGTTGACGCCGACCTGCATTATGTCGGCGTGCTGATCGTCGCCGAATTGCACAGCCATTTGTCGGATGACGAGATGCCGGTGCTGTCCTTCGCCAAATTCAGGGATGCGGTGCTGGTGCCGAGCATGAACGTGCAGACGGCCGCCGAGACCTTCCAGCGCGCCGGCGCCGAGGAATTGGCGGTGGTCGAAGATTTCACCGATCGCAAGGTGGTCGGTCTGCTGACCGAAGGCCACCTGATGCGGCGCTATGCCGAGGAACTCGACAAGGCGCGGCGCGATCTGTCGGGAGAGGGGTAGCCGCGTCCTGTCCCGATAGCGATGCGACACACATGTCGGCTGCTGCGTAAGGAGGGCTCACGTCAACGGCCCGCTAATCGCGGGCTCCGAAATCCGATTGCGCGGACTGTCTTCTTCCTTGTGGAAGAGTGTCTTGAAGAAAAGAGCGTCGGGAACCGCCTTGATTACTTTTGCGATCACGGCGGTCGCGAGCACGGCAAACGCTAGGCGACCGAGAAGCACGCTCGTAACATCAGCGCCAAGTGTGACAACGACCAACGTATCCTCAATGAGGCTATGGGCAAAACCCATGAACACGCAGGCAAGGAATATCTGACGCGGCTCGGCGCTAGGCGTGCGCGCCTCGCGGATCAGCAGTCCTGCGCCATAGGAAATCCCGAGAAACAGGCCAACAGCGGCGAAAGGTACCGTCTGCTTTTCGATGCCGGCGAGCCGAAAGAGCGGTGCAAGCCCTCTGTTCATCCACTCCAAAATGCCCGACATCTTGAGAAGCTCGATCACCCAGCTCAGCGCAAGCAGAACAACGAGCATGATGCCCAGGGTTTTGAGCGTACCCAGGAGAAAGCCGCCCCAGTCGGTGCTTTCATTCGTCGGCATCCACGCCGGCTTCACCGGTCCTGACAGCCATCCGGTCACGGCGAATATCTGATGCAGAAGGACAGCAAAGACCAAACCCCCGCCAATACGAAGCGCCGCGGTGACCAGGAAGCTCGGCCCGGCCCTCTGAATGATCCGTTGCTCGATCGGAATGGCATGTGCAAACAGCAAGAGAGCCGAAAGAACCGTCATGTCGGCAGTGCTGAGCGCCGAAACCGGAACCAAGGTGAGTACGATCACAAGCGCGCCCCAGATCCCGACCAGCAATCCCGTCAGCCAGGCAAAGGCGAGTTCAGGTGGCAACCCCACCTGCAACATGAGCGGGGAGAAGAACGGAGAAATCGCCTGGATGACGCCAAGGTCCTGCAGCAGCCGCGTGGCAATCGCAACCGGAACGATCACGCGAACCAGTTCCCAATAGATTTCAAGCGTCTCCAATGTCTTGCGATAGAAGGCGGCGCAAATTGCCATCATGCTGCTCCATCATTCCTGGAGCCGTCTGAGTAGCGTGAGACGCTTCGCATTTGTGGTCAAAGTTTGCGATTCCGTGCAATAAAATTGCAACGCACCGACGATGAGCGCGACCGACATGGACAAGATCGACAGAAGGCTTCTCAACCTGCTCCAGGATGATGCCTCACGAACTAACGCCAAACTGGCGGGGTTAGTCGGGCTTTCCCCTTCGAGCTGCCTGCGCCGCATACGACGACTGAAGAAGAGCGGTGTCATCAGCCGCGTTGTCGCGCTTCTCGCACCGGCAAAGGCTGGCCGGGGCTTGAAGGCGATCGTCGCCGTCGAACTGGAGCGTCATGGCGAGCAGTATATGAGGGACTTTCTCGAGTTGGCCGCTCAGGAACCGGCCGTCACTCAGGCCTACAGTGTGAGCGGCGAAACCGACGCCGTCCTCATGCTCCGCCTGACGGATATGGAAGAGTTCGATGCGCTGTGCGAGCGACTGTTCCGAGACCGAAGCAACGTCGCGCGATACCACACGATGTTCGTGATCCGAACGGCCAAGGAAGTGACCGCAATTCCACTGTAGTGTTCGGGTTGCGATAGACCTGCCAGGCCCTGAATTCAGCGGCCCGGCGGAGAAACTCTACGAACATTTCAATATGCCGAAAGGGGGTAGTGAAGGCAGCTTGGAGGCAACGCCTCGCGCACGCGAGGACAATCGCCAGCGCCGAATGTCGGAATTGGGCGCCAGCTCGACGCATTTCATGGCGCCTCCCTCACGCCCAGGCATGAAGCTGTCCTTGTTGGCTCAAGGAGAATTTGCATGCGTGGTCATTGCTTATGTGGCGCTATTGCCTTTGAAGTCGATGGCCCGGCACAGGCCTGCGTGGTCTGTCATTGTGAAAGTTGTCGGCGGCAATGTTCTGCGCCGATGACCTCCTATATTGGCGTCTTGAACGGCCAATGGCGATGGCTGGGCAAGCTACCGAAGGTATTCAACTCTTCTCCCGGTGTGGAAAGAACATTTTGCGATCACTGTGGCACGCCGCTGTCCTTCCGCCCAAAGAACATGTCTGATGTCATGCATTTTTTTGCGGCAGCGATGGAGGAGCCAGAAAAATTTGCACCTACGCTGCATGTCGCTTTTGAGGAGAAGCTCCCTTGGTTGAAACTCGCCGACAACCTGCCGACTCGTTTTGGGCCTGACTATACGAAAGACTAGGAGCTGCTCGCATCGAGACAAACGGTGGAAGCTGCGGACAGCATCCGGAAGCGAGATGATGCCTCCGTCCGTTCAAACGGCGGTCGAACATTATCGATCGCGGCTGCTCTCGACCTGCTTGAGCGGCAGCAGGTAGGCGATGATCTGCTGATCGCCGAGTGCTGGATCAAAGCCAATAATGTCGGAGGCGAAAAGGTCGTGGGCGGGGCGTCTCTCGAAGCCAAGGCTTTCATACAGCTTGTATGCAGACGTCATGGACGAGGCAATGTGAAGCGCAAGGCCGCCTGAGCCCTGCAGACGCGCTTGCATGACGCACCATTCGCAAAGCGCGCGGCCATATCCGCGGCCCTGTGCCGAGGGAACAACCGCGAGAGTCCTGAGGCCTGCCAGCCCGGGCGGCCAGCCCATGCCGTCAAAGGCGGCATCGGCGTAGTAGGTGACCGTCCCGACGAGGCGTCCCTCGGCTTCGAGCACCGCGACGCTAGCTTTCGCCCATCTCCCCGCGACATCCCGCGCATCCTTGACGTAGGGCTCGAAGATGTGCGGTGCCAGAACGGGCCGTAACGATGCGAAAGCCTCTGAGACGAGCAACCCAATTCCATCCAGTTCCTGACGGCTTGCCAGGCGGACGCGTGGCTTGGATGCGATCTGCATGCATGTCCTCACTGCTCCAGTAATTCGACCGTATGTAGGGCTCCCTCCGGCTGGCTGGACTTCGCCCGGCTTCGGCCGTCGGCCGTATCCCGCAGCGCGATTCACCCGGAGAGGTTCGCCTGCCACAATAATGACCGGCAGCAAGATTCCAACGGACCTGAGCCGCCGAGCCGCGACGACGAGTTAATCGGCGGAGCACCTCAAACTTTCGGTAACAGTTTGCTCATGCTTATGCGCTCCTCGACCTCGTATCCGCACTTTCGGTAGAACCCAAGAACCGTCGAATTGGAAGCGACAATTTGGAGGTTGATCTTTATGCAACCAAGGCCGGCGAGCCGCCTTTCGGCCTCATGGATGAGGGCCTCGCCGATCCCTTTTTGGCGATGGGACTGCAAGATAGCGATGCGCGATATCCACCCTCGATGGCCGTCATACCCGGCCATGATCGATCCGACGACCTGATCGGCCTCTATCGCCACCAAAAGCAGGTTCGGCTGATGCCTCAGCTTCTCGCGAAGCGGGAGCGATCGTAGTTGCGCGACATCTCGAGCCCAGACTATCCGGCTCTATAGTGGAGCGTTACGGCGACCCAGCAGCAGAGCGATGCCCAACGCCGGAAGCGTCGCCGTCGCGACGGCGAAGAAGACGAATTGCAGCCCGGCCGACCCAGCGACCAAGCCGAGCGCCGGACTGCCGAAGCCGAGCGCCACGTCGAGGAAGACGGTGTAGAGTCCCATGGCCAGGCCGCGGCTGCGTGGTGGAAGATGGGTTACGGCCTCGGCACCGAAACCGGGATAGACCAGCGAGTAGCCGAGGCCAGTCAGGCCCGCTCCGATGGCGGCGAGAACGGGCCCAGGCGCAAGCCAGATCAGCATCAGCCCTGCCGCCTCGACCGCCACGAAGATCACGGCGACGCGCGCGCCCCCTAACCTGTCAGGCAGGTGGCCGAAGCACAGCCTTGCCGCGATCAGCGACGCGGCATAAGTGGTGAAGGGAAGCCAGACCGGCTGCCAGCCGCGTTCGGCAAAGAGCAGCGCGCCAAAGGACAGGATCGCGCCATAGCCAAGGCTGCTGAAAGCAGCTCCGACGCCGGGAAGCCAGACCGCTTGCGCCACGCTCGTCCATGACTGTCGTGCGGCGCTCGCGGCGAGGCTGGTGCCACGCATAGGCAGGATGGCAAGCAGCGTCGCAAGCGGCAGGCCGACCGTCGCGAGTGCGATCGCGGCGAAGCCGCTCGCCGCGTAAAGCGCAGATCCGATCGGCGCGCCTAGCGCGAGCGCCGCGAACATCGCCGTGCCCACCCAGGCTAAGACCTTTCCGGAGTTTTGTCCGCCCGCAAGGGAGAGGCCCCAGGCGACGCCGCCTGTGATGATGAAGCTCTCAGACGCGCCCAGTACCGCCCGCCCGGCGAAGAGCGCCGATGCGGACGCTACCGGCCGGTCGAGCAATGCCAGCGAGCCGAGGTAAATGAACCCCGCCAGGACAGCGGCAATGAGGCCGACGACGACGGCCCGCTTGCCGCCGCGCCCATCGGCATAATTTCCGGCTCCAATGCGCGACAGCATCGAGGCGACGAACTGGCTGCCCGTCACCAGCCCGACTGCGAAGGGGCCGAAGCCGAGCTGCTGGTGAAGATGCAGCGGCAGGACGGGTAGCGCCAAGCCGATCAGGAGGAAGCCGGCGAAGACAGCCGCCATGATTGGCACCAGTTCCGCCATCGCGCCATTTCGGTCAGAAGTCCGCGCCATTGTGGCCACCGATAACACGTTGACAGCCGGGCTGTTCCGATCAGTAACGTTCGTAGGTCACGCGCCAGCCTTCGGCCGGATTGTCCGGCGTCAGGACCAGTTTGTTGTCCGAGACTTCGAATTTGCGTTTCATGCTCTTCCCGACAAGGTTGCGGACCAGGGAGGACTCGATCGTGATGACGAAGGTCTTGTCCTGGTCGTTGATGGCGACCGGCCCGTAATAGGCTTCGTAGCCATTCGCCGTGTAAGGCGTGTCCGGCGCCTTAGCGTCGGGGTTCTGGGCCTGCACCGAGAGGGTGCCGGCCTCGGTGAAGATGACCTGGCCGGAATATGGCACGGGCTTGAGGTTTCCCTCGGCACCGGCCTCGAGCGACCTCATGCGCCATGCGCCGATGATCGGGGACTCTTGGGAGAAAGCCGGCGTGGCGACCGAAAGCGCAAGCGCAAGGGCAGCGATCTTCAATCTCATCGTCATATGTCGTTGTTCTTTTTCTCGTTTGTGGGTGCGGACAGGCCGTCCGCCCAATCTTCGCTTACACCGAAAGCATGACCTTGATGGCGCGCCGCTCGTCCATGGCGCGGTAGCCTTCAGCGACCTCGGCCAACGGCAGCTTGAGGTCGAAGACCTTGCCGGGCTTGATCCTGCCCTTGAGCACACGGTCCATGAGGTCGGGCAGGAAGCGGCGCACCGGCGCGGGGCCGCCCAGCATGCGCTTCTGGCCGAAGAAGAGATTCTGGCCATCGAAGCTCACGCCATGCGGCACGCCGACATAGCCGATGGTGCCGCCGGGGCGAGAGCAGGCCAGCGCCTGGTCGAAGGATTCCGCCGTGCCAACGCATTCCAGCACCGAGTCCGCGCCGACGTCCTTAGTGAGCCCTTTGATCCGGGCCACACCTTCCTCGCCGCGCTCAGCGACGATGTCGGTCGCGCCGAATTCGCGGGCGAGTTTTTGGCGGCTGGCGTGCCGGCTCATGGCGATGATGCGCTCAGCGCCCATCTCCTTGGCCGCGAGGACGCCCATCAGGCCGACCGCACCGTCGCCGACCACCACCACCGTCGATCCTTCTCGGACCTCGGCTGCGTCGGCCGCATACCAGCCGGTGCCGAGCACATCGGACACAGCCAGCAGGTCAGGGATGAGTTCGGCCGGCGGCACCTCGGCGGTGGCGACCAGTGTGCCATCCGCCAACGGCACGCGGGCGTAAGGCGCCTGCGCGCCCGACATGAACTCGCGCTGCACACAGGACGACTGGAAGCCGAAGCGGCAATGCGGGCAGGTATTGTCGGAGAGGCAGAACGAGCCGACGACGAACTGGCCGGGACGGACCGTGCCCACCTCTGCGCCGACCTCGACGACGATGCCACAATATTCGTGGCCCATATGCATCGGGCCGTTGACCGGCTGCAGCCCGCGATAGGGCCACAGGTCCGAGCCGCAGATGCAGCTCGCCGAGAGCTTGATGATAGCATCCGTCGGGCGAAGGATCCTTGGGTCTTCGACTTCCTCGCAGCGGATGTCGCCGGGCTTATGAAGAACGGTTGCGAGCATTTTGCTTTCCTTTCGTTCAATCGATGTCAGGCGCCGTAGTCGGCGTCGCTGACGTGTTCCAGCCAGTCCACCACCTTGCCGTCTTTGACCTCCTGGAGGGCAATGTGGATCATGGCCGTCTCGGGTGAGGCACCGTGCCAATGCTTCTCGCCGGGTGCGAACCAGACAACGTCACCGAGACGGATCTCCTCGACCGGCCCGCCCTCGCTCTGAACGAGGCCGAGGCCGGAGACGACGATCAACGTCTGTCCAAGCGGATGCGTGTGCCAGGCGGTGCGGGCGCCCGGCTCGAACGTCACCTGCGCGCCCTGCACGCGCGCGGCGTCGAACGGGTTGAACAGCGGATCGATGCGGACCGTGCCGGTGAACCAGTCGGAAGGCCCCTCGCCAGACGGCCTGGTGCCTGCGCGAAGAATATCCATGGTGATCTCCTGTCAGATGCGTTCGATGCGAAGCGGGAACTTGCCGCTTACGTGTAGGGCCTCTTCGCCCGCGTCGAAGCGGCCGAGCCTGATCAGCCCGGGATGGCGGTAGTCGGCGTAGAACATGGCCAGATTGCCCCAGGGCATGAAGTAGCAAAGGTCGTATGGCCGCTCGTTGCCGAACGGGCCGCTGCCCTCCTCCGTCAGCTTGCGCGGCAGATAGGCAATCTTCTCGTTATGCGCGTAGTCGTCGATGGTGAGATCGAGCGGCAGCATGGTGAAGAAGTCGCGCGCCGACGGATTGTCGTAGAGCGTGGCGGTCATGGTCCGGCCATTGAAAATCATCTTGATCCTCATGTCGGTGGGCTCCTGGCTGCCTGGGTTGCTGCCCTGCTGGCTGCGGGCGGCCCGCGGCAGGACCGTTGCCGCGAGCGCGCCGCCGAGCAACGCGCGGCGGCTGAGGTCCGGACGGTCGATCGTCATGGCTGCCGTCATGGCTGCGACCTCCGGGCCAAATGCGATGCTGCAAAGGCGGCGAGCGCCGATCCACAGAGCAGCACCGCGCCGAAAATGAATGCACCCCACCAGCCGACCGTATCGAAGAGCGTGCCGCCGATCGCGGCGCCGCCTGTAATGGCGAGCTGGATGACTGCCACCTGCAGCCCGCCGCCGGCCTCTGCGTCGTCCGGCAACGTCCGGCTGAGCCACGTGCCCCAGCCAACGGGCGCGGCCGTGCCGAAGAAGCCCCAGGCAACGAGCAGCAGCGCTGTGGGAACCGGCAAGGCACCGAGGGCGATGAGCGCAGCTGCCAGCGCGGCCATGACCAGCGGGATGACGATGAGGATGCTGAACAGGCGCGTGCGCAAAAGCCGGCCTATGCAGAGGGTGCCGAGCACCCCGGCCAGCCCCATCGCCAGCAGGATCGCCGAAAGCGCGGCGATGTCGACCCTAGTGACGCTCTCGAGGAAGGGCCGCAGATAGGTGAAGAGCGCGAACTGGCCCATGAACAGCATCATGATCGACGCCATGCCGGTGGCGACAGGAAGACGGCCGAGGAGCGCCAGCGGATTGCCTGGACGCTTCCTCCGGCGCGGGGGCAGCGCCGGCAGGCTTGTCCACTGCCAGACCAGCGCCAGGAGCCCAAGCGGCACGACGAGGAAGAAAGCGCCGCGCCAGCCGACATAGGCGCCAAGAAAACTGCCCAGCGGCGCGGCGATGGTGGCCGCAATGGCATTGCCAGCGTTTAGCATGGCGAGACCCTTCGGAACCATGTCTTGCGGCACGAGGCGCATGACGATCGCGGTCGACATCGACCAGAACCCGCCGATCGCGATGCCGAGCAGCGCCCGGCCGACCATGAGGAACGCGTAGTTCGGCGCGAAGGTGACAGTGAGCCCGGACACGATGAGGAGAAGGGTGAAGCCGGTCACGACCAGTCGGCGGTCGATCCGGCGCGTGAGGCCGGCGACCAGCAGGCTGGTCACGACGGCGAAAGCGCCCGAAATCGAGATCGCCTGTCCCGTGCGGCCCTCGGTGATGCCGAGATCGGCCGCTAGCGGCGACAGCAGGCTGACCGGCATGAATTCCGACGCGATGAGCACGGAAACACACAGAGCCATCGACAGCACCGCGCCCCATGCGGCGCGGTCTTCGACAAGCCTTGTGTCGTAGGTCGTTTCCATAATTGGCATCCTTGCAAGGCGACGGGGGTGGATCAGCCGCCCATCCCCGTCACCATGCTGGAAGATATTGCAGAGGAACCCATTCTATTAGACTGAGTAATTCGCATGGACTTATCTGCTTATGATATAAATGTCCGACGGGAGGTGCCCTATGCAGCGCGATGGCATGAAGGATTTGCTCTGGTTCGTGGCGGTCGCCCGGGAGCGCAGCTTCACCAAGGCGGCGGCCAAGCTCGGAACCTCGCAGTCGACCCTGAGCTCGACAATCAAGGAGCTTGAAGCTCGTCTTGGCGTCCGCCTGCTGACGCGTACGACGCGGAGCGTCGCTCCGACCGAGGCCGGCGAGCGACTTTTCCAATCTCTTGTTCCCCGCTTCGAGGAAATCGAAGCGGACCTCGCAAGCCTGGTGGCCTTTCGCGACAAGCCCTCCGGAACGGTCCGTATCACGCTTTCCGACCATGCGCTCCAGACGACCGTCTGGCCGAAGCTGCAGCCCTTGCTCAGCGACTATCCTGACGTGTGCGTCGAACTCTACAGCGACAACGGCATGAAGAACATTGTGGAGGAGCGCTTCGACGCAGGCGTGCGGCTTGGTGAGAGCATCGACAGGGATATGATCGCAGTGCGCATCGGGCCGGATTGGAGGCTCGTGGCCGTGGCTTCGCCGGAGTACTTTTCCCGCCATCCGGTTCCGACCGCACCGCAGGATCTGGTCGATCATGACTGCATTAATATGCGGCAGGCGACGTTCGGCGGATTATATGCCTGGGAATTCGCCAGGGATGGCCGCGACCTTCGTGTGCGGGTGGAAGGCCAACTCACCTTCAATTCGTCCATTCCCATGATCGAGGCTGCGATAAGCGGTTTCGGGATCGCCTATGTCCCAGAAAACCTCGTCAGCCACCACATCGCCAAGGGATGCCTTAGGCTCGTGCTTGACGACTGGAGTCCGCCATTTGCGGGCTATCACCTCTACTACCCGAGCAGGCGACAGCTCTCGCCTGCGATGGCGGTGATCATTGAGACGCTCCGCCATCGCATCTGACTCCCAAGACTGTGCCTATGAATCATGAAGCTGACATTGGTAAATGGTAGGTTCTGACCCAAGCCATTTGACTTCTACGCTGCGGGCGGCTGCTTTCGCCTCAAAGCAGACGTGTAGCTCGCTCGCCTCTATGCCTGTGATTGTGATGGGTTTCGGATGCCGGCCGTCTACTGAGATGGCGTGGCTCGAGGCCGGCGTCCGGAAGCCTCCAGGGAAGGAACCCGCGGGGTGGAGATTTCGGTTTTGCGGCTATGGGGATTTGACGGTTCGGCTTGGTCCGTTGTGACCGCACCGATGGGCTTGGTGGGTGGGCAGGCGTAGCTCGATGGGCTGGCGATGGCTGTGCGCATTGCGATGCGGCCCTTGAAGAGCGGGCGGTTTCGGCGCTGCAGATGGTGCGGGACATGCGATCGGCCGGAGACGCACGATCGCCTCGGGCCGCCGACGACCAGAGTCCTCGGCGGGTATGCAGAGCGATGAAGAGCGGTTTGTGGTCATGGCGCCCTCGTCCAAGGCGGCGCGCGGGCGCGGTCGCCGCCGCGTTCGAAGGTCTCGATGACGATCATCCTGCCGCCGCAGCATGGACATGGCGGCCGCCAGTCCGATGGCGTGGCGGCATCGGCGCCCGTTCCGTTGCATTCGGCCTTGGGCTGCGGCGCGGCGAGAAGTTCGCGAGCGCGCGCGATGTTGGCCTTGGCGTGCGCACTGGCGAGCAGCCCATAGTGGCGGATGCGATGGAAGCCTTTGGGTAGCACGTGGAGCAGGAATCGGCGGATGAACTCGCCCGCTTCCAGCGTCATGGTCCGGTAGCGCTCGCTGCCATTGCGGCGGTAGTCCTTGACGCGGAATGTGACGCCCGCCTCGTCGAGCGCGATCAACCGGCTGTTGGAGATGGCGACGCGGTGGGTATAGCGCGACAGGTAGGCCAGCACGGCCTCGGGTCCGGCGAAGGGCGGCTTGGCGTAGACGAACCAG